>CAZGWB010000081.1:0-13073 GCA_964529335.1 uncultured Candidatus Cloacimonas sp.
CTGGTTTGCCTCAATGGGAACCGAAACCAGCAAAGGCACCAAGGTGTTTGCCCTCACCGGCGACATCCGCAATACAGGCCTGGTGGAAGTGCCCATGGGCATCACCCTGCGCGAGATGATTTTCGACGTTGGCGGTGGTATGATCGGCGGCCATAAGTTCAAGGCCGTGCAGCTTGGCGGACCCAGCGGCGGTTGCCTTACTGTGGAACACCTGGATGTGCCGGTGGATTACGAAAGCCTGAAAGAACGCGGTGCCATGATGGGTTCCGGCGGTGTTATCGTGATGAACGATGAAAAGTGCATGGTCAACGTAGCCAAGTTTTTCATGGATTTTTGCGTGGACGAATCCTGCGGAAAATGCAGTCCTTGCCGTATCGGCCTGAAACAGATGCTGGAGATACTGGAACGCATTGCCGACGGGAAAGGCAAAGAAGGCGACATTGAGGAATTGCAGCGTTTGGGCGAAGCAATTTCGAAGCTTTCGCTTTGCGGTTTGGGACAAACTGCTCCCAATCCGGTGTTGTCCACGA
This sequence comes from uncultured Candidatus Cloacimonas sp., assembly GCA_964529335.1. GTDB lineage: Bacteria > Cloacimonadota > Cloacimonadia > Cloacimonadales > Cloacimonadaceae > Cloacimonas. Next base: position 531 of record CAZGWB010000081.1, read on the forward strand.
TCCGCTATTTCCGCGATGAATATGAATCCCACATTCGCGACAAGAGCTGTGCCACCAAGGTTTGCCCTGATCTGATGCACTACAGCATCGACAAGGATCGCTGCATCGGTTGTTCACTCTGTGCACGCAAATGCCCGGTTAGCTGCATTTCTGGCAGTCGGGAAGAGAAATATACCATTCACCAATTGCCCTGCGTAAAATGCGGAAACTGCCTGGATGTGTGCCCCGTGAAAGCCGTGTCCAAGGTTCCCGGCATGCATCCCGAAGTAGCGGCAAAGCGTGAAGAGGAAGCCAAAGCCATAAACCATCACGATGAATAAAGGGGAAGAGATGTATAAGGAAATTTGCCAGAAATACGCTCCCAACAAAGATAACCTGATCCAGATTCTCCACGAGATTCAGGATACCCATCCCCAGCACTACATTTCACCCGAGGCCGTTGATGCTGTGGCGGAATATTTGAATGTTCCAGCCAATCACATCTATGGCGTGCTGACATTTTATACCATGTATAGCACCAGCCCACGCGGTAAAAACATCATTCGTCTTTGCGAATCGCCGCCCTGCTACATAAAGGGCTCCGAAAACATCCTGCGCAAGCTGAAAAACACCCTGAACGTTGGAATCGGCGAAACCACCAAGGACGGCCAGTTCACCTTGGAATTATGTGCATGTCTGGGAGTATGCGGAAACGCTCCGGTAATGATGATCAACGAAGATGTTTACGGAGATCTGACCGAAGAGAAAGTGGATGAAATCCTTGCCAAAATCAGGGGGACAAAATGAAGTATTTCCGCAGCCATGTCCTCGTCTCGATCAACGAGACTTCCGTAGCAGCAGGAGTGCAGGCTTTTATCTCCGCATTACGCAATGAGCTTGCCAAAACCGGCCTTACCGAAGAGATCAATGTATTGGAAACTGGTCCTCTTGGTTTCTTTGGCCGTGGCATCTGCCTTACGGTTTATCCGGAAAACATCAATTATGAAGCCGTGAAAACCGAAGACATTCCCGAGCTCGTCGCAGAACATTTCCTGAAGGGACGTCCTGTAAAGCGTTTGATGCTGGATACCGCAGGTAAATTCAGCCCCAAATTCGATTATGAAAACCGAATCGTATTGCGCAATTCCGGCATCATCGATCCGGAAAGCATCGATGACTATATCGGAGCAGGGGGCTATGAAGGCTTGGAAAAGGCCTTAACCCAGATGCAGCCAGCAGAGATCATCGCCGAAGTAAAAAAATCCGGTCTGCGTGGCCGCGGTGGTGCAGGTTTTCCGGCTGGAGTAAAATGGAGCTTTACTGCTCCGCTCACAGCTCCGCAAAAGTTTGTTGTGGTTAATGCCGACGAAGGCGAACCCGGCACCTTCAAAGACCGTTTGATCATGGAAGGCGATCCGCATCAGCTCATCGAAGGCATCATGATTTGTGCCCGGGCCGTAGGTGCCAGCAAAGGCTATATCTATATCCGTGGCGAATACAAGCTCTGTATTGCCCGTTTGGAAAAGGCCATCCAGCAAGCCCGTGAATATGGCATCCTGGGAAAGAATATCTTCGAAAGCGGCTTTGATTTCGACATCGAGATCAAGATCGGTGCCGGAGCCTACGTATGCGGTGAAGAAACTGCCCTGATCGAATCCCTGGAAGGCAATCGTGGAAATCCTCGCTGGAAACCACCCTTCCCTGGTGTGCAGGGTCTTTGGAAAGCTCCCACTGTTGTAAACAACGTGGAAACTTTGGCCAACGTTCCCTTCATCATCGCCAAAGGTGCGGACGAGTATCTGAAGCATGGAACCCCTGAGTGCACAGGAACCAAGGTTTACACCATCTTGGGCGACGTGGCACATCCGGGTCTTTGCGAAGTGGATATGGGAACCACCCTGAGAACGATCATCAACGAATATGCCGGCGGCATGAAGAAAGGTTTCAAGTTCAAAGCAGCCCTGGTGGGCGGAGCAGCAGGCGTGATCCTGCCCGACCGTTTGCTGGACGTAAAGATGGACTTCAGCAGCCTGAATCAGTATGCCGCAGTGCTGGGAAGCGGTGCCATTCTGGTGATGAATGAACATCAGAGCATCGTGGACATGCTGTGGAGCATTCTGCGTTTCTTCCGCCATGAATCATGTGGAAAATGCGCTCCTTGCCGCAATGGCTCTCAGCAGCTTTACAAGCTTATCACCAAGATCAAAAAAGGCGAAGGCACCATGGAAGATGTGGAACTGATGCAAACCATTGCCGAAACCATGCAGCAGACTTCATTCTGTGCCTTGGGCCAATCGCCTATCATGGCCATTCGCAGCGCCATCGAGAACTTCCGTGATGAATTCATCGCAATAACAAAAAAGTAAGATAAAAGAGGATATTAGATTATGGCTAAAACAGTCAACGTCTTTATCGACGGTCATCATCTGGAAGTTCCGGATACCATGACCATCATCGAAGCCGCAGATAAATATGGGATTCATATTCCCCGGCTTTGCTATCATCCCGACTTGCCTCCTACGGCAAATTGCGGAGTCTGCGTTGTGGAAGTGGCTGGAAATCCAAGCCCCAAACGTGCCTGCTGCACTCCCGTGGCCGAAGGTATGAAAATCACCACAAATACCAAAAAGCTTCGTTCCTACCGCAAAACTTTGGTGGAAATGATTCTTTCCAACCATGATGTGGTTTGCCCCACCTGTGCAGCCAACAATAAATGCGAACTGCAAACCCTGTCCAATAACCTCGGTGTTGATCCGGACGCCTTACCCTGTATATTGGAAAAGAAACCGGTGGACACCAGCAGCCTGTCCATTATCCGCGACGTTAACAAGTGTATTGCTTGCGGACGCTGCATCACCGTTTGCAACGAAGTGCAAACCGTTTATGCTCTCACCTTCAGCGACCGGGGTATCGATGCCCATGTGGATACCGCTTTTTCCAATGGCATGGCTAACAGCCCTTGCGTTAATTGCGGTCAATGCACAGTATATTGTCCCACCGGCGCACTGCGTGAACGCAGCGAAATCGATGCGGTTTGGGAAGCCATCCTTGACCCCGAAAAGCATGTGATCGTGCAGGAAGCACCTGCCATCCGTGTTTCTTTGGGTGAAGAATTTGGCATGCCTCTGGGCAGCGTAACTCCCAAAAAGATGTATGCAGCCTTGCGTAAAATCGGCTTCGACAGCGTGATGGACACCAATTTCACGGCCGACCTTACAATTATGGAAGAAGGCACGGAATGCGTAACCAAGCTGAAAGCCGGCGAAAAACGCCCGCTTATCACATCTTGCTCCCCTGGCTGGATCAAATTTATGGAAACCTATTATCCCGATTTGGCCGATTGCGTTTCCACCGCCAAAAGCCCGATGAGCATGTTTGGTGTGCTTAGCAAGACTTATTATGCTCAGGAACGCGGCATTGATCCCGCCAAGATAGTGTCTGTGGCCATTATGCCTTGCACTGCCAAAAAATTCGAAGCCCGCCGTCCCGAAATGCGCGACAGCGGATTTCAGGATACTGACTTCGTGCTCACCACCCGCGAATTTATCCGCATGATCAAGGAAGCCGGAGTGGATTTTGCCAACCTTAAAGATGAAGATGCCGACGAAGGCATGAGCTTCTACACCGGTGCCGGAACCATCTTTGGCGCAACCGGTGGAGTGATGGAAGCGGCGATCCGCAGTGCCTATACCCTGGTAACCGGACAGGAACTGGAAGCCATCGACATCCAGGGTGTGCGTGGCCTTGAAGGCGTAAAAGAAGCCACCATCCCAGTGCCCGGATTTGGCGACCTTAGGGTTGCCGTGGCTCATGGTCTGTCCAATGCCCGCAAGGTGATGGATGCCGTGCGCGAAGGCCTGAAAACCAAAGGTGAATCACCCTGGCACTTCATCGAGATTATGGCTTGCCCCGGCGGTTGCGTAGGTGGCGGTGGACAGCCCTATGGAAACGACATCGCTTCCAGAGCACGTCGCGGCCTTGCCCTCTACGAAGAAGACCGCAACCTGCCTGTGCGTAAATCGCACCATAACCCCGAAGTAACCCGCATTTATGAACGCTTCTTGGGCTCACCCAATTCCCCGTTGGCTCATAAATTGCTGCATACCCACTACTTCAAACGCTCGGTTTATACCGGACAGGTAACCGAGGAAGTAACCCACAAACATCACTAAACTGCAAGATAAGTAGATAAGAAGGCGGGTTATCAATAACCCGCCTTCTGCTTTTGATAAGTGATTTAGGGATAGACCAACCACTCCAATCTTCTTCCCACCAGTCAAGTCCTGAAACTTGGAACCTTTAATCATATCACCATTTCATTTCTCCATCGAGAGGACGGAGCTACCCCTGATCACCCTATCATACCGGAGTCATACCGGATGGTCATGCGGTATGACTCCGGTATGATGGCGATCTCAGTAAAGGCAAAGTGTTGGATTTTTTGGACTGCTATGGACGTTATGGACAATATGGACTTAATGGACGAGTTATACTATATGGGCACTTAAACAGGCTTCGGGCGATAGCACTTTTCTTATAATATATATGCAAAGACCATGTTAACATCCTGATAATCAGATTCACCAAATCCTCTTCAGAGTATTTGTCACCATGGGCGGTGGTTTAATCCGCCGCCTATGGTGAGAAACCCCTCTTGGGATTACCTTATTCCCATTGCATTCTGACCCACCTATTAGCTCACTCCCAATGCATTCGGACCTTCCTACGGAATACAAACAAAGACCAGACACTCTTCCTCTGTGGAGTTTCGAAACAGTTTGAGGACATGAACCATAAAACACAAACTGAGAAAGAGTGGATAACTCGTAATATATGAGGATATGTGATCATAGAAAGCGGGCCTAGCCAAAAAAAAAGAGAATAGAGCTACTTATTGTGATGTTAGATATAGATATGAGAAGTTAATGCGTCCAAGGAATCCGGTTAAGCTAAGAGTGAAGGACGACACTCGATCTAAAAAAATCTATACTTGCAATGGATAATATTCTCTGTATTGGATTAAAACTTGCAACACTACGATAAATGAAAGGAGTATATTATGGATACCTGTATTTACCGCCTTTGTCTTTCTGCATTATCTATGATTGCAGTAGGTTGTTTTGGATTGAATCCCGGTTGGATTGGCACCGAGCAACTCCAGGAAAGCACTCAATTTGTATCAAGTATTGTTGAGATAGTTACCGATAATCAGGATAATACAATATCCGGTCATTATGTTCATGGATCATGTTTTATCGGCGAGAGCTATGTAGCCCCCATGTCTGGATCATGGGGCAGTTCATATATCTGTAAGCATGACGCTGAAGGCAGAACCTTATGGGTGAAGCAAATCTCTGCCGATAACGTGATTATTGATGATCTCGGAACCGATGCTAGTGGGAATATATATTTCATGGCTAAATACTTGGACCCCATAGTATTGGAAGAATATGAATTTGAACCATATGACTGGTGTGATTATATTATAGCAAAACTGAGTCCCCAAGGGGAGTATCTCTGGATTACCAATGTAGGCCATGTAAGGATCATGCAAGATTTTTCTACTGGACCAGACGGAAGCTGTTTTATAACCGGAGAGCTGGATTGGGGACAAAACTACATTGGCCCATACTCCATGCATGATGTTGGTTACAGTGATATGTTTGTAGCCAAACTAAATGCATCCGGGACTTGGATATGGGCACAGCGCGCTTCTGGGGGAAGTATTGTTTCTGGAGAGATTATTCGTGCTGATAACTCTGGAGGCTGCTATGTGGTTGGAGAGGCCTTGGAAGACGTAACTATCGGATCCTTTTATTTACCGGAGCCTGGCTACTATCACATGGACTTCGTGGCTTATTATAATTCATCTGGTAATGTCGGTTGGGCTTATAGCTGCGAAGTGGGCTCAGTTCCAAGGACTATAGTTCAGGATGGCCAGGGAAACGTATATTTATTATCCAATAGCAACTACTCTGTACAAAACATGAAGATTTACAAGCTAAATGGCTCTTCTGAACCAACAATAGTGTTTAGTATGCCAGACACTGGCACAATAAACGGCTTGGGTCTGGCTATAGACGCAGCCCGTAATATTTACCTCATGGGAACATACACCGATCCTTTCAGCATCCAAGGAATAGATTTTGATGCACTCCATGGCGTTTTCTTTGTAAAACTGAACGAAAGTTTCAATGTGGTTTGGGGAACAAGCCAAGTAAACGCTTTTAGTTGGATTGCAGTAACCGATGATGGTTTGCTGCGAGGAATAAGGTGTAATTCAGATGTTCAGCCAATTGGTGATTTCTATACCTTCCCACGCACGTATCTGAGCTATGTGGCAGGGATGGATAACACAGGAGAAATCGCGTGGTTGGGTTCCTCCTGGGATCAGAGAATCGGCAGTCAGGGGGTTGACCTGTGTTTTGACCCGCTTGGCAATAGATATGTGTGCGGTGTTTATGAGGGTGCCTTCCTTAGCCAGGAAACTCTCTGTCTGAACAAAGGAGAAACCGGAAATGATATTTTTGTTTATAAAACTGACAACTCCGGTAACCGCCAATGGCTGTCTTGTGCCGGAGGTTCTCAGAATGATGAAGTAAAGGCCATAATAGCTGATGGGAACCAGAATACTTACCTTACTGGGTTCTTTGAGGGAAATCTCCAGTTCGGCGATATCAACCTGGAATCCCAAGGTGTCGAAGACATCTTTCTGGCAAAACTGGATGCTGCAGGGAACTGGCTTTGGGCTTGCAGTTTCGGCGGAACCGGTTCAGACAAGGGATTGGACATGGCTTTCGATACAAACGGAAACATCTTGTTAACTGGATGTTTCTCTGATGCAGTTAGTTTTGGCAGCTATCCGCTGCTGAGCTCTGGAGCTACAGATATCTTCGTTGTAAAGCTTGCGGATACCGGAATGATTATAGATGCAGTCAAAGGTGGTGGCACCGGTAATGATGTTGGAACAGGGATTGGCCTATTGCCCTCAGGACAGATTGCCATTTGTGGAAATTTCGAAATAAATGCGCAGTTTGGCGATATTAACCTTAGTTCAATGGGTGAGCAAGATGTATTATCTGCTAGGTTGGATGGCGATTTGAACTGGCTGGCGGCAGTTTCTACCGGTGCAAGTGGGACGGAAACGCTAACCGCAATGGCTATAGATCCGGAAGGAAACCGTTATCTGACTGGCTACTTTTTTGGAGCTTCCAGCATAGGCACTACAACACTACAAAGCTATGGAGATAGTGACCTGTTCATGGCAAAACTGGATCCGGGGGATAACTGGCTATGGGCTGTTAGTGGAGGGAGTGCTGGCCCTGATCAATCGTTGTCCGTGGCCGTTGGGCAAGCTGGAATTTCCTACCTAACCGGGTTTTCCTCCTCTGCCGTTACGATGGGAAACATTCAGGTTCAGTCGTATCTCGGCATGAACATTCTTTGCGCCGCCATAAATGCAAACGGAACCTGGGCTTGGGTAAAACATAGCGGCTCGGTGATAAACAACTCCCTATTCTGTGATGGATTGGGTAGCGGAATAGCTTTGAACTCAGGCGGTAACTGCGTGGTTACAGGAAAGTTTTCGGGAGTTACCCATTTCGGTGGAACGGAATTTAACGCAAACGGCTATTATGACTCCTTTGTTGGAACCTTGGCACAGGGTGTGGAAACAGAGGATGATACCATAATTCCCGGTTTAGAGATTGCTCTTTCTGCCTATCCCAATCCCTTTACAAATGAGGTAAACTGCTTGTTGAAGAGCCAGAACACTGAACCTATGGATGTTAGTATCTATAACTTGAAAGGCCAAAGGATTATGCATTTCTCCCAGCTACGGAGAAATTCATTTGAATGGGATGGCCGGGACGAGCATAATCAACCGGTTAGTAGCGGAGTTTATTACATCCGGATTAGCCAGGGCTCTGCCACACTAAGCAAGAAGGTTCTGAAAATTAAGTAAGTTATCGGATGCCTCCTCAAGCCATTAGTGTCATGTCCAGCGAACCAAATTGCATGGCAATTGGGGCTGACAATTCACTGAATAGAAGAAGCTATGGGCAGCCTAAATCCTAAATCGCATATAATAAATATCGAAATGAGGCGAATTTTGCAGATATTGCTTGACAGAATGCAGCCGGCTTCAGACTATGTATTCAGCCTACAGACCCTACATAGAATGCCCTCCAAGTCGTGGGGACACCGCCCGGTGTTCCCCACGGTTTTTTTATAAGCGAAAATCTAAATCATGTTTCCAGAATAACGAAGGCCAAGGCATAATCCTTTTCGTGGGATAGGCTTAGCTGGATGTTTGTTATGGCTCTGGAGTCAGCCAGGGCTTTTGCTCCTCCCTTCAGAGCTATATATGGGGCTCCTTTGACATCGCTTTTCACTTCGATGTCCAGCCAATTCACTTTACCATCCCATCCTGTTTTAAATGCCTTCATTACTGCTTCCTTGGCGGCAAATCTGGCGGCGAATGATTGCCAGGGATTGGCCTTGGAATTGCAGTAGGCTATTTCAACTTCGGTAAAGATTTTATTGGCAAAACGCTCGTTGTTTTGCATAGCCCGTTTGATGCGGGCCACAGCAATAATGTCGCTGCCAATTCCTGCGATCATGCCTTGTATTTCCTTTCGAGCTCCAAAAGAGCCTGCTTGGTGTCAAGGCCTCCGGCAAAGCCGGTTAACTGGCCATTTGCTCCTACTACCCGATGACAGGGAATGAGGATTGGGATGGGATTTGCGTGAAGCGCAGAGCCAACCGCTCTGGCAGCTTGTGGTTTTCCTATGCGCTCTGCCAGCTCGCCATAGGTGATCGTTTGGCCGCAGGGAATTTTTATCAGCTCTTCCCATACCAATAGCTGAAACACTGTGCCTGTGGCGAAAAAAGGCAGATCAAATTCTGTTAGTTTGCCTTCGAAATAGGCATCCAACTGCCGCAGTAGCTCTGTTTCCAGTTCGTTCTCAGGCCTGCTGGGTTCTTGGGGTGCGCAAAAAGAGATTCCCATTATGGTATCTTCTTCCATTTCGATCAGCAGATGCAGTTTGCCACAAGGGCTGCTGTAAAAAAACCGTTTGTCCAATTTGTCTCCTTTGGGGGATAGGGGTTAAGGGTTAGGTTTCAGATGACAGGGTATCAAAGTAATTTTAGCTGCCTTCCCATCAAATTCCAATCTCCATTAACTATTAACTACTAACCATTAACCACAAAAAAGCCCCTTCCTAACAAAAGCATGGTTAAGAAGGGGCTTGAGGGTAAAGCAACTATGCAGTGAATCTTCTGCGCTCTTTGATGCGGCTCGCCTTGCCGGTTGCGCTACGCAAGTAGAATAGCTTGGCTCTGCGCACTTGGCCATGACGGACGATCTCGAGTTTGTCGATATTTGGGGAGTTTTGAGGGAAAACCCTCTCCACGCCAACACCACTGGAAACTTTGCGAACAGTGAAAGACTTGGAAATGCCCGCACCACGTTTTTGGATCACCAGACCCTGAAAAACCTGAATACGTTCTTTTCCGCCTTCCTTAATTTTATAGTGGACTTTCACGGTATCACCAACGCGGTAATCTGGAAAGTCGGTTCTGATTTGGTCTCTGCCGATTTGTTGCAGAATATCCATTTGGGTTCCTCCCATGTATGTACTCGGAATCAGGAGACCGCTACCCTTCAGGAGAAATGGGACATCAAAGACGGGTTTATTAAGCCCAGCGTCCCATGGCTTATGAACTTCATTTGTAGGCTGCAGCCTATTTAACAAAGCCTTTCTAAGGCATAATCCTGTATTCGGTTAGCTTGTTTGGTTTCCTTTCTTCCTGCGTTGTATATTTATTACTTTTTGGTCAGATCAGGTCGCCGGCTGCGAGTAAGGCTGTCTGCCTGCTCACTTGCCCATTTGGCGATTTCCTTATGATTTCCCTGTTTCAATTGTTCCGGAACGGTAAGCTCCATGAATATTTCCGGCCTGGTGTAGCACGGAAATCCAAGGCCGGATTGGCTGAACGAATCACTCTTGGCACTGTCGATATCACCGATAACTCCAGGCAACAAGCGGCTTACTCCATCCATAAAGACCATGGCTGCCAGCTCTCCTCCGCTCAGGACGTAATCGCCTAAAGAGATTTCGTCCGAAACGCAGAGATCGCGAACCCGCTGATCAAGCTCTTTGTAATGTCCACAAAGCAGAATGATGCGTTCGTAAGCGCAATAGCTATCCAGAATCTTCTGGTTCAGCGGACGTCCCTGCGGCGTAAAATAGATCACCGGGGCCGGACCCTTGTCCAGAATCTGATTCAGGGCGTCGTAAACGGGCTGAGCTTGAATAACCATGCCGGCAAAACCACCATAGGGATAGTCATCCACGTTCTTGTGCTTGTTGGTGGTCCAATCCCGGAAGTTGTTCAGCCGAACCTCGATCAGCCGGTTCTTTTGCGCCCGGGCTATGATGCTGCTTTCCAGAAAACCAGCAAAGGCTTCTGGGAAAAGTGTAAGCACCTCGAAGCAAAGTGGCATGGAAGTTCAGCTAATCCCGTCGAGATACAAGGCTATCAGATCGGCAGCGTTTTGAAGCAGAATGGCCTTTTCCAAGGCATCAACCGCTGCGACGTAGTAATCCACATAGGGGATCAGGTACTCCGTTCCAGCGGAATCCAGGACTTGTAAAACGTCCTGGGCACCATTGAAAAAATAGTCTTCCACTTTACCCAGCAGGCTGCCTTCATGATACACATCGAAGCCGACAAGGCAGTCCAGGCTGTCCTCGGTTTCGGCCAGGTCGTATTCTGGCACGGCGAGGATTACTTCGCGATGCAGCTTCTGTTCTTCAGCAATGCCGTCTTCCTTCAGTTTTATCCAGGTTTTCCTGTCTGACTGTTTTCTTTCACAAATAGTTACGTAAAACACTCTATCGCTGTTAAAGATCAAATAGACTTCTTCAAGCTCAGAAAACACACTTCTGTATTCTGGCTTGATCATCACATGATGAAAGCCTTCAGCGTCCCGACCGCCTAGTCTGCCGATTCCGACGAGCCCGGGGTAATTCATCTACTCGATTATTTCGAGTTCCGCGCGCTTTCCTTGCTTGGTGCTAACCGCGTTGATGATGGTTCGTATGGCTCCAGCGGTTCTGCCGCGTTTGCCAATCACTTTGCCAATATCCGATTTGGCTACCCGCAACTCGTAGAGGGTGATCTTGTCGCCATTTATCTCGGTGATATTCACTTCGCCGGGATCATCTACCAGAGCTTTAACCATGAATTCAATGAGATCTTTCATAAGTCACCTCAGCTATGGGATTATTCAGCTTCTTTTGTTTCCTTTTGGTTCTTCAGTTTGCTCTCGTGCCAGATCTGCAGGATTCCAGCTTTGCGCAGCAGCGAACGCACGGTATCAGAGGGTTGCGCTCCCACGCCGAGCCAGTAGATGGCGCGATCCGTTTCAATGTTTATTTTGGAAGGATTTGGCTTGGGATCATACCATCCTACGCATTCGATGTATTTTCCATCACGTTTCACGCGGGAATCCACCGCCACGATGCGGTAGAAGGGTTGATCATTGGCACCCATCCTTCTCAGTCTCAGCTTGACCATTATATCTCCTTGTCTTTATGAATAAGATTTTTCTATTTAACTACATGATTTTGAAGAGGGCTTTTTAGTCAAGGCTTTTTTTATGCCGCAGAGGGGCTTAGAAGCCGGGTTTCTGATTACAGCGATAATCCTTCACTGTATACCTAAGTTAAATCGCCAGAGATTCAATTCAATGAGATCGGAATATGTTCTGGCTATCTGTAAGCGGGAATATCTATCACATCCCTACAAACGGCGGGTTTTCAGACCCCAGACCCTTATGTCTGATCAAACAGCTCCGATATTGATCACAAAACCTTCGATCATGGTATCCTATTTGTTTCAATGTGAGCCTTTATCAATATCCCGGAAACCCCAGTTCTGTCCGCTGAAAAAGTAGGACGAGCAAGGATGAGACAAAGAATAGTACTTGACATTCAAACGTAAACTATTAAAGATACATTTAGCTTAGAGTTATTGAAAGTGGTATTATTCAATCACTGGATTTGTCGTTCTTTTCGGCTTATTGGTGATAGATTGTTTTGATGTTTGTAGTATATAGAGGTAAGGTTTATATGAAACAAAGTGTAAAAACAACTTGTTTGATTACTGCTATGTTTTGCTTTATTCCCATGGCTAAGTATTATGCTCAGGCATCTCTACAAGAGATTGTGCGATTTGATCTCATTGGTAATGTAGAGGGGATCAGCCAGGCAGATCCAGGTGGCGATATCAATGGTGACGGTAGGCCGGACTTGGTGTTTAGTTATTGGGAACAAGGAGAATTTGATGCCAATATCTGCATCTATCACGATATTCCCGATAGTAACCCCATTACTCCATTACTCCATTACTCCATTACTTCATTACTCCATTACTCCATTACTCCATTACTCCATTACTCCATTACTCCATTACTCCATTACTCCATTACTCCATTACTCCATTACTCCATTACTCCATTACTCCATTACTCCATTACTCCATTACTCCATTACT
>CAZGWB010000082.1:0-12733 GCA_964529335.1 uncultured Candidatus Cloacimonas sp.
CATACCGGAGTCATACCGCATGCTCATCCGGTATGACTCCGGTATGATAGGGTGAAGATCAATGAGATCAGGGATTCTGGAGTGTAAAAGTCAAATAGTGAAACATGGCCTGATGTGTGAGATTAACCTCAAAACCAAGCTTTTCCAAAAAAATGGGGGTCTGCCAGCCAAATCTCAGCTTGACAAAAAAACCTTACTTTCATACAAGGAAATGAATTACCTTTTCAGGAGAGGAAACGTCGTGAGTATAGATACCGAAAAGCTACAGTCTCTCAGTTTTGAAGCGGCTTTACAGCATCTGGAGAGTATCGTGGAAAAGCTTTCCAATGCCGAAGCCAATCTGGATGAGCTGCTACAGATGTATGAAGACGGCATTGCCTATTTGAATCACTGTCAAAGCCGTCTGGCAGATGCAGAAGCCAAAATAAAGGTGCTTAGCAACCAGCTTCCCGGTGCCAAATCCACGGAGGAAAACAATGGATAGAAAAGTTCTGCTGAAAAAGGACATGAAAGAAAAACAGGAATTGGTAAATATCATTCTGGATCGCTTCCTGCCCCGCAAGGATGAATACCCCAAGGAAATTCATAAAGCCATACGTTACAGCGTTTTCGCCGGTGGCAAGAGGCTTCGTCCCTACCTTACCCTTTTGGCCTATGGCATGTATCAGCCCGTTGTGGAACCGATAACTCCCGTAGCCGCCGCTCTGGAAATGATCCACACCTACAGCCTGATTCACGACGATCTTCCCGATATTGACGACGATGAATACCGCAGAGGGAAAAAATCCTGCCACGCTGTTTTTGGCGAAGGCGTAGCACTCCTGGCCGGAGACGCCCTTCTGATAAGCGCTTTCGAGCTGGTTACCCTGGCTGAGATCGAACCCAAACTGCGGGTGCAGTTTATCCGCGAATTAGCCAAAGCAGCCGGTCTGAAGGGTCTGATCGCCGGACAAATGGTGGACATTATGTCCGAAGGCAAAAAAGTAGATAAATCAACCCTGAATTACATACATGAGAATAAAACCGGAGCTTTGATCAATCTTGCCCTGCGTTTTGGCGCTATGGCCGGCGGAGCACCAGAAAAAGAACTGGCCATGATAGAGGAATACGGAAGGTTGATCGGACTGGTATTCCAGATCGTGGATGACCTTTTGGACGTGGAAGGAACTCAACAAGAGCTGGGCAAAAGCATTGGTAAAGACGCCAACGTGCAAAAAGCCACCTTCCCCTCGGTTTACGGAATAGCAGAATCGCGCGCCAAAGCAGCCGAACTAACTGAAAAAGCCAGACTGGTTATCGCTCCTTTGGGCGACAAAGCCATCCTGTTGGATACTTTGGCGGAATCGCTTTTAATCCGTAAATCATGAAGGTTTTCTTTAGCCTGCTCAGCCAGAGTGCAAAAGCTCCTCAGCGTATGAGTGAACACGCCTCGGGATTCGATCTGTCTGCCGACCTGAACGAAACCCTTGTGCTTAACCCCCTGGATCGGGCTGCCGTGCCAACTGGAATCGCTGTGCAAATCCCTCCCGGGTTTGAAGGTCAGGTGCGCCCTCGCAGCGGTTTGGCCATAAAGCTTGGACTGGGCATCGTTAATAGCCCTGGAACCATAGATGCGGACTATCGTGGTGAAATTAAAGTGATTTTAATAAACCTGAGCCGGGAAAAGATCGAAATCGAACCCGGAATGCGCATCGCGCAGTTAGTTTTTTCACCAGTCTGTTTACCGGAACTGGTTCCGGCAGATAATCTGGATGAAACGCTACGGCAAAGCGGTGGATTTGGACACACAGGCCACTAATGAGTATCACAATGGATAAAAGCAATATTATAAAAGAGATAGAGCGCCTTAAGAAAGAACGTGGTGCTTTGATTTTGGCCCACAACTATCAGGCTGTGGAGATACAGGAGCTAGCCGATTTCAGAGGTGATTCTTTGCAATTGGCAATTTTGGCCGCTCAGGTTAGCACGCCCATTATCGTGTTTTGCGGAGTTCGGTTTATGGCCGAAACCGCAGCAATTCTGAACCCAAAATCCCAGGTTCTGCTGCCTGCAGCCGAGGCTGGCTGTCCCATGGCCGATATGATCAGCGCAAGCCAACTGAAAGCTTTCAAGGAGCAATACCCGGGATCGCCGGTGGTTTGCTACGTAAATTCAACTGTGGAGGTGAAAGCGGAAAGCGACATCTGCTGCACTTCCTCCAATGCCGTAAAAGTGCTGCAAAGCCTTCCCGAAGATAAACCCATCCTCTTTGTGCCCGATCGTAACCTCGGTTCCTGGGCTGCCAAACAAAGCAAGCGGCAGGTAATCACCTGGAATGGATATTGCCCTACGCATCAATGGGGCTTCAGACCTGAGGATATTACAGCAATCAGAGCCCAATATCCGGATCATACCCTTCTGGCGCATCCGGAATGCGATCCGGTAATCGTGGAACAAGCCGATCTGGTGATGTCCACTGGCGGGATGATGAACTGGATGGAAAAAGGCGACAAAGCCATAATTGCCACAGAAAACGGTCTTACAAACTATCTGAAACATCTTTATCCCGATAAATCCATTATTAGCCTGTCTCCGCGGGCAGTTTGCCAGAATATGAAGAAAACTAATCTGGAAAACCTGCTGCAATCCCTCATTAACCTCCAACATGAGATCACTGTTGAACCCGGAATCGCCGCAAAGGCAAAACGGAGCATCGACAGAATGCTGGAGCTCTCGCGCTGAATGGATTCACCACCTGAAAGCGGTATATTAAAAGAACTCCAATTGCCCGGCGCAACGATCCGCCAAAGCCCCAAAGGCCAGGGAGTAAGCACCGCAACTGCCGCTCTGTATGAATACACTTTGGAGCATATCCCACGCAAAGCTCTGCGGATTATGGAAGCGGGCTCTGGAAGCGGAGTCCTGGCCATTCTGCTGAAGCAGGCATGTCCTTTATGGGAGGTCTCGGGACTGGAGATTCAGCCCCAATTGCATCACCTGGCCTGTGAAAATGCTGCCGGTTTACACTTGGAAATAGGTTTTGACGAAGGCGATCTGAGATTGCATGAATCAAGTGTGAAATATCACTACATAGTAGCCAACCCACCCTGGCAAAAGCTGAATTCAGGCCTCTGCAGTCCTTTTCCGGAACGCGCCATTTCCCGGACTGAGCTTTGTTGCACCCTCCCCGATCTGCTGCATTTTTGCAGCCGAAACCTGATCTCCGGTGCTGCGGCTTTTCTGCTGTATCCTGCCGCCAGGAAAGCAGAGCTGCTGCAATGCCTGCTGGAAACTGATCTGGAACTTGCCGAGTGTCAGGTTGCCGATCGCTTGTCTTTAATCTTTCATATTATAAAAGGATAGCCACATGAAGTCCCGTTTTATCTTGAATATCATAATGTTGTTAGCCATCTTTGCCGGTTGGCTGTATTTAAGCTACGATCATGGCCTAAGCCAGAAAGAGAAGCTGGAAGACCTTTCACGCCTGCCCATATATGCCTATGTGGCAGACAGCACGCGGGTGGAAGCCATTTTGACGGAGCTGAAGAACATCCCTGGGATTAAAAACCTGAAACATGAAACAGGTTTGCAAGCTGCAGCTGAGCTAATCACCGCTTATGGGCTGCCCCTGAGCGAAGATATGATAAGCGATTACAGCTTTCCAGCCGTTATAACCATCGATCTGGAGCCTTCCTATCAGGCTGTAATCAGCAAGCCTTTAATCCTGGATGCCTTACGGAGACACATCCCGGAAACTGATATCGACAGCCAGTCCAGCGCATTTATTGACCTCAGCGAAGAGCTTGAGCTGATCCGGAACCGGACAGTTAGTTTTACAGTTTTTTCGGCAGTTCTGGTTCTGCTGATCTATATTTTCAGCCGTCTGAGTTTTGAACTGCATGTGCTTTTGAACTATCAAGGTCGCCGGCACAGCGTTGTGGATAAGCTAAGGCACCATGCACAGGGTGTTCAGCATACATGGACCATGCTGCTGATCCCCTTGCCGGTTTGTCTGATAATCTATTTTGTCCTGGTCTATGCCCTGCCCTTGCCGCAGCTTATCCCCTGGTGGGTATTCGTGGTTCAGGCTGTTGCAGCTCTGATCGGAACTTTGATAACGCACTTTACCCTGCACACTTTCGAACGCGAGGCAGTTTATGCCGAACAACCTGTGGAAGTTCTTTCCAGCCAGGTTTTGCCAAGGGAGCCAGAAGATGAAGCATCAGATTCCTAATGCGCTAACCATCTTGCGTTTCCTGATGGTTCCGGCCTTTCTGTTCTATCTTTTTGTGTCGGTAGATGCAAACCGGGTGCTAATTTCCCTGATTCTCTTCGTGATAGCCAGTTTCACCGACTACTTGGATGGTATGCTGGCCCGTAAGATGAATGTGATAAGCGATTTTGGGAAGATCATGGACCCTCTGGCAGATAAGCTTTTGGTTCTTTCTGCCCTGGCCGGGCTTTGCTGGCTCCCGCCTTTTTACTTCAGCAAAGTGATTTTCTTTATCGTTTTGGCTCGTGAACTGCTGATCACCATCCTGCGGGAAATCTTTCAACGACGCGGGGTGGTAGTGGCCGCAGATAAGCTGGGCAAGCTGAAAACCGTGATGCAGATGCTGGGAATCATCGGAGCTTTTGCTGTCTGGACCCATTTTGGATCACCTTCGGCAAAGCTGATATTCGGTTTTGAAATCTGGTTCTGGCTGGTTGCTGCCATAACCCTGGCCAGCGGTTTGAACTACATCTTTGTTCTTTTCAGGAGGAAATGACTCATGCGCAGAACTATCCTTATGGGGCTACTGGTGTTGCCCCTGCTCTTTGGTTGCGATAAAGCAACCCAAGAACCCGTTCGTTATACCCAGTTTGATGAAATTATAGACCATTCAAAGCCCTTGGCCATGGGCGACGACCGTGATGTTTACGTCTTTTGCGACCCGGCCAACTGGAAAGCTTTGGAACCCTTTGTAAGAAGCAGTATTGAGCGCGAAGTGCCCATCACCTATCCGGAAAGATACTTCAATCTAATCATGGCCGATGTGAAGCAAGCCAAAACCCTCGACAAATACAAGAACATAATCTACATAGGAGATATGGAAAGCAATGCACCCGTATCACAATACATGCGCAGTGTTTTGGCCAAGGATTTTATGACGAGGGTGGAAAGCAGCGGTGGAGACCTGTTTATAACCAAAAACCACAATTCCAGAGACCAGATCATGCTCTTCCTGCTGGGTAAGGATGCCTTGTCGCTTAGCAAAATTGGCGCATTGCAAGCGGACAACATCTTTGCTTTGCTATTAAAACGTTTCACCGAACGTCAGGGATATTATGCCTATCAGCTTAAGGTGATTCCGGCTAAGTTCTTCAAGCCATATCCCTTCAGTTTGCAGATCCCGGATAACTTCACTCTTTACTCAAACGATGTGCCGGGACGCTTTCTCAGCTTCCTATACCGGGCCAAGATGCAGAACCGCGAAATCCCCGATAAATACATCTCGGTTTACCACGAACCAATGAACGAAAACAAGGTTGACCTGGCCTGGCTGATCGCCAAGCGCAAGGAACTAGGACAGAAATACTTTGAAGGTGATGAATTCGATGAAAATCTGATTCGCCAAGAAGCAGTGAGTTTTAAACAATATAAGGCATTCCGGCTGCTGGGAGCTTGGAAAAACATGAAACACCTCATCGGAGGAGGGTTTCAGAGCTATGCTTTTTGGGATGAAAAAACCAAAACCGCATATTTGATCGATAATATTGTGTATTTCCCGGCTGGCGACAAACTGCCCATTTTGGTTGAGTTATACGTGCTTAGCAATTCTTTCCAGGTAAAATGACCGGAACCAAGCGATTCAACCGGCTTATTGCTGTCTGCAGCCTGGTTTTTGCCTTATTGCTGTGTTCTTGTGCTGCTCCCCAGAAAGGTTTCAAGGCAAAGGCAGAAGATCCGTCAAGACCTAATCTGGCCAGCATATATTTCTATTTATCTGCATCATATCTGCATTACAGCGGCGACTTCGCCTCAGCTGGCCAGCTCTATCATAAAGCTCTGGAACAAGACCCACGCAGCCCCCAAATCGCCAAACAGATTCTTGTGAACGCTGCTTATGCCTATGTAAACGGACAGATGCCACAGGAAGAGGTTATTCCGCTGTTTTCTGAAGCACGGCAAAAACAGAGCTTCGATGCCGACCTGTTGAACGCCGCAAACACCGTGTATGCCCAAGCTAAAGACACGGAAGGACAGCTCTGGAGCATAAACGAAAGCATTCTCCGCTATCCTTCGGCCAGGGCTTATCTGCAGAAGTTTTATTTCAGCTATTCGCAGGACGGTTCTCTGGATCGGGAAGCCCTGAAGAACGCACAGAAGCTGGCGTCAGGAAATCACGACGACCTCGTGTTAACCGCCAGAATGACTTCCCTGGTTGATCCGCAGGAAGCGCTCGGAATCCTTAAGAAAGCACTTAAACTTGAAAAACGCAGTGATACTCAAAAACTGCTGGCAGAAATGACTCTTCAGTTTGGTAAGCCCGAAGATGTCACAAGCCTCTTTGGTTCTTACGCTTATCCCGAAGATAAAGCCCTGATGTTGCATCTTTTGCAGCAGGCAAACAAGTCTGATCGCATAACCCAGATTCTCCAGTTGCAAGACACTCTGATCGCCACAGACGATCCCGCGCTGATGGGAGAACTAGCCTTTGCCGCATACATAAAAGCTGATGCCCAGGTTTTGGAAAAACTATGGCAGGTGCTTCTGGAACGCAGCTATCTGCCTGAAACAGACTCCAAAATCCCCATCTTTCTTCTGGCCGAAGCCTTGAAAGCACAAGATATACAGAAAATTCATAAGCTTGTTGGATTGCTATATGGCGTGCAGGATGCCGATGACGTTTTTCTATATAATGCTTTGCGGATCGGCATTGCAATGCGGGATGGAGCTGAAAACAGCGGATTGGAGCTTCTTCCTCAGAAACTAAGCCCGGAATTGGAAAGCGCTTTGGGACTGCCATTGGTGCATTTTTTCCAAACCGCAGCCCAGTCCGTTCAAAAAGATGATCCACAGCATCAGGCAGCCAGAATCGCCTTAAGTGAATACTTCGTTCTTTCAGGCAAGGGATACGAGTCTGACTGGTCAGCACTGCTTAGCGAATACCATAAACAGGGAAGAATAAACGAGAAGCTAAGCCTTTTGCGAAAAGCCATTTCCCGCTTTCCAGATAATCCTCTGTTTCTGAACGATCTTGGCTATAGCCTGTTGGATTACCCAGATTCTTTGTCCGAAGCAGGTCTGTTGATTTCCCGGGCTGTGGCCTTGGAATCGGACAATCCCTATTACCAGGACAGCCTTGCCTGGTATCACTATTTGCGCCAAGATTATAGCGCTGCCCTTATGCACATCTCCATTCCAGCTCAGATGGAAAATCCCCCCGGAGAAATAGCCTACCACATCGGCCTGATCTACAAAGCCAATGGCGATACTACCAGCGCTGCAGAATTCCTGAGAAAAGCCCTGGACGACCTTAGCACACCGGAATACATCGACAAAGCTAAAGCCGCCTTAGAGCAATTAAATCTTGCTCCCTGAGTCCGGCAGTTTCAAGTTCTGCTAATTTATCTTGACAGTTTTAGCCATGCTTACTTTTATGGCTTTGGATTTGCATGTGCTGTAGAGTGCAGCCACACTGAAAGTCCAAAGGAGCTGTAAACATGATTGGAGAACGGATCAAACAAGTTCGCAAAGCCCTGCACATCAAACAGATCGAAATGGCCAAGGTACTCAATCTAAATCCTTCTGCCATCTCCCAGATGGAAAGCGGCCGCACCAATCCCTCTCTGGAAACCATCAGCGAGATCGGCAAGCATTATAAGGTTGACCTTCATTGGCTGATCACCGGAGCTGGTCAGATGTTCAACAAACCCCAGGAACCAGTGGCTCGCAATCACGGCTGGGATAAGTTTCAAAAAATGCTGAATGAACGACTGGAAGAGATCATTCAAGCCAGGCTGGATATGATGGATGCGGAATCCATCGATATCCCGGTTACAGGCGAAATCGCCGCTGGTGAACCTATGGAAAACACCGGGGAAACCGTGGAGGTGGTTACCGTTCGCCGCACCATGATAAATGGCGTGATCGACGATTACATTGCCATGAGGGTAAACGGACGCAGCATGGAACCCGATATTCGCAATCAAGATGTGGTGCTGATCAGGCAGAGCAACGAATGGCGGCAATTGGCCGGAAAGATTTGTGCGGTGCGCATCGATGGCGAGATCACTCTGAAGAAGCTGATGCTGGACGATGAGAACCGGATGATCATTCTGGTGCCTTTGAATGAAGATTTTCAGCCAATTCTGGTTAATCCAGAAAACCATCGGGACATCACTTTGATCGGCTCGCTGTTTTACCTATTTCGGGTCCTGCGTTAAGCTTGGAGCAGCCTATGACCGCTTTATATCTACTTGTCATCCTGGGAGTGGTGCTCAGTTTGATTAGCTTGTTGCTGCAGCTTTTCCGTAGGCCGGAACATGGTTCTGAGGACACTCTGCGCGAGCTGAAAGGAACATTTGAGAGCTTTGACCGCTACAGCAGAGAAGAAATGGCGCGTCTGCGCAATGATCTGCTTACCATAACCGCTGACAACCGCAAAGAACTTTCCGAGGCCATGAAGGGCCTTTCCGATTCGCTTTACGGCCAATCCAGCATTTTGCGCACCGAATTTAGCAAAGCTAACGGCGAACTTAAGCAGCAACTGAATAGCGATGCCTCGCAGAACCGCGAAGAGCTGACGAAAGCTCTGAACAGCCTTTCCGAAAGTCTTGTCCGCAAGCTGACCGACCTTAGCACTTCTCAGCAGCAGCAGTCTGAAAATCTGCGCAAAACCCTGGAAACCCAGCTCGAAGGGATTCGCCAAAACAACGAAACCAAGCTGGAACAGATGCGCCTTACCGTGGACGAAAAGCTGCATGCCACACTCGAAAAACGCCTGGGAGAAAGCTTTCAGATCGTTAGCGACCGCTTGGAACTGGTGCATAAAAGCATGGGCGAAATGCAAACGCTGGCCAAGGGAGTAGGAAACCTGGAGAAGGTGCTCAGCAACGTAAAAAATCGCGGAGTGCTGGGTGAAATGCAGCTTGGCAACCTGCTGGAAGACCTGTTGGCTCGAGGCCAGTATGAAACGAACTTCAAGCCGAACAAACGGCGCAATGAGACAGTGGAATTTGCCATTAGGCTGCCAGGACCGGATGAGGAAAAAGAGAATGTATTTCTTCCGTTGGACGCCAAATTTCCCATTGAGGACTATCAACGCCTTCTGGAAGCCTATGAGCTTGGCGATACAGTCCGGATCGAAACTGAGCGCAAGAACCTGGCAGACCGCATCAAAGGCTGTGCCAGGGATATTCGTGATAAGTATCTCAATCCTCCAGTCACCACTGACTTTGGCTTATTGTTTTTGCCCTTTGAGGGTCTTTATGCCGAAGCACTGAGAATCACCGGACTCTTCGAAACCGTGATGCGGGAGAGCCGCGTGGTAATCTGCGGGCCTACCACCACAGCAGCCCTGATCAATAGTCTGCAGATCGGCTTCAAAACCCTGGCCATCCAGAAGAAAACCGCAGAAGTCTGGAAGATTCTCAGTGCCATCAAACACGAGTTTGGCAAGTTTGGCGAAATGCTGGACAACACTCAGAAGAAACTGCAGGAAGCCTCCAATAACATCGAAAAAGCAAGCTTCCGCAGCCGTCAGATCGAGAAGAAGCTTAGCAAGGTTCAGGAACTGCCTGCCTCTGAAGAATCGGTAATCCTGGAACTGGACGACTTATCAAACGAAAATGAGGTTTAGCCCGCAAAGACTGAAATTTTCCTTGACTGCTATCCCCTGCTGATTTAATCTTGCAAACAGAATAAAATCCAGCAGGGAGGTTTAAAATGTTTCTAACCGGTTCGCAATTGAAAGAGGTTTTCCTAAAGGCCAAACGAATGCGCTTTGGGATTATTGCGTCCAATGTAGTTTTCGATTCTCAGATCAGAGCCATCGTCCAGGGTTATGCCGCGGTGGGTTCTGATGGACTGATGCAAATGAGCAGCGGAGCTTGCAAATATGCGGCAGGAACCTCGCAGGATATGTTTGCCGGAGCCAGGCTGATCTCCACAATGATCAAAACCTTTGCCGCTCAATTTCCCAAATGCGGGATAGGACTGCATATCGATCACGCTACTCCTAACTACTTTGATTTCATCAAATTCTGCGTGGAAAACGACCTCGTTACCTCCGTGATGATCGATGCCAGCAAAGAAAACCTGGAAGAAAATATCCGCATTACCAAAGAGGTGGTTGATCTGGCTCACAAGCACGGAATAATCGTGGAGGGCGAGATAGGCCATATCAAAGGCACCGAGGACGAGATCGTGTCCGAAACCGAGCTTTACACCAAGCCGGAAGAAGCCCTGGAATTCGTTAAACGCACCAATGTTGATCTCTTTGCCGCTTCCGTTGGCACCAATCACGGCGTTTCCAAGGGTGAAAACATCGTCCTGCGGCTTGACCTGATCAAAGAGATCGACGACCTTCTGATCAAAAACGGCGTGGAACGCGGTTTGGTTTTGCATGGCGCTTCGGGTCTTACCGACCTTCAACAGCAAACCGCAGTGGCCAATGGCGTAGTGAAGATAAACAAGGATACTCATTATCAGATCGATATGGCAACTGCCACGCAAGCCTTTTGGGAAAAGGAAAAATATGCCATCGTCTGTCCTCCGGACGTCGACCCCAAAGACTATGTTCCTAATAAAAGCAAGTTCGATCCGCGGAAGTGGCTGGTCAAGGGCGAAGAAGCCATGCAAAACACCGTGATGGGCTTCTGTAAGGTAACCGGCAGTGCCAACAACAGCATACTATTGTAAATTGAGGAGATAACAATTATGACCAATGTAGCGATCAATGGTTTCGGACGTATCGGACGTCTGGTATTGCGTGTAATCCTGAGCGGCCATCCAGAATTGAATGTGGTGGCAATTAACGATCTAACCGATGCTAAAACCCTGGCGCATCTTTTTAAATATGACAGCATTCACAAGATTTATCCTGCGGACATCTCCTATGTGGATGACTTTCTGGTGATTAATGGCAAAAAAATCAAAATCTACGCCGAAAAAGACCCAGAAGTGCTTCCCTGGAAGGATTTGGGAGTGGAATTTGTGATTGAATCCACCGGCATCTTTACCTCCAAGGAAAAAGCTTCCAAACACCTGAAAGCCGGGGCAAAAAAGGTTATCCTCACCGCTCCCGCCAAAGACGAAGTGGACGCCACCATCGTGATGGGCGTAAACCACACTTCGCTAAAACCAGAACACGCCATCGTATCCAACGCTTCCTGCACCACAAACTGCCTGGCTCCAGTGGCTAAAGTTTTACAGGATAAGTTTGGAATCGTGAACGGCCTGATGACCACCATCCACAGCTATACAAACGACCAGCGGATTCTGGATTTGCCACACAGCGATCTGCGCCGGGCAAGAGCTGCCGCCATGAGTATGATTCCCACCTCCACAGGAGCTGCCAAGGCGATCGGACTTGTGATCCCGGAGCTCAAAGGCAAGCTGGATGGAGTTGCGATCAGAGTTCCCACTCCTGATGGCTCCTTGGTTGATCTTTGCGTAAACCTGGAAAAGGAAGTGACCAAAGAAGAGGTGAATACTGCCATGAAAGAAGCCGCAGATACTTACCTGAAAGGCGTTTTGATGTTCTGCACCGATCCCATCGTGTCCATCGACATCGTTGGCAACGGCTTTTCCTCCATCTT
The DNA here is from genome assembly GCA_964529335.1 of uncultured Candidatus Cloacimonas sp. Taxonomy (GTDB): domain Bacteria; phylum Cloacimonadota; class Cloacimonadia; order Cloacimonadales; family Cloacimonadaceae; genus Cloacimonas. The sequence continues at coordinate 11,785 of CAZGWB010000082.1, forward strand.
CGATTCCCTTATCACCTACGCCAAGGGCAAGCTGGTAAAGGTATTCAGTTGGTATGATAACGAGTTTGGCTATTCCAGCCGTGTGGTCGATCTGCTTGAATACATGCGCAAACTGTAAAAATCCTTCAAAACAAATAACTTAAGGGCAGGACTGGTTCCTGTCCTTTTTGCTTGGCCTTTGCTATGTCTGACGGGGGTCATACCGGAGTCATACCGGATGCTCATCCGGTATGACTCCGGTATGATCAAGGAGTGACTGCATCCCGCAGGCAAGGTGGCTCCGTCGTCTCGACGGAGGATAGTTTTTGGGGCTGTAAGCAGTGAAGCCCCTGATCGTCAGGCCAACCTCTCACCAAATTCCCCAGCACGGAAGCCAGGTTAAGTGAGCAGTATGCCGATATCGGAAAAGCAGGTTCATACGAGATTCACAATATATTCCAAACCATATTCTTAACTGATGATGGCAATTGACGGTGGATATCCCGCCAAAAAGTAGTTGACACGGGATAGCCACGCGCTGAACTGGCGATAATAATGAATATTACACCCTCAGGGAGAAACAAACTGATGAACCGAACGAAGGTTATCTTACTAGCCCTGCTGATTCTGAGCTGCCTCGGCAGCTTGAATTCTGCTGCAAACCAGGGCAACAAACCGAATCTTTTTATGACCGGCTCAAAGCTGTCCACTGCGCGTCCCCGCTATGCAAATGATCTGATCAAGATAAAGCTCAGCGAAAGTGCACACCGGCTTGCCAACCTTCCAACCGGACTTTATGCGGAAGGCAATAGTTTTAGTATCAATGAACTCGATCAGCTTTTCAGCGTGAACGGCGGAGAAAAGATAATCCGCGCTCATCGAAAAGTGAAAAATACGGCCTGGGAACAGGCCACAGGCTTTGACCGCTGGTTTTTGATCAAGCTGGATGGCAGCAAGAGCGTGGAAGAGG
>CAZGWB010000083.1:0-9137 GCA_964529335.1 uncultured Candidatus Cloacimonas sp.
CGTGCGGGTGATCACCGGGATGCCGATTAAAGACCCGACTGGCGGATTCAAGTGTTTCCACCGCAGAGTGTTGGAAAGCATAAACCTGGATAAAATCCTCTCCGACGGTTATGCTTTTCAGATCGAAATGAACTTCCGAAGCTGGGTTAAAGGCTTCAAGATAAAGGAAATCCCGATTGTCTTTACCGAAAGACTGAACGGCGTATCCAAAATGAGCCGTCACATCGTTTGGGAAGCGGCTTGGATGGTGTGGCACCTGCAGCTGCTTAAACTGCTGAGATTGATAAAATAACGAAGGTAATGTAATGAAAAAGTATATTTTACTGCCCCTGCTTCTGGCTTTTCTCCTGCCTCTTTTTGCACAGATGACCACCCCTCGGATGTATGTGCAAAAGTTGGCGTTGGACACTGGCAAAAACCCCTCCATCACCTGGCAAAAGGACAAAAGCGCCAATGAATATATCCTGAAAGCCTGGATCAATAGGCGTCCACAGGAAGTTTTGAGCACAGAAACACATCCTCTGCACACGATCGCAGTTAAACAGGTCGGAGATGGGAAAAAATTCCCTTTCACGGTGATCGCTTCGCTGCAACTGGGTAACTTCCGCAATCAATGGCAAGCCGGAGAAGTGATCCACCTGGAGATCACACATAAAAAAAGCGGCCAGAAATTCAGTTGGCGGCAGCCTATCCCTGAAGGAACCGCCTTGATCAAGATGCTGGATAAGCCGCTGATCATCCCACCTTTCAAGAAATATAATAAGTAATGCTGGAACGCATCAACAATCCCACTCAGCTAAAGGAAGACAGCGAGCTCGACCGGGCTCTGCGTCCCAAGACCCTAAGCGATTTTATCGGTCAGAATCACCTGAAAGAGCTTCTGGAAATCAGCATCCAAGCCGCCCGACTAAGAGGAGAATCTCTGGATCATGTGCTCTTCTATGGCCCGCCCGGACTGGGAAAAACGACTCTGGCCAATATCATAGCCCGGGAAATGGGGGTAAATATTACCGTTTCCAGCGGGCCGGTGATCGAAAAACCTTCAGACCTGGCAGGGATATTGACCAATTTAGGACGCCATGAAGCGCTGTTTATCGATGAAATCCACCGTCTGTCGCACGTGATAGAAGAATACATCTATCCAGCAATGGAGGATTTTGAGATGGAGATAATCTTGGATAGCGGGCCAAACTCGCGCACCTTGAAAATCCCCATCGAAAACTTTACTCTGATCGGCGCTACCACCCGGGCCGGATTGCTTACTCCTCCTTTGCGGGATCGCTTTGGAATCGTGCTGCGTCTGGATTACTATGATTTTGATGCCCTGTTTCAGATCATCAGTCGCAGCGCCAAACTGCTGAACATACCTGCCGACGAGGAAGGCATAGCTGAATTGGCGCGTCGCAGCCGTGGCACTCCCCGCATCGCCAACCGCCTGCTACGCAGAGTTCGTGATTATGCGCAGATAAAAGGCAAGGGTGTCATTGACAAGGACATTGCACTGGCTGCGCTACAAATGCTGCAAGTAGACCACGCCGGCTTAGATGAGATGGATAAACGAATTCTGAATACCATCATCGAAAACTACCGTGGTGGCCCAGTTGGTATCAAAACCATTGCCACCGCCATCGGCGAAGATGCCGGAACCATAGAAGAGATTTTCGAGCCCTATCTGGTGCAGCAAGGCTTTTTAGAGCGTAGCCCCCAAGGTCGCAAAGTGACCTTCAAAGCTTATCGTCACCTGGGTTTGAGCCCTGCCGACAGTCAAAGCGACATCTTTCAGTAAAGGGTTATGAGCACCAAAACTCTGATGCATGGTGTCCGCTGGACCCTGCTAACCACAATCTTGCGCAGACTGGTGAGTTTTGTGCTGTTCATCTTTATTGCCAAATGGCTTACTCAGAGCGATCTGGGCATATATCGCAGCTATTCCCTTATCCTGGTTCTGCTTACCTACTTCACGGTTTGGGGCTTGGATTCACACTATCTGGTTTCCCGCAGACAGGAAAAGCTGAATTACCTTTCGCTGTTGCAGCTTGGTCTGCTGTTTTCTGCGCTGCTAACGGTTCTGCTGGCTTTCTTGGGTCCCGGTATCGGAGCTCTGTATCATAGCCAGGAATTGGGACGCCTGCTAAGCCTAAGCGGTGGAATTGTGTTCATTGAAGCCCTGCGCAGAATAGTCCGTACCAGAGCTCAGAAATTGCTGTTTTTCAAGGCCCTGGCCCTGGCCGAAACCCTGAATGTGTTTATTTACAGTGCGTTGTGCTTTGTCCTCATCTTCTTCTGGCGCAAGGTTTGGCTTTTTATCCTGCTCTTTTATCTGGGAAATCTATGCGAAATGCTCTATCTGCTGCTGGTTTTGCCACCCCTGCCCAAGGCAAGGCTTCTTAAGCAGCTAAACCCCAAGACCCTAAAGACCAGCCTTACCCTTGCAGCCAAGCATCAGGGTTTTTTGGCCAATGTTACTCTGATAAATCTCTTTCAGGTTTTTTCTGCCAATGCCCCGGTATTGTTTTTGGGTGCATTCGTAGAGCCAGCGCTGTTGGGAGTGTTCTTCTTCGCTTCTCAGCTCATCGCCATTCCGGTTAATATGTTCACCACTTCGCTGTCGCAGGTGTTTTTCCCCTTGATGGCAAAAGGTGCGGCGACCGCAAACCTGCAAGGCATACGACGGTATAGCTCTCTGGTTTTCAAAATCGGGATTCCGGCGCTGTTTGCCTATGCCCTGGCTTTGCAGTATCTAGTCCCCTTTATCTGGGGAAACAAGTGGCTTGAGGCCTTACCGCTGATTCTTGCTTTGGTTCTTTATTACAGCAGCAGTTTGCTGCATCATCCGATCAGCGGAGTTCCCTACATCTGCCGCAAACCGTCCTGGGAACTATATTGGAACATAGCAACTCTGGTTTTGCGGATTGCGTCTCTGGCTTTGGGTTTGCAGGTAAACTTCAGTTTTGCTGTTCTGCTGTTTTGCATGGTAAGCGCAATAATGCATCTGGCGTTTTACTTCATGTCGCTCAAGTTGCTGGGAGCAAGGCTGGGACATGAATTGCTCTATCTGCTGGCTCAGCTTCCCATGCTGATTATTCTTGCTGTTTCAGGGCTTTATCTGCTCCGTTTCACCTTCGTATTTTCTCTGGTTATCTTCATTGCTTATGCGGTGTATTTGCTGCTGGCGGAAAAGGAAACCGTCCTTAGCCTTATCGACCTACTGAACAGCACTTCCTAAGCTCCATCAACAGTGGTTTCGGAGTTTCAGCTCTACTGGGTGTGGCTTCAAATATAGCTGTTTGGCCAGATACTCCTTGCCGTATTTGCGAACATAGTGGTTTAGCAGCGTTACAGGCACAATCAATGGCACCAAGCCTTTCTTATATTGGTCTATCAGCTCCACCAGCTCAGCTTTTTCGAATGCACTGAGGTCTTTCTTAAAATAGCCCATGATATGCAGAAGAACGTTTTGATGTCTGGCGGGAGTGGCAGGTTTTTTTGTTCCAGTCATTAGCTGCTGATGATATTCAGAAAGCACCTCAGATAGCGGCAGCTCAGAGCTTCTGGCCACCAAAGCCCCCATAGACCTGTAATGAACAGGGCTGTGAGCCATGATCAGCAGTTTGTGCCGGGTGTGGAAGTCCATCAATCCACTGATGGCAGGAGTATTGTGTAGCAGATTTAACCATCTATGCATTATAAAGATACGTTCGATAAAGTTCTCTCTCAGCACCGGATCATGCAGGCGTCCTTCTTCTTCCACAGGTAAAAGCGGAAAAGCCTCCATAAAAGATCTGGCAAAGATTCCAACCCCGGTTTTCGAAGCAGCCCCACCAGATAAAGGATATACCTTAACCCTCTCCATTCCGCTGGAAGGGGATTTGCTTTTGAACACGAAGCCACAAAGCTGTTTATCTTTGAGCTCGGTGATCGCTCGTTTACAAAAATCCTGCATCTTTTGGGTGTGGTCTATGCCGGTTTTTTGAGTTAATAATCTGGGGTTGATAGAATCGCCAACCAAACGCATCGCTTCTCTGGGAACCGGTAAGCCGCAACCCACTTCCGGGCAAACAGGAATGTAGTCTACATAGTTTCCAAGCGATTCCACCAGCCAGCTGTCATATTTGTGGCCACCATCATATCGGACCTTGTGGCCCAACAAGCAGGACGAGATGCCAAGCATTAATCTCTGTTCCATATTGGAGCTCCTTTGTTATTTGAAGCATCTTATGGGTTATCGGTGTATAAACCTCACAACCGTGTAAACATTAAAACATCGCATCCAGCAGCTCGCCCAGTTCCACAGCACCGAAGAAGCTGCTATAATCCATGCTGACAAGTCTTCCCTTCACGGCTTCACGGCTATGTGGCAGACCGGTAAGAGCTTGTTCAAGCTCGTGGATATCACGTGAGCTAAAGAAATCTCCAAAGATGCTTATCTCTTCGATAATGCCTTTATTCACTTGCAGATATATCTCTATTATCCCGGCTTTACAACGAAACTCATGCGACATATTATAGCGTGGTGACTTGCCGAAGTTCCATTCCCAGCTAGAGTATTTCTGTTTTACCAAGTTCTCTATCGCCGAAACATCCGCCTCTGTATAAGCATAATCTGTTATCTCAGGATAAAGGCTGTGCACTTTTTTACGTATCAGAGCTACGAATTCAGGCAAAGGCATCGGTTCACTTAGATACTCGCTTACGTTGGTCACTCTGGCTCGCACCGATTTTACTGCCTTGTCGCTGAACTTGTGGGGCTTCACCTTCAGAGCTTCGCTAAGATCGCCAATTTGGCTGGAAAAGAGGATCGTGCCATGCTGCAGAGTTTTACCATGCACGAAGGTCTTGGCGTTTCCAGAGAATTTACGTCCCTCTATGGTGAGATCATTGCGTCCTTCCAGTTTGGCCGGAATACCCAGGTCATTTAGCACTTCTAAAACCGGTTTTGTATAGCGTTCAAAACTGCGGTTCTGATCATCGCCTTCGTTCATTAAGAAGGAGAAATTCAGGTTCCCGGGATCGTGAAAAACTGACCCACCACCGGTTAAACGACGGACAACCGGTATTCCATGGCTGTTCACCCAATCCAGATTGATCTCTGCCAGGGTGTTTTGATGCTTTCCGACAATTATGCTGGGTTCATTGATATATAGTAGGAATACATCCTCAGAGAAATTCTGCAGAATGTATTCCTCACTGGCAATATTGAAGGGAGCATAGCGGACAGGACTGAAGATAGACAGCATCAGTTCTTATCCAGGGCCTCGAGCTCGGACACCACAAAACTCACCAGTTCTTTTATCCTGCTTTCGGAAAAGTCCAGGCTGATCCCTGCTGTCTCATAGATCTCTTTTACTGGACGGCTATAGCCAAGATTCAGGAAGTCCTGATACTGTCTCAATGCTTTGCTTTTGTTTTGCTTGTAATTCATATAGATAGACAGTGCACCAAGCTGTGCCATGCCGTATTCGATGTAATAGAAAGGAACTTCGAAGATATGCAGTTGTTGCATCCAGCCAATCTTTCGGTAGTCTTCCAGGCCGTCCCAGTTAACACCTTTGGAAAAACGCTTACCCAGTTCGATATAGGCTTTGCTTCGTTCTTCGGCAGTGTGCTCCGGATGCAGATAAACCCAATGCTGCAATGCATCCACGATCATGCACCAGGGCAGAAAGCTGAGAGTCCCTTCCAGTTGGTCTTTTTTGGCCTTTTTAAGATCCGCCGGATCGGGATAGAACTCGTCCCAATAGTCCATGGTAAGCAGCTCCATGGTCATAGAAGCCAGTTCAGCCACTTCTGACGGCGGTTCCAAATATTGCATTATCTTTATTCCAGCCGTGGCTGCGCTATGCATGGCATGACCGGATTCGTGAAGCAAAGTAACCACGTCGTTATGCAGCTTCACATGATTCATGAAGATGAAGGAACTGGCCAGATTGTGGATACTGCTGTTGTAGCCACCAGGTGCTTTACCTTTGCGGTTTTCCAGGTCGAGCAAGCCGGTATTGTTCATCATTTCAAGCTGTTCGGCATAAGCGGGACTTACCTTGGAAAGCACCTTCAGGCTCTTAGTGATAAATTCTTCAGTTGTTTCAAAGGGTTTCAGCTTGCGACCGTCCAGGTCAACCTGGGTATCCCAAGGACGCAAGCTTTCCAGATTCAGCTTGTTCCGGCGCTCTTCATTCAGTTTCTCGGCAAAGGGCACTACCACTTTTTCCACTGCTTCATGAAACTTGTAGATATCTTCGGGGGTATATGAAAAACGTCCCATCTCATGATGTTTATAATCCCGAAAGTTGGTGAATCCTGAATTCAGGGCAATCTTATGGCGAAGTTCGCGTAGCTCGTCATATAGCTTGTTCAGTTCGTCCTGTTTGGCAATGAAGAGACCGGCACGCAGTCTCCAAGCTTGTTCACGCTTGCTGCGGTCTGGATCCTTCAGATAAACCGATAACTGAGCAGGAGTTTTGTCCTCCCCATCAAAGTGAGCGCTCATCTGGCTAACGATTCCGCCATACTTATTGGCAAGCTCCGACTCCTGAATCTGTAAGGGGATGTTCTCATCACGGAATAGCTGGATGTCCTTGGCGAAGATCTGGTCTAAAAGAGCATATTTCTGCTTATCCAGCTTATCTTTGGCTGGGCTGTCGTAATAGAGCTTTTTGATCTTGAATTGATATGCCTCGGTTGGGGCATATACATTGGCGAAATACTCGTTGTAGGCATCTGCTTTGCTGCTATCGTCGGCATCGATGCTCATCTTTATATAGCGCCAGGAAAGTTCGTCCGCCATGGCTTTCATCAGATCGGAATATTTCAGCAGCAAATCTTCCAGGGCTTGCTGTGTTGCTACATCTGAGCTGCAGATATCTTCCAGAAAGGCTTGAACTGCCTCCCAGGAAGTGATATCCAAATCTTGCGGCAAGGACGTGAAGGGAATCGGATCGATCTTCTTGTCTGTAATAAACATAGCTCTATTTTCCTTTTCGGTTTTTTTTACGAAGTCTGATCAGCAGAACGCTGATAAATGCCATCACTGCCAGAATCTCTTTGACGCTGATCACTGGATGGAACTTCACGGCGTCGCCCTTAAGCGTATAGATGCCTATGGGATAGGTCTTGGCACCGCCACCTCCGCCACCACCAAAATTGTTGCTTTTGGCTTTTTCATCTGTGGTTTCACCTTGTTCTTCAGCTTCTTGAGCCGCCGGATTTTCTTTCTTCTTGGCGGATGCGGAATTCCCTCCCCCACCTCCAAAACCAAAAGCCACCTTGGCCACTGGGATAACATGCAGATCTCCCACCTTGGTGGGCTGGCCAAAGGATATCTCAGCCCCCATCGTATTAGTAAGCAGAGACCGAAGTTGAGAAAAAATATCCTTCATTTCCATGGTTCATACCTCAAAGCGTTTTTTTACCAGTTTTATATCTGCCGCTTTCCTGTCAAGGCAGTTCCAGTTATTTGGATATATGTTTGCCACATCACCAGTTTGATCTTTTTCAGGGGCATTACTACCTCGGGACATCGGAGCCACCTAGCCTGCGAGAAGCAGTCACTCCATAGTCATACCGGAGTCATACCGCATGATCATGCGGTATGACTCCGGTATGACTCCGGTATATGAATAGGGGATTGGCATGGCCAATCCCCTGGGAATAATGGTGCTAATTACTTCGTTTAGTTTACCTTATAGGTTTTGTCGCCTTTTTCGAAGAAAGCGATGATCTGACGTGCCGAAGCTACGCCTGCATTGGTGTTGGCTTCTTCGGTTTGAGCGCCCATTTTCTTGGGAGTCCAGTAAACCCGATCGGCAAATTGCTCCATTAACTGAGCTGCATTTCCGGGTTCCACGTCGCTTACATAGCGGAACTTTTTGATCTCGGTAAGTGCTTTTACCAGGTCATCCTCGTTGATAACTTCCTTACGGGCAGTATTTACCAGGATTGCACCGGGCTTCATTAGAGACAGCAGGCTCCAGTTTATGGATTTCTTGGTTTGATCGTTGGCGGGGATATGCAGGGAGATATAGTCGCCTGTTCTGAAAATATCTTCCACGCTGGCAAGGGGTTTCACGCCGTCTTTGGTCATGATCTCGTTGGTCAGATAAGGATCGTATGCGCAAACTTCCATGCCGATGCCTTTGGCGATCTTGGCAACGTAGCGGGCTACAAAGCCATAACCATATAGCACCAGCGTTTTACCGGCCAGTTCACTTCCGGATTTGCCGTTGAATTTGCCTCTGGCCATGTAGATCATCATGCCGATGGCAAGCTCTGCCACGGCATTTGAATTTTGGCCAGGGGTGTTCATGGCCACTACGTTGTGAGCGGTGGCGGCTTTGAGATCGATGTTGTCGTACCCTGCACCAGCGCGAACCACGATTTTCAGCTTGGGCGCAGCATTTAAGGCCGCTTCATCGATGATGTCGCTACGGATGATCACTGCCTCCGCATCGGCCAAAGCGGCATGCAGTTCTTTTACATCAGTGTAGTTTTCCAAAAAGGAATACTCATACTTGGCGGCATCGAGCTCCGCCTTGATCTTTTGCACGGCTTCTGCGGCAAAAGGTTTTTCTGTGGCAATCAGGACTTTGGGCATCTTAGGCCTCCTTTTATATGTTTTTGTTGTTTATGGATAAGGTTGGTTTGGTCATGGGGTCTGGGGGTTCTGGGGTCTTGGAGTCTGGGGGGTTTTTTCGCATTGTTTGAGATAAGCTATAAGGCCACCAATCATCCGTTGAATAGTTCTGATTTTATCGAAGAATCTCTCGGCCTGAATCTTGTCCATGTACTCAATATCCAATGCAACATAGAGCTGCGATTCTACTTCCAAAGCAGAGCGGTATGCATACCTGAGAAAAGCAATAAAGCTCTTATCCGATCCGGCACCAAAACCTTCAGCAATATTCGACATAATTGATACTGCGGCATTCTGTATTTGAGCACGGAAACCAAAGTCATGCTTGGCAGAACCTTCATTGCACATCACATAGATGTCCTTGACCAATATCCTGGCTTCCTTCCATGCTTGTATTTCCGTGAAAGACTTCAACCGCATATATATTAACTCCTATCTTCCATAATCACTTGAGACTCCATGACTCCATGACTCCATGACTCCATGACTCCATGACTCCATGACTCCA
>CAZGWB010000083.1:9237-12530 GCA_964529335.1 uncultured Candidatus Cloacimonas sp.
CCATGACTCCATGACTCCATGACTCCATGACTCCATGACTCCATGACTCCATGACTCCATGACCTAATTCCCCAATATCCCCAAAAGCACACCGGCTGCTACTGCTGAACCGACCACTCCGGCCACGTTTGGAGCCATGGCATGCATCAGCAGATAGTTTGTACGGTCATATTGCTGGCCGATCATCTGGGATACCCTGGCAGAAGCAGGCACTGCCGAAACTCCGGCATTGCCAATCAGGGGATTGATCTTGTTTTTGGTAAAGAGATTCATGATCTTGGCAAAGAGCACACCCGCAGCCGTGGCTACCGCAAAGGCCGTTGCACCCAAAAGGAATATCTTGATCGTTGCCGGGGTAAGAAATACTGCGGCAGTAGTTTTTGCACCCACGGTTAGTCCGATCAATACAGTTACTACATCGATCAAAACGCTGCGTGCAGACTGGGCAAGGCGTTCCGTTACTCCGCTTTCTTTTAGCAGATTACCCAAAAACAGCATGGCCAAAAGCACTACGCTGCCTGGAGATATAAAGGTTGTAACCACAAAGGCAACCAGTGGGAAAAAGATCTTTTCCTTTTTGGAAACTACTCTAAGAGCTTTCATCTTGATCAGGCGCTCTTTTTTCGTGGTTAAAAGCCTCATAATCGGCGGTTGGATCACCGGCACCAAAGCCATGTAAGAATATGCCGCCAAAGCAATTGAGCCTAAAAGATGAGGTGCCAGCTTCGAGGCCAGAAAGATGGAGGTTGGGCCATCCGCACCCCCGATAATCCCGATCGAAGCGGCTTCCATGATGTTGAATCCCAGAAGGATGGAACCCATGAAAGTGGCAAAGATGCCAAACTGCGCGGCCGCTCCCAAAAGAATCAAGCGCGGATTGGCTATCAGGGTGGAAAAATCCGTCATTGCGCCGATTCCCAAAAAGATCAGAGAAGGGTAAATACCTTTGTTTACACCAAAGTATAGGTAGTTAAGCACCGAACCGGAGTCCGTTACCCCCAAGCCTTGTTCGGAAACACCAGGGATGTTTCCCACTACTATGCCAAAACCGATAGGAACCAATAGAAGTGGTTCGAATTCTTTGCTGATCCCCAGGTAGATAAACACCAAGCCTGAGACAATCATCAGCAGATTTCCCCAACTGATGTTAAGAAAGCCGGTGGTTTGAATGAACTGAGCTAATTCCTGCATTTACTTAATCCTCAAACTCGATCAGGGGATCGCCTTCCTGAACGCTATCGCCTTTATTTACGAATATCTTGGCTATTCTTCCGCGGAAGTTGCTATGTATTTCGGACTCCATCTTCATGGCTTCCAGAATCACTACTACCTCGCCTTCATTGATGAAGCTGCCTTGATTCACTTTTACATCGATTATGCTGCCAGGAATCGGAGCTCTGAGGATTTTCTCTGCAGGAGCTGCGATTTTCTCGGCCAAAGCAGCAGCGCTGGGTCTGGGAGTTTTGGGCTGAGGAGTTGGCTTGATCTCAGAACCTTCCAGGGTCATCATCAGATCGCCTTCCTGAATGGGAGAACGTTCTTTCACGAATATCTTGCCGATCTTGGCGTCAAACGGAGATGCAATCTCGCTCTGCATCTTCATCGCTTCCAGGATAATGATGGTTTGACCCTTTTTCACTTCCTGGCCTTCGGAAACCGGGATGGACACGATCACGCCCGGAATGGGGGCACGAACTTCCCCACTCCCAGTTAATCCCGTAGCACTGAAACTGGGAGCCAGTGGCACCGCTTTTTCCTGACTGGCCAGTTTGGGAATGCTTTGAACCTTGTCGTCCTCGATCTGCACCAAATAGTCGGTGCCATTAATATTTATCTTGGCATGGGTTGGGCTGTATTCGACGATGCGGGCATCGTATTTTTCGTTGTTTATCATGAGTTTATAGGTTTTCATCTTATCTCCGTTTTGCGTTTATTTCCCGGTTTGGCATGCTGAGCACGGCACTGGCGCGCCATTGATTGGTAGGCGTTCTACGGAAGGTCAAAGCCATCTTGCGTCTATCTTCCAGGGATTGCTGATGGATGTGCAGGGCTGTGATGATAGCCGCTATCATGTTGCGGTTCAGGGTAGCCGAAGCAGCCACCACCTTTCCACCGGGGCTAAGCTTAAGATCTGGTTTCGCTGTTTTGGGAGGCCTGTTCAGATGCACCATTTGCCCTATCACCAAGCTGGTAATCAGCAGGGCTGAGAAAACAGTAAGCATCCCGACCAGAGTTACGCTGATTCCATAGTGTAGCTGCCTGGCCCTAAAGTCGTCATACAGAGCTTTTATCTTTTCAGGATCAATCTCCTGCGACTGCAGTGAATAGCTGTCCCATCTGCGTGAACCAGGATTGGCCAGGTTTAGCTGCTGCTTCATTTTCTTAATAGGCATATTCAGGCTGGCGGCCACTTCGCTCAGTGTAGAAAGTTCGGTAAAACCATAAACACTGTATTGTTGAGCCAAAAGAGCCCGGTAAGGCGTAATCCCCAGCTTTCTGAGGGTCATCCCGTCCAGTTTCTTGTTCTCTGGCTCCAAACCCAGATAGCGTTTCCAACTATCGAGCTTCTTGATCTCCAGTTTGGCCGCTACTTCAGAAAGCAGATTGCTGTCGCGGAAACCGTATTCGGAGAGGATTTCTTTTTCGCGCACCAGGCTAAGGCTATCGGAAGCAGCCTGTGGTTGGGGCAGAGCTTCAGGAGTGGCCTGGCCAAACAGGAGATAAATCCCTGTCAGCATCAGGATGATCAGGTATATTCCTCGCATGCCGTCACCCTTTTACAGAGGAATATTTCCATGCTTGCGGGGCGGAATGCTGTCCTTTTTATTGGCGAGCATTTCCAGAGCACGGATCAAGCGGAAGCGGGTTTGAGCAGGCTCGATAACGTCGTCCACATATCCCCTTTCGGCTGCATTATACGGATTGGCAAACTTGTCCCGATACTCCTCTTCACGCTTTAGCAGGGTTGCCTTGGGGTCTTCAGAAGCCATGGCTTCCTTGCGGAAGATCACCTCCACTGCACCCTTTGGACCCATCACGGCAATTTCCGCACTAGGCCAGGCATAAACCAGATCGGCACGCATATGACGGCTGTTCATAACGCAGTAGGCACCGCCATAGGCTTTGCGGATAATCACAGTGATCTTGGGAACCGTGGCTTCGGCAAAGGCATAGAGCAGCTTGGCTCCATTGCGGATAATGCCGTTATGCTCTTGCATGGTTCCGGGCAGGAAACCTGGAACGTCTTCCAAGACCACCAAGGGGATATTGAAACTATCGCAGAAACGCACAAA
>CAZGWB010000084.1:0-1296 GCA_964529335.1 uncultured Candidatus Cloacimonas sp.
TAGCAGGTTCTCAGTTTTCCCCCACCTACATTGTGGGGGTCGTTGGAACAGATTTCCCCATGGACTCGCTAAAACTATTACAAGATCATGAGATAAATCTGGACGGCTTGGTTTATAAAGAAGGCAAAACCTTCCGCTGGAGCGGCAAATACAACTCCTGGAATCGAGCCGAAACCTTGAGGACAGACCTGAACGTCTTTGCTGATTTTTCTCCTGAACTCCCAGAATCCTGCAAATGCTGCAAAAGTCTGCTACTGGCTAATATTCACCCTTCCCTGCAACTGCAGGTGCTGAATCAGATATCTTCTTATTCGCATCTGGCTTGCGACACGATGAATTACTGGATCCGGCTTTGCCCGGATGAGTTGGTTCAGGTTCTGCGAAGAGTGGATATTGTATTTATGAATGAGGACGAAGTGAGGGATTGGTCTGGAAAACAGGACATTTTTTCGGCCGCTCGTGAAGTTTTGGCCCTGGGACCGCAATGGGTAATCGTGAAACGCGGCGAATATGGCTCTGTGGCGATATCCTCTGAATACAAGTTCTTTGCCCCAGCCTATCCCGTGGAAAGGGTATGCGACCCCACTGGAGCCGGAGACTCGTTCGCTGGGGCTTTTATGGCCTATCTGGCGAACTTTAACCTCCTGAAACCAGCCCTGATAAAAGAAGCTGTGCGCTATGGAACCATTCTTGCTGCACTAAATGTTCAGGATTTCAGCGTGCGCGGCATCAGCGGAAAAGCCCGTGCCGAAATTGATCTCCTAAAGGATAACTTGGTAAAATGGACGAGCTGAAGAATGAGATAACCTATCGGAACTCCGGAGTAAACATCGCGGCTGGCGAAGCGGCTGTAAAAGCCATAAAAAACAAAGTGCGTCAAACTTACAACGCAAATGTGCTTAGCGACCTCGGTAGTTTTGGTGGGCTATATCGGTTGGACAAATCAGCCTGGCAGGAACCTATCTTGGTTTCCAGTACCGATGGAGTCGGCACCAAGCTGAGAATTGCAATCATGGCCCAGAGATACACGACCCTCGGTCAAGACTTGGTAAATCACTGTGTAAACGATATACTGGTTCAGGGAGCCATCCCTCAGTTCTTTCTGGACTATATAGGGGTCGGGATACTGGAACCGCAGCAGATAGAGCAGCTTATTGATGGCTTCATAAAGGCATGCAAAGAGAATTCCTGTGCTCTGATCGGAGGAGAAATGGCCGAAATGCCAGGCATCTACCAAAAGGGAGATTTTGATCTGGCCGGAACCATAGTTGGCATGGTCGAATTGGATGACCTTCT
>CAZGWB010000084.1:1306-12417 GCA_964529335.1 uncultured Candidatus Cloacimonas sp.
CCGGAACCATCGTAGGCTGCGTGGAACGGGCTGAGCTATTGCCAAGACCTGGCCTTGCTGCTGGGGATCTGCTAGTTGCCCTGCCCAGTAACGGCTTGCATACCAATGGCTATTCTCTGGTTCGGAAGATAGTTTTCGAACATTTACAACTGAAGCTGGAGCATTACCTTGAAGAATGTTCCTGTGAACTGGGAGATCTGCTACTACAGGTACATCGCTCTTATCTGGAAGTTCTAAAACCATGGCTCACTAATCCTGCCATGCATGGTCTGGCGCACATTACCGGAGGTGGGATAGCCGGAAATCTCTCCCGCATCCTGCCAGAGGGTGTTGGAGCAATAATCAAACTTCCTGGTCAAAGAATACCCCCATTCTTCCATTGGTTGCAACAGGCTGGTAAGCTTAGTGAAGCCGTTATGCGTGAGACCTTTAACCTTGGAGTGGGAATGATCTGTGCCATTTCTCCTGAAGATCTTGAAGATTTCCTTAACATACAGGGATCCTGGCTACTGGGGGAGTTATGCGCCCGGGAAAATCTCAAAGGAAAGGTGGAGTATGCTGGATAGAAAAGCCTTCAGAACTGCGAATAACCATGAAGAAGCCAACTTGGCAGCGCTATTTTTGGCGCGCAAAAAAAACCTCTTGACTATTTTGTGTGCTCCAGATAGACGAGTTTTAAGTGAGAAAGTCCCTAAGCTTTTGGGAGGGATTTTCGTAGATAAGTTTAAGCTAAAAAAAAGAATAACAACCCAGGATGAAGGGAGGTTTTTCGATGCGTAACCATGCATTGATCCTGCTAATTGTAATGCTGATTGGAGCAGCCTTTTTAGATGCTGCTACCACGGGAAAACTGGCTGTCCGCGTCCGCGATGGGCAAGGAAAAGCTCTGGAATTTGTGAACGTCGTTGTGATGCAAGGCACGCAACGAATTACTGGTGGCCAAACCAACCAAAAGGGCACCGCAATAATTATCAACATCCCCCCCGGCCTCTATACTGTGAAGTTCTCATTGATCGGCTATGATGATTATAGCTTCCGTGATGTAAGCATCAAAGTAGATCAGACTACGAACCTCCAGCCAATTATGAACCGGGCTGGCATCAAAATGCAGGCCGTAACCGTTACCGCCACCGAAGACAAAGTGGATAAAGACAGGGTTGGAACAGCCCGCAACATCGAAATGAAGCAAATGACCGATACTGCAGTGAATGATGTAGCCGGTATCGTATCTCTGCAGGCCGGTGTTACCAATATCGGCGGTGAACTGCATATCCGGGGTGGCCGCGCTAACGAGGTAAACTATACCGTGGACGGAATGAGCGTTTCAGATCCCGTGGACGGTGGAGCTACCCTGCAGGTGGACACTGACGCCATCAGCGACATGAAAGTGATGACTGGTGGTTTCCCAGCCGAATACGGAAATGCCCAATCTGGCGTGATAAATATTGTCACCAAAGATGGAGACCCCTTCTTCTCAGGTAAGCTGGAATACAATACCGATCATGTCTTGTTTGAAGGCCGCAATTCCGACGTGTTTAAGTTTGCCATCGGTGGCCCGGTATTGCCTTTTGCCGGACAAGACATGAAAGAACGCTTCACATTCTACTTCAACGGAGCTGGAGAATGGCTGGACGGACGTCTGAAGGACTATTATGTAAGCGATCCTAATAAGGACTTCAGCTATGCTGGAAGATCCCTCCTGGAAGGTGAATATGATCGCTATGATCCATATGAAAGCAGAGAAAACATTCTGGGAATTGATACCGGTAACCGCAATTACAATTCATACAATGTGAACCTGAAAAGCAAATATGCCTTATCCGCTGGACAAAACGTCACCTTCGCAGTGCGCGGAGATAGGAGCGTGAACTATCCCTTCAACGAATATGCAGGCGAAAACAGATGGCGCTATGCCTTGCAGCATTTTAAGGAAGAAGAAACCACTCAGAAACAATATATTGCAACTTATGACCATGTGTTTAATTCAACCATGAACCTGAAAGTGAAAGCCAGCTATTATCAGAAAGACAGCTACGAAAGCCCTCGCGGTATTGATAGAAACAGCTATATGCAGCTTGATATCGATCCCAATAATATTCCGGCCAATTATTCCGATCTGGTTGCCTTAGGTTATCATGGATATTCATCCATCGACAACAACGATGACAATATCTACGATTATGGGTTCCTGCCCTCCACTTATTGGCAATACCGTCTGGAAAGTGTGGAAGAGCCACGGCCCATTCCCGGCTACTATGCCCCTGGAAGAATCTACAATAAATTCGTAGATGATACCACCACTACTATTAGTGCCCGTGGCGACTTTGAATGGCAGATCAACGATACGCATCTGGCCAAAACCGGCTTGGAAGTGATTAAACATCACATAAAGAAAAACCAGTTGGAAGACTACCTGGATATAGATCCTGTTAGATATAATCAATATCTGAACAACATCTTTAATCCATTGAATTTCGATCTGGAAGATTATGATCCGGACAATCCCCCAGCAGGGCTGTATGACTTGGTTTCCACCCAGGAAGTTCCTACCTCGGTGCAGGATCTTGTTCCCATCTACATGCCTCAGGATTATTATGCCGCTGCTAAGGCCGCTTCAGGAAAGAGAGACGGCTATAAAGCAGATCCATGGCAAATGGCCTATTATCTGCAGGATAAGATGGAATGGGAAGGCATGATCGTGAATGCCGGTTTGCGCTTTGATCTCTGGTATCTGGGCAGCGAATATTCCATCGCCGATCTTTATGGTGGATACAAGATCAAAGAATTCGACAAAGACGACCGCTTCAGAATGATGGTGTCCCCTCGTCTCGGTGTATCACACCCGATCACCGATAGGGATGTGTTGCGTTTTGCCTACAATTATCAGAATCAGTTGCCCCAAATGCAATACATTTTCACCAGCCGCGACACTACCGATGCCGATGGCACCGAAATCAGAGTTGGGAATACCGCTTTGGAACCTCAGATCACCGTCACCTACGAGGTGGGTCTTTCGCACCAGTTGAGCGACGACTATGTGCTCGATTTGACCGCATACTACAAAAATCTCTACAACTATGTGAATACAAAGAAAGAACGCAGCCAGATTGAACAGACTCTGTTCTGGTATAAATACTACTCCGATGACTACGGCTCAGCCCGTGGGATCGACATGCAAATAGAGAAAATGCTTTCCGGCTTCCATAGCTGGAGCTTGGCCTACTCACTTGCTTGGGCTCAGGGTAACAGCTCGCGTGCCATCATCCAGGATGAGACCACTAACCTCAGAGAATTTCCCCTGGATTGGGATGTGCGGCACAACGTAAACGCCAGCTTCACCTTCCGCATTGCCGACGGTGAGGAGTTCTTCGTTCCCTTTACCGATTACATTCTTCCCCTTGATGATATTTCTGCCAACTTCACCTGGAGCATGTCTTCCGGAGCGCCCTATACCCCCAGAAGTATGGAAGGCAATAGCGATCTGGATACAAACAGCAAGAGAATGAAGATGTCTCAACAAGCAAATCTGAAGATTACCAAAGGTATCAAACTGCCCAAAAATATGAATTTGAGAATCTATGCAGAAGTTGAGAATATCTTCAAGAACAAGAATATCAGTACTGTCTATCCCAAAACCGGGAGCATCACTAATGACGGTGAAAACCTGGAAGAAGCTCTGATTCCCGATTTTGTGTATGAAGAAGTGGCCTATGCTTATGGCCTCTATACAAATAATCCAACTTATTACAACGACTTCCGGGGTCTTACTCTGGGCGTTGCCTTTAACTTCTAAATTATTCCAAGGAGGAATTATAAAATGAGAAAATTCGTAAATGTGATGCTGCTGGTAGCGATGATCTCCTTCGTTTTCGTCGGACTAGCCTTTGCACAGGAACAAGCCGCACCCGCTGCTTCCGGCGGTGGAATAGAGAGCTTTGCCGAACTGGTATTTGGCAGCGGTATGGTTAAATGGTTCAAAGACGGCGGTTGGGCGATGTGGCCTATCCTGTTCGTTACCATATACGGTTTGGCCTATATCATCTGGAAGTTCATCGCCCTGTTAACCGGAAAAGTGAATCTCAACAATTTCCTGAACAAGATTGTCCCCCTTATCAAAGACAAGAAGTTCAAAGAAGCCCAGGAAATTGCCAAGAACACCCGAGGACCCGTAGCATCTATCATTTATGCCGGCCTGATGAAAGCTGATGGCGGAGTTGCCGCAGTGGAAAAGGCCATCGAAAATGCCGCCATGATCGAAATGAGCTACCTGGAAAAAGGATTCCTTGAAATGTCTACCGCTATTACTCTGGCCCCCATGCTGGGATTCCTGGGAACCGTTGCCGGTATGATCAGCGCTTTCGACGCAATTGCCGCAGCTCGTGCGGTGGATGCAACTATTGTGGCAAGTGGTATAAAAATTGCTCTTATTACTACTGAAGCCGGAT
Source organism: uncultured Candidatus Cloacimonas sp. (assembly GCA_964529335.1). GTDB lineage: Bacteria > Cloacimonadota > Cloacimonadia > Cloacimonadales > Cloacimonadaceae > Cloacimonas. The sequence goes on from CAZGWB010000084.1 coordinate 5,752, forward strand.
TGATCGTGGCTATTCCGGTGCAGTTCTTTAATAACCTTTTCGTGACCATGGTGGATAGCCGGGTTATCGACATGCAACGCGCTTCCGAGAAAGTAATTGAAGCCCTGCTTGAAGCATAGGGGGATCAAATGAAAATCGGTCGTAAGAGGAAGGCAAAATCAGAGATTCCGACAGCTTCAACGTCGGATATAGCCTTCTTGTTGATCATCTTCTTTATGGCGACTACGAAGTTCGACGTAAAAGAAGGTATAAAGATTGTCTTACCCCAGGCCACTCAGAAGCAGGAAGGTCAAACTCAGTCCTTAACCCTTACGGAAAAGGAAATGACTCGCTTGCAGATACTGGCCGATGGGCTGATCGTGGTGAACAAAGAAGCGCCCCGCGCTTTGGAAAACAACGATATCGATGCCCTGATCCAGCAGAAAGTAAAGATAAACCCGGATATGATCTTCAAGGTAATCACAGATCGCGAAGCCAAATACAGCGAGATGGTGAGAGTGGTCGACCGCTTGAAAGCCGCCAAGATCGAGAAAATATCCCTATCCACGAATTAGGAGGATAAATGGCTTTTAATCTGAAGAAAAAACGCGATGCTGCCATTCCCCAATGTTCGATGGGAGATATAGCCTTTCTGTTGCTGCTGTTTTTCATGGTGTCCACCGTGTTTGTGCAGGAAAAGAAGTTTTGGGTGGAACGCGAACGCTGGCCCGTAGCGGACAGCGTGGAGCGTATTCCACGCAACCATACCAGCACGATCTACGTGATGCGGGACGAAACTATACTCATCGATGATGTGCCCACCCGGATAGAATCAGCCGAAGATGTTTTCGTGGCCAATACCCTTACCCGGAAGAAAGCAGAAGATCCCGAATTGGTGGTTTGTTTTCGCACCGACCGGGATACCAAATATGGAGTGATGTCCGACGTTATGAGACAGCTCCAGGACGCAAATACTCTGGTGGTTGCCTTCGAAACCCAACAAAGGCAAGATTAAGGAGGATCAGATGAGTGCTAAATACCAGGATTGGAAAGACATTGCCAATGCCCAGTTCGGCAAAGCGCTGGCTCTTTCTCTCACCCTCTTGATCTTCGGGATGATGGTCACCCCCAAGATTGAGGTTCGTAAACAGGTATTCAAAGCTTCTCAAATGGAACTGGTGGATATCCCCATGGAAGAGAGGGAGAAGATTGAGCCTCCGGAAACGGAAGTGGACATCGACATCAGTTTCGAGATCAGCGACGAACTTGGCACCCAGGAAGTGGACATGAAGGCCTATGAATCTGTTTTGGCCAGCGTGGGAGATATCTATTCAACCACTGCCACCTCCATGTCTTCAGGTCAGGATGACCGGCCGGTAAACTTTGTGCCATACGATGAAGCACCAGTGTTGATTGGCGCTATTAATCCGGAATACCCCGAATTTGCAAGGCGTGCCAAGCAACAGGGAACCGTAGTCCTGGAAGTGGAAGTCCTGCGGGATGGAAGCGTCCGTAATATAAACGTAAAGCGTTCGGTTCCTGGTGGATTGGACGAAGCTGCAATCGCAGCTGTAAGAAAAGTTAAGTTTCAACCCGGCCGTAGTAGCGGACAGGCAGTTGACTGTCTCGTTATTATCCCGGTAGAGTTTAAATTGAATTAATTGGGAGTGTTTCATGAAGTTGTTTAAAACTGGAATCTGCCTGCTTCTGCTGCTTCTTTTTGCCGCAGGTGCGCTTTATGCGAACAAGGCAGTCCCTTCCACTGGAACAAAAAAACTAGACCTAACCAAGTATCATAACGTGGGAAACATCTGGTTGCGGGTAAGCAACTATGGTTTCTTTGGGTCAGGGGACGACATCGTTCCCCAGTATCCTTCTTTGGAATACCCCGGTGGAAGCGGAATGGACTATCTCTATCAGGGAGCTCTCTGGTTCGGCGCTAAAAAGCAGCGTCGTAACAGCATAAACGAGAAGCTCTACTGGTTGCGCTATCCGCCTTCAGCCACAAATGATACTTTGATAACGGAGAACGATCCCCGTTTTGCCACCTCATCGCAAGTCCCGGCTTTGGACACTTTGGTAACCGTGGGATTCGATGGCGATGCAGACCTCTATGAGTTCCTGCCTGCCTACAATCCTCTGGTCACTTCCAATGCTGCCCAAGCATCGAACTATGCACTATACAATAACACCGATGGAATAGCTAATGCCTCCACCCGTCATCAGAAGCGTGGAATTGACGATGATGGCGACGGCTTTATAGACGAAGACGGTGCTGGATTTACTTTCCCCTTCAGGGCTGCTGATGAGTTGCCTTCCGTATTTGGTTATATGGACGATGGAGTAACCCCCCGCTTTGGCGGAAGATTTCTCCACGAGATGACAGCCGGAGATTTTGCCCTGCTGGATAATCCCAGCAATTTGGAAATCTGGTTCCCCTTGGGATTCATGGATATCTCATATCGTTCCACCGATCCACAGTTCAATTATGCATTCACTTCGCCCTACGATGATGATCGAGACCTGCGAACCGACGAGGATGGGGCTCCGGTATCCGAACAGGACTATGTGTCATTCTACTACGATTACTGTCCCTTCAATACCGATGGCGACCGCGACTACGGTTCTTCAAAGAGTTCCAATACGCATATCCCCTTAAAGGTTCGTGTGCGGCAGATGAGTTATCAGTGGAGCTATGATTATATCAAGAACCTGGTTTATGTGGAATTCAATGTTACCAACATGAACGAGGAAGACGAGCTCGTGGATTGCGCCATGGGTATCTATATGGATGCCGACGTTGGCCCCCAAACCTATGGAGCGGAAAAAGCCTCTGACGATAAATCTGGCTACGTGAAAGGAACCGGATATGAGTTTGCCTATACCTACGATGCCGACGGTGATGGTGGATTGATAACCGGCTTGGTAGGTGCCCGTGTATGTACACCTGATCCCGAAAAACTTAAATTCCACTGCTGGTACTGGCGGGTTGGCCAGGGTCCGGATGACTCTCATCCCCGCAACCTCAGCCCCAGCAAGCGCACCGCCAACGAGAAATACTGGTTATTAACGGGACGTAATCCCAATACTTCCAGCTATACACCTCTGCGTCCGGAAGCTGCCGATCAAACCGAATGGGAACAACCAACTCCAAACGATACACGTTTCCTGTTCTCCTTCTATGGTGCGCAGCCTGGCACTGCAGAATATGATGAGACGGACGATCAAGGCAACTACTACAAACGTTGGAATCTGCCTCCCAAAAAGACCATGAAGATTGTGGTGGCTGTATTTCCAGGCGACAACAAGGAAGATCTGAAGAAGTCTGCTGGATGGGCCAAGGAAATCTACGGCGAAGCTCAGGATCTGATCACTGTTACTCAGCCTGACACCTTCCCCCACTACAACCCACCGGAACCCCCGGAAATTCCCGGCCTGTATGCGGAAATGCAGGAGGATGGAAATCGCATAGATCTGTATTGGGACAATCGCAGTGAATTCTCTTACGATGTGAAAACCGTCAGCACAGCCGTGATCGGCTGGCAGGTTCCCAATAGCCCAAATATCATCTCCGGTCTGGATAGCGATCCCACTCCCTACTGGCCAAATAACTGGCCTGCCGATTTCCCGGAGGAGTATCGCTTCAATACCGATCCAGCCGACACTTTACAGTGGAACATGAATGCCTTGGTAAATCCCTATACGGCATCCAGACTACGCAAAGACTTCCAGGGATACTCGATCTGGGGACGCAGCGGCAGTGGAAGCCAGGAAGACTGGGAATTGATCCATCGCTGGGACAAGATCGATACACCTCAAGATTATGCCGACTACAATATAAATAGCGGCTTTGCCGATTATTATAGAGATTTTGGTGGCTATCTGGGAATCGGAACCGATCTCCCCAACAAGAATGCTTGGGATGCTCCCGTGTCCGAATATAACAAATTCTATCGTTACGATGAGAATTATATTCTGAAACCAAATGGAAGCACCTTCTATGGCTTCCCGATCTACAATCCAGACCTCGTGATCAACGGCAATCCCATTAATGAAGTAACTGACTGGCAGGCTGTTCAAACCGCTGCCAACAACATCAGCGCTCCAGATGAAGAGACGAAAAAACTGCTCCAGGCCAAGATGTTCAAGCATCCTCAAATCCCGGATAAGATTTATTACGAGCTCTTCGATCCCAAGCTGATACCCCTGCATGGTTTCGCCTATCCGGGAGGAGTGGGAGCTGTAACCCCCGATTCTCTTATGCTGAGTGATCTGCGTAAAGCCCGCTTGGCACGGCGTTATTACAAATCCGAAGTTCGACCCGGCCGCAAAGGTCAGGAGTATTACGTAGCCGTAACTTCCTATGACCGTGGAATACCCTCAAACGACCTTAATTATCTGGAAACCGGGCGCGATGCTGATGCCAACATGAAAGTTTTCTTCCCTGGCACTCTGGCCAAAGAAAACATGGATAATATAATGGTTATCCCAAATCCATACGTGGGCCGCAGTAGCTTCGATGGCCGTCGCGAAAACGATAAAAAAGGTGATAAGAGCCGCCGTTTGTGGTTTGTAAATCTTCCTTATAGCTGTAAGATCAGAATCTACACTCTGGCTGGAGACCTGGTTCAGGAGCTTGATCATGATGGTCCCAGAACCACAGATATCATCACTGTTTCCAAAGCCAGCACCCAGGGTATCGCCGCCGACGGTATGGAGCCTTGGGATCTGCTGTCCAAAAACAACCAGATCATAGCACCTGGTATCTACCTGTTTTCAGTAGAAAACAAAGCCGATAAAAAAATCAAGGTCGGCAAATTCGTGATCATCAAGTAAGGGGAGGAACTGTGAAAAAGATAATTATAGCAACCCTGGCGATCCTGATCGCTTCCCTGCCTCTTTTCCTAGTTGCCAAGCCTTTTGGTAAAACGGGAACTGTAGGTCTGCAGTTCCTCAAGCTGGGTGTGGATGCCCGCGCCATTGGAATGGGCGAAGCTTATACCGCAGTATCCGACGATATCTCCTCTGTTTATTGGAATCCGGCCGGTTTGGCGCCTGCTTTTCAGAATCAGGTGTTTGTATCTCATACCAACTGGCCTGCCAATATCATGCAGGAATTTGCCGCGGGAACCTATACCAATGGGGTTTCCACTCTGGCGCTGTATGGCAGCGCTCTTCATATGGACGACATGAAAGTAACCGAGGAAGGCCCCTTTGGTGAAACCGGCGAAACGTTTACTAACAGCGCTTTTGCCCTGGGAGTTAATTACGCCCAGCAGTTCACCAACAAGTTTTCCGCGGGAGTGGGAGTAAAATACCTTAGAGAAAATCTCTATACCTATAGTGTAAACAGCTATGCCTTCGATCTTGGTTCCATCTATAATACCGGCTGGAAAAACGTAAAAATTGGCATGGCTTTAAAGAATTTCGGTCCCGATATCCGCTATCGCGTGGATGACGACGAAGACGGCAGCGACGACGAAGATCCCTTTGATCTGTTCGACAATGACGGCGACGGAGTAATCGACGAAGACGGCGTGGAACTGGAAAGCAAGATTCCCATGAGCTTCTCACTGGGAATCAGTGGAGACCTGATGCGGGAGGGCAACAATCACTGGATCGCTTCCCTGCAGTTGGATAACGTAATAGACCGCCTGGAAACCTGGAACCTGGGAACAGAGTATAAGATGGGAAACATCTTCTTCCGGGGCGGCTATCAATTGAACTACGATACCAATGGCTTTTCTGCCGGCTTAGGTTGGCAGGTTCCCACCAGCCTTGGTATCTTCAATATCGATTATGCCTACACCGACATGGGATATCTGGCTGAGAATCTCTTCAAGAGCGCTCACCGGGTTTCCCTCAAAATGAGATATTAATGACCGAAAAATGATTCAGGAGGAACGAATGAAAAGAATCCTATTGGTCGCCCTGTGTCTGTCCTTGTTTATAAGCCTGGTTTATGCCCAGGAAATGAAGCCGGGTCCGAACAAGGCTATGGACGCACCCCACCTCAAAACGAGGCCGGTAACGAGCAGCAGAACTGTTCCGGCCTACACCTTTACCAAAACGCCGACCGCTTTGATGACTTCTTATTATGACTATATGATTGGAAGTTACAACGGCATTCCCATCCAGGTTATTCCGGATGCTGCCGGCGGTGGCTATTTCCTTACCTATCATGGACAACGTACCGCCACTGGTCAACGTCGTGCCTTCTATGCCTACCTGGATGCCCAGGGCAACATGATCAACAACAACGAAATCACCTCTGTGGTGAATCGTGAAGGCTATTCCACAATGGCCGTCGATCCTGTGTCCGGAAAACCCATGTATGCCTGGCACGCCAATCATGGCGGAGATACCGATGCCCAGTTGGAAGTGCAATTCACATCTGATGCCTTCATCGCTGGCATTGCCGGTCTGTTTAACGACCTGCAGTTGGTGATCGACAATCCCTCTTCGGTCACCGCCTCCAGTGGTTCATCCACCGATAACGAATTCATCTGGCCCACCCTTCAGATCGGACCTTCCCCAGTAGCTGGAAAGCGTCGCGCATATATCATCGCCCGCAATTCAGTTACCCATAATACTCCTGCAAGCCCATCTGAAAACCCCAAAATCGCCTATGCCGATTTCAATGGCGACGACATTGAAGCTGGAACCCCCCTTGTTTGGAGCTACACA
>CAZGWB010000085.1:0-12373 GCA_964529335.1 uncultured Candidatus Cloacimonas sp.
CTGGCAAGGTTTTCCCCGCCTCTGGCTTGTTTTTTATGCCAGCGAGACGCTGGCAAGGTTTTCCCCGCCTCTGGCTTGTTTTTTATGCCAGCGAGACGCTGGCAGACCTTTCCGGTGAGACACCGGAATTCCGGGTGCTGGAATTCTACTGCATTATCTGGGTTAAATCCCGATAGGGGTGACACCAAACTGGTCTCATTTAACTATGGTGCTACCCCTCAATGGGGTTCAGAAACTTTTACTTAAAGCATACCCGGAACTTAGGTCCCAGGCAATAATGCTACACCCCTGGCGGGATCTCATTGGACAGCTTGAAGTGCGTGTGACGGGAATACGATTTGTTGCTATGTGCAACGGTCTTAGATTCGTATATGGCTTCCTGGCGGGTGGCTTGGTAGAATGGAGCTTGGCATGGTTGCAGGCAATCTATGCCCGGCTTTGATTGGAGTTAGAGGTTTTTGTTTGACATTTTCCAGCCTCTGCTTCAAATGGCAGCATGAACCAGATATTTTTTGCTAACCACATAGAGAATCAATTTGATACGCTGCCCAAGGGCTGGGCTTTTTTCAGCCTGAAAAGTGGCGATGCCGAGTTGTATTCAGGCTATACAGCCAATCTCGGTTCCCGGCTGAGGTTCATGCAAAGCAAGGCCAAAGAGGGTGGTTTGATGCAAGAACTTTGGAGCCAGGCAACCTTGCTTGGTTGGGAAAGCCATGGCACTGCTCTGGATGCGCTTATCCATTTCAAATGTCATACTCAGGAACACAGCCCGGAATATCAATTCCGGATTCTGCCCTATCAGGATTATGCTTATCTGGCCTTGCACAGCCACCAGTTTCCCTTTATAAGCATTCAGGAACATACAAACGACGACTTTCTATATCTCGGGCCTTTCCGCAGCAGGTTCTTTCTGGCCGATGTGCTGGATCTGTATTCCCGCATCCTGAAGTTACCGGCCTGCGAAACAGGAAACTATCCCTGCTCCAAGCTGGAATCAGGCATTTGTCGCGGATGGTGTATGAACCTTGATTCGAAACCGGCAGAAAGCCCGGAGAACAGCCTGGAAAAGCTGGACAGCCTTCTGAAAGAAGCCTTTGTGCATCCTGAAAATGGAATCCTGGAACTGCTGAATAAACAGCGGGAAACTTACTTTAACGAGCTGGAGTTTGCCAAGGCAGACCTGCTGGACACCGAGATCGAGATACTGAGCAAATACCGTAACTGGCTAAACTTCCTATATATTGCCAAGAATCTGGAGTTTGATGGCGAATCCCTTGTCATCAGCCAGGGTCGTTTACTGCGCTGTAGATTTCAGAATCGGGAGTATCATTTCCCTCCGGCGAACCAAAGCTACCGGGAAAACGAAGCTCTGGCCCTGGACAAAGACGGGCTGGACGAAAGCTGGATAATTTATAACCATATACTAAAAAGTAAGATAGATAACAAGGACGAGGATTATGCATAGCGAATTAAGTAAACTGAAGATCGTCAAAGGCAGCCGCCAGGGTAAGGTGCGCGATATTTATACTCTGGATGATACTCTGCTGATCGTAACCAGCGACAGGATTTCGGCCTTTGACGTGGTTTTCCCCGATCCCATCCCCGATAAAGGCAAGATATTAAATGCCATCTCCGTGCATTTTTTCAGAAGCACAGCCTCCATCGTGCCCAATCACTTTATAACAGACAAAGTGGAAGAATACCCGGCTGAACTGCATCCCTATGCCGAATACCTTTCCGGACGCAGCATGCTGGTAAAAAAGACCAGAGTGATCCCTTTTGAATGCATCGTGCGCGGCTATATAAGCGGTAGTGCCTGGAGCGAATACAAAAAAACCAATACAATCGGCGGAATGCTGATCGCCGAAGAAATGCAGGAAAGCCAGAAATTCACCAATCCGCTCTTTACACCCAGCACCAAAGTGGAAGATGGACACGACGAGAACATAAGTTACCGGGAATTCCTCAGCCGTATGGATGAAAACCTGGCAGTTTATATAAAAGACAAATCATTGGAAATATATGGCTACGCCCACGATCTGCTTATGAAACAGGGAATCGTGCTGGCCGATACGAAATTTGAATTTGGCGCAATCGGCAATCAGATACTGCTGATCGATGAAATGCTAACCCCGGATTCCAGCCGGTTCTGGGCATTGGAAGATTATCAGATCGGCACCAGCCCCAAAAGCTACGACAAGCAGTTCCTGCGCGATTACCTTAGCAGCACTGGCTGGGACAAGCAACCGCCTGCACCCTCGCTGCCTGAGGAAGTAATCTCCAAAACCAGGGACAAGTATCTGGCCATTATGAAAATAATCACCGGTAAGGAAATCTAAGATGCGCAAAGTAATCTGCATCGTGGATGACGAAGACGAACTGGTTACCAATCTGAAGCTGGAGATGGCCTCCCTGCAACCGGACTGGAAGATACTTACCTTTCCGGACGGTCTTAAAGCTATGCAAGAAATCGTGAAAGGCAAGGTGGACCTGGTGGTTACCGACATCGCCATGCCCGATATGGACGGCTATGAGCTCTTCTGGCGCATCAAAGACTACGATGAGAAAATTCCCGTGATCATGATGACCGGCTTTGGCTACGACCCCAACCACGTTCTGGTGCGCGCCAAGGTGGACGGCTTGAAAGACGTGCTCTATAAACCTTTTGACACAGAAGTTCTGGTGGAGCTAATCAAAGCCAGATTGGCCTGAATGAACCTTCACAAACTGATCCAAACCCATCTGCTGCAGCGCTCCTGGCTTAGCTACACGCTGTTCCCGGTGGGTTTTTTGTATGGCGGTTGGCAAAGACATCGACGCGCAAAATGGGAGAAAAAGGCCTGGGAAGCTCCCTGCCGGGTAATCAGTATTGGAAACATCGTTAGCGGAGGCAGCGGCAAAACCCCGCTAACCATCGCCTTGGCCAAACTTCTTCAGGCTTCCGGCTACCAGGTGGGAATCTCGCATCGCGGCTATAAAGGTGCTTTCGAAACCAGCGCAATGCTGATTAGCGAAGACGGCAGAATCCTGTATCCAGCCTGGCAATGCGGGGACGAAGCCTATCTTATCGCCTCTGCCCTACCTTCGGTGCCTGTGGTGGTGGGACGTAACCGGACAGCCGCCATAAAACTGCTGCTGCGCAAACACCCGCAGCTGGACTACGTGATAATGGATGATGCCCTGCAACATGTGAAGGTAAAGCGGCAGCTCGATATCGTCAGCTTTTCAGCCATCACGGGAATTGGTAATGGATTTGTGATTCCTGCCGGATATTTGCGCGAACCGCTGTCGTCCCTTAATCCCAAAAGCCTGGCGGTGATTTACCATCAAAGTGACAGGATTATCGAACCAGACTGGGTTACCAGGCTGCACAGCCGCAAAATAAACGTTACACATAGCTTTGCCACGGTGCAAAACTGTTGCGATGCAATTGGTAACAGCTATTCAATTGAAAGTCTGAAGGGAAAAAGACTGATCCTCGTTTCCGGGATAGCCCATCCGGATTCTTTCGAGCAAAGCGTTCGCGATATGGGCCTGAGCTTTGGCCGACACTTCCGCTTTCCGGATCATTACAGCTTTGCCGATCCCAAGCTGAGCGATGAGCTTTGTTTGGAACAACCGGATACCATCCTGTGTACTCAGAAAGACCTGATGAAACTTGCAGCTCACGACCGCTTGAAACCTCGCCTGCGTGCCTTGGTGCTGGATTACACCTTTTGCGAGCCGGAACTGGTGCTGCAGGCCTGCACCAGCACAGAAGAAGATTAGAGAACCCTATCTTTGTCCGGCAAACTGGGCTGCTATCGCTATGGCGGCAGTTTCAGCCCGGGTAATAAGAGTGCAGATGCTTATTTGAGCTACCTCTCTGCTGGTAAAAAAGGAGAATTCTGCATCACTGAAGCCCCCCTCGGGGCCAATAATGAAACAAGGATTTTGTATCTTGGCCAGGTCATTCAGTCTGGCTTCCGGTTTTCTTTCCGAACAGAGGACCGGCGTCCAGCCGCTTTCGAGCATACTATCCAAGGCTGTATCCAAGGGCAGAGCTGCTTTGATCTGCGGTAGCCAGGGATTGTCGCATTGTTTTATCGCCGCCAAAGCAATCCGCTGAAAACGCGACAAGGTATTAGCCGAGGGATTACGCACACTGAATTCGGTTAGCAAGGGGAAAAATGCCTTTGCGCCGAGCTCAGTGCATTTTTCCACCAAAAGCTCGTCATGCCGATTTTTCAGCAGGGCAAAGGCAATGGCAAAGCGGCTTTCCGGCCAGGAGCTCTCCTCTCTGGCGGTAATCTCGATTACCGCGTTTGTCTTGGTTAAGTCCCTAAGAGTGCCTTCCGCAATAAGTCCCTTGCCATTATTCAGCTTTACGCACTGGCCTGCCCCAATTCGCTTTACATGTGCCAAATGGTGAAATTCTTCCCCCTCCAGGCAGATAATGGGGTCATTGGATTTTAACTGGCTGCAATAGAGGGATGGCATCAGCTAAAGTATTCTCTCAGCTTGGAAAGAAAGCTCTTGCCCGGCTTCATTTCGCGTTTTTTGTCGTGTTCTTTCAGTTTGGTATACAGCTCGGTTTCTTCCTTGGAGAGCTTGGTAGGCGTTACCACGATGGCACGTACGATCTGATCCCCCTTGGAATAGCTGTTCAGGCCTTGGATACCTTGTCCTTTCAGTCTAAACAAGCGTCCGCTCTGAGTTCCGGCCGGGATTTTCATCTTAACCGAACCGCTAAGGGTAGGCACGATTATCTCATCGCCCAAAACGGCCTGCGATACGCTAACCGGAAATTCCAGAATTATGTTGTTGCCATCGCGTTCAAAGGTATCGTCCTGCTTTTCATGGATCAGCACAAGGATATCGCCTCTGGCTCCGCTTCGGGGGCCTACGTTGCCCTGTCCCCGTAAACGGATATATTGGCCTTCTTCCACTCCTGCAGGGATTTTTACGCTGATCTCCTTCACCTTTCCCATGCGGCCTTCGCCATAGCATTTGGGGCACTTATTCTTGATGATCTTGCCTTCTCCCCGGCAAGATGGGCATTCGGCAATGGTTTGCATCTGCCCGAAAAGGCTTTGCCGCACCTGACGCACTTGCCCGGTTCCACGGCATTGTGAACAGGTTTCAGTATTACCATCCGCACTGCCGCTGCCGTTACATTTATCGCAGGCTTCCTTGGTGCCGATCTTGATCGTCTTCTCGGTGCCGCCGGCAATTTCTTTCAGGGATAGGGAAAGCTCTATCTGCAGGTCTTCTCCGCGGTTAGAACTGCGCTGCCCACGGCCACCCCCAAATCCACCGCCAAACAGAGTTTCGAAGATACTGCCAAAGCCATCGCCAAAGATGTCATTCAGATCGCTGCGGTGCGTAAAGTTTTCCCATGAGAAACCGCCAGAACCGAACTGGCTCTCCAATCCGGCATGACCATACTGGTCGTATAGCTGGCGTTTATCTTTGTCGGACAGCACCTCATAAGCTTCGCTGGCTTCTTTGAATTTCTCTTCCGCTGCCTTGTTGTCCGGGTTTTTGTCCGGATGAAACTGCATGGCAAGCTTGCGGTAGGCCTTTTTTATGGTGGCTTCATCGGCGGTCTTTTCCACGCCCAGTACTTCGTAATAATCTCGTTTGGCCATTTATTCTCCGTATATTCAATGGTAACACGGATATCACGGATTAAACGGATTAACACGGATTTTTTGAGTAAACATCCGTGTCGATCCGTCAGATCCGTTTAATCCGTGTAATTATTCATTATTTATCGTCCACAACCTCAAAGTCGGCATCGATCGGGCCGTCCTGCTTCGGGGTTTCCTGTTGTTGCTGAGCGCCTTGGGCAAAATCCTCAGGGTTGAAGCCGCCTGCATTGGGGTCAAAACCCGCTCCGCCGGCACCTTGCTGTTGCTGCATATTGGCATAGATAATCTCTCCCAGTTTCTGGGCTTTTTTGGCAAGGTTTTCTTTTATGCTGTTCACCTGGTCTGCCTCGGTTACCTTTTCCAGCTGTTCTTTGGCGCTCTTGATTTCAGCTTCCAGTTCACTTTTTTCGGTGGGGCTCAGCTTGTCGCCATATTCGCCCAGGCTCTTTTCGGTGCTGAAGATCAGGCTGTCCAGTTCATTTTTGGCGGTAATGAATTCCTGACGTTTTTTGTCTTCATCGGCATGCATTTCCGCATCTTTGATCATACGCTCGATATCTTCCTTGCTGATGCTTCCGGCGCGGTCGATCTTGATCGATTGTTCCTTTCCGGTGCCTTTGTCCTTGGCCGAAACGTGCAATATGCCGTTGGCATCGATGTCGAAGGTAACCTCGATCTGGGGGATTCCGCGGGGTGCGGAAGGGATTCCCACCAGGTCAAAGCGTCCCAGGGACTTGTTATCGTTTGCCATCGGGCGTTCACCTTGCAGCACGTGAATGGTCACTGCGGTCTGATTATCTGCGGCTGTGGAGAAAACCTGGCTCTTTTTGGTGGGGATCGTGGTATTGCGCTCGATGAGCGGCGTCATCACACCCCCCAGAGTTTCGATTCCCAAAGAAAGCGGAGTAACGTCCAAAAGCAGCACATCGCTCACTTTGTCATCTCCGGAAAGGATCGCACCTTGAATTGATGCTCCGATGGCCACCACTTCGTCTGGATTCAGGCTGCGGTTTGGCTTTTTACCAAAGAACTTTTCCACAGCTTCCTGCACTGCGGGGATGCGGGTGCTTCCACCCACCAGCAGCACTTCCTGGATGTCCGAATTGCTCAGCTTGGCATCCTGCATGGCTCTGCGGCAGGGACCCAGGCTGCGTTCGATAAGGTCGGCGGTCAGCCGGTTGAATTCTGCCAGGCTCAAATCCAGATTGAGGTGTTTGGGGCCGGTGGCATCTGCCGTGATGAAGGGCAGGTTAATATTGGTGGTTTGGGTTCCGGAAAGCTCGATCTTGGCCTTTTCGGCTGCTTCGCGCAAGCGCTGCATGGCCATCGGGTCTTTGGAGAGGTCCATACCCTCCTGTTTCTTGAATTGCTCCAGAATCCAGTCGATTATCCGTTTGTCAAAGTCGTCTCCGCCCAGATGGGTATCGCCATTGGTGGCCAGCACTTCCACCACACCCTGAGAGATATCCAGGATACTGATGTCGAAGGTTCCGCCACCCAGGTCATACACCGCCACTTTCTGTTCTTTCTTGTTCTCCATGCCATAGGCCAGAGCTGCGGCGGTAGGCTCGTTGATGATACGTTTCACTTCCAGTCCGGCAATGCGTCCCGCATCTTTGGTAGCCTGGCGCTGATCATCGTTAAAATAAGCCGGAACGGTGATCACCGCTTCGGTAACCGCTTGCCCCAAATAGGCTTCGGCAGTTTCTTTCATCTTGGTAAGCACCATGGCCGAGATTTCCTGTGGGGTAAAATCCTTGTTTTCCACATCGATATGCACGGCCGCCTGGTTTTTGATGCCAGAGATCACTTTGAAGGGTACTTGCTTTATCTCTTCGCCAACTTCATGAAAGTTGCGGCCCATGAAGCGTTTTATCGAAAACACGGTGTTTTGGGGATTGGTAACGGCCTGACGCTTGGCAAGCTGCCCCACCAAACGCTGTCCGTCTTTGCTAAAACCAACCACGGAGGGAGTTGTGCGCCCACCTTCCGCATTGGCGATAACCACAGGTTTTCCGCCTTCCACTACCGAAACGCAGGAGTTTGTGGTTCCGAGGTCTATTCCGATTATTTTTCCCATTTTATTCCTCCAGGGATTCTATATTTTTAAAGTTAGCTCCGTTGGACACGGCTACCCGGGCCGGTCGCAAGACCTTGTCGTGCATCGTATAACCATTTTGGATTACGGCTGCCACAGTGTCTTCCTCCAGATCGCTGGGAATATGAGCCAGGGCATCGTGAAACTCAGGATCAAATTTCTGGTTCAAAGCCTCTATCTTCTTTACGCCTTCCTTTTCCAGAGCGCTGCGAAGCTGCTTTTCGATCATCGCCACTCCCTTGCCAAAAGCTGCTTCCAGTTGCTCTTCAGTTCCCTGCAGCAAAGCCCGTTCAAAGTTGTCGAGCACGTCGCAGATCTCCAAGGCAAATTTCTGAGTGGCCAGTTTGATCCAATCAGCTTTTTCGGCTATGCTACGACGCCGGTAGTTTTCAAACTCTGCCATACTGCGCAAGTATTTATCTTTCCATTCGTTCACTTCTTTCTCCAGTTCAGCCAGTTTGTCCGCAGATTCTTTTTGCTCAAGGGTATAATCCATCTCAAGCTTTTCGCTGGCTTCGGAGGGCAAATCGTCTTTTTTGTGTTTACTCACTGTCGTCGCTCCTGATGGGGAACTATCATACCCCGTTTGGTTGTATTGGTGATGGTATTGGCCACGTCCCTCAGCAGCGGGATCAGCTTACGGTATTCGGTGCGCAGCGGGGCCAACACTCCCAGGTAGCCGGGAATGCCGAAAACTTCGTAACGCGCATAAATCAGCACGAAATCCAGCCAACCGCCCAAAGCAAAATCCTCTCCCATCACGATATTAACTTCCTTTTCCAGCGGGTTATTCTGCATGGTGTTCAGCAGAAAGTCCTGACGCTGGATCAGGCTGAGAAACTTCAGGATGTTTTCCTTGGTGTCAAATTCCGGCTGTTCCAAGAACTTTATGCTGCCATCAAAGTGAATGAAGAAATCGCTGATCTCCACAAAGGCCTTGTGCAGCTCTGCAAGAAACTGGCTGACCAGATTGTTCTGCGTGTTTTCACGCATTTCGATTAAAACCCGGTTGGCAATGTCGTAAATCTGCAGGCCTACCAGTTCATCGTTCAAATATCGCACCAGCTTTTTCAGCTGAGCTTCGGTAAGCTCGTTATCACATTTCAGGATAACGGTTTTGTCCAATCCGCTGTCCAGACTCATCACAAAGATGAACTTGCGGTCGCCAATGCCAAATACGTCCAGCTTGGCCAGATATCCGCTGGAAACCTCTGGCTCGGCCACAAAGGATAGCTGATCCGTCTCTTTGGCCAGGTTTTGCATAATGTAGTGCAAAGCCCGGGGCGTATCCTTGTAATTGTGGATCAGCAGATCTCTCAACATGTCCATCCTCGGATAGCTAACCTTGCCATGCTCAGCTTCGATGATCTCCAGATACCTTCGGTAGCCTCCAATCGTGGGAATCCGACCTGCCGAAGTGTGCGGCTGAGATATCAGATTCATCTGTTCCAGCTTTAGCAGATCCAGACGCAAGGTGGCCGAAGAAACATCCATCAGATATTTCTCGTTCAAAATGCGCGAGGACACCGGCTCGCTGCTGATAATGTATTCATCCACCAGCGCTTTCAAGGTGTCGTGCAAGCGTAGTTGATTCTTTTTCATTCTCTCCACTCGTTTTATTCTTAGCAGTCATCATATCTATCTGCTAACCCTGAGGACAATCTAATCAACTTGAGAAAATTGTCAATCGAAAAGTGAGAGTGCTAAAAATTAGTTTTGAAGTCGAGTAGCCTAGGAGTCAACAGGGCCAAGACTAGATTTGCAGGTGCCTATTTCAACTTGAAATGAAAATTCGTATTGAACATCACTTGATAATTCTATTGATAAATCATAATTCTAGCGGGACGAGCCATTATAACAGACTGTAAATGCAACCCTAAGAGGTAAAAATCTCTTAGCTTGTGGTGCATCCCAGGTAAGCATATCCGACACAAATAAACCCTTGTGGGTAACACAAAACTGAAGGTCACTATGCTTGGGGGCACCCCTTAGTGTATTTTGATCCTTTCCTGCCGCATTTAAACGGGGTTTACAAATCCTGAGAACATCACTAAACAGTAATATCAAACCCCAAACGAGGGTTATATACGAATGATACTCATATCAGTATCTCGAAATACTACTACCCAGCCGCATCACGGGAAAAATGCATACTTGTTGCAAAGTTTCCACAGCAGCGAATATATCTGAGTTTTTCGCTTGACAGCATTAGGACATTCCACAAAGTAAAGACACATGAGGTTGCGAATTCGAGTATCATAGCTTAAATGGTGATGAATATGATTTTATTCAACCTGCATAACTACTTTGTTTCAGAGGATTTATGGGACAACAACAATTGCTGCTAATAGCTCTGGGTGTAGTGCTGGTAGGCATTGCAATAGCGATTGGTATCTATATGTTCAATTATCATGCCTATCAAGCCAACCGGCAAGCCATGTTGGTAGAATTGGCTTCAATCAGAGCAAAAGCCCTTGAATACTGGAACCTGCCAGCTAGCATGGGAGGAGCGGGGCGAGATATGTGGAATTCTGATTTTCAAACTCTGGCTTCCTACCTCGGCTTCAAAGAAGAATTCCCCGAGTCCAAGGTAGTTCAGGTAGATTATATTTATGTTTCCGAAAATGCGGAATATCACCTGAATAGCTTCCAAGAAACGGAAATGGAAATTGAGGCCCTGGGCATGGTTTCATTTCGCGGCAAATATCCTCATGTAGTTAATAAAGCCTATATCGACGGCGACGAAGGAAACTTTGAAATAGACGGCTCGAAGCTATTCAACAACGGCCGGGGCCATGCCTATGGCGTAGGCGGTGGAAATGGAGGCGGAAACGGCGGTGGAAACGGTGGCGGCAATGGCGGTGGAAACGGTGACGGCGGCGATGGAGACGATGGAGATGGAGATGGAGATGGAGACGATGGCGGTGGAAATGGCGGTGGAAATGGCGGCGGAAACGGTGGTGGAAATGGCGGCGGCAATGGCGGCGGGCCAGGATAATAACAGATTAGCCAGCACCCATAATAATACAATCCCGCACACTGCTAAGCCATAACCTAGCCTTGGAGACCATCCGGCAGGCAACCCAACGAAGCCCTCAGGGCGTCAGATCATAGCGATGGGTTCGGAGCGAAGCGAAGACCCTCGATAATTGTTGACCTAGCCGAGAAATACATTAATCTCCTAACCCCTAATCCGGAAGCGTTTTTCCCGCTTTCGGATTAGGGGTGGGGAGTAGAGAAAAAAAGACCCATCAAACACCTCAGATAAGGGATTCCACAAGGCTTAAAAGCCAAATTTTGCCACCATCGCTATGCTCTGTCGCCCTTGGGCTTTGTCAAACGCCTGCATCTCTATGGGATATGGTGGTATCTGAATTTGTTTATTGGGGGTTCCGTTATTGCTTCATCTTGGGCTAAAAAATTTCGTCCCTACTGCGTTTGGGTTTGATGGATGTTTTATTAAGGTCAGGACTTGCCATGGCTGTTTATGGGCAACAACATTGCAGCGCAAGGCTTGATGATCAACGAAACAAGCGACACATAAACTTGATAACGAGTAATAATTGTCGCAGGGGTGGCATGGAAATTGCATATTAAGTCTGCATACAAGAAAATTTACCCTCAATTACCGGGAGGAAAGATGTTACGCAGGTTGATTTTGCTTTTAGTTTTGTCTATTTCAGGGCAGCTTGTAGCGCAGGCGAAACCGGAAAGTCCCGTTCAGAATCCTTGGGCTCTGCAGAAGACCTATGCATATTTCGATCTGGGGCTTGGACCTGTAAAAGACGAATTTGGTTCCGGTGTGTCGGGAGGATTATGCCTGGGTTGGCAAAATAAACTTTTGCTGAATGCATATTTCACTACGTTTAGTGATCATGACCAGGATTTCCTTGGTCATGTTCCTGCCAGATACCACTTTTCCGGTGTAGGCTTTCAGCTTGGCAGCACCGTAACCCAGGGTTGCACTTCCCTTATACCCAGCCTGGGAATCTGCAGGGGCCGTATCAGTATCGGCGAAGAGCTTACTTCCTACTCGAATGAATGGTTTTCAGATGCTTATTGGGCAGAAAGGAGAACTGAGATGATTACCTATATTCCTATCTCGCTTACTGGCCAGGTTTCCATGCTACCGAATCTGGGTGCCAGAATCAAGCTGGAACATCTTCGTCACAAGCACTATCCGATCACGACCATTAGCCTGGGAATCAGCTTTGGCAATATCTGAGCCCTGTTTATGAAGTAATGGTTTGGGGCTAGTGTCTTGTCATCGATGGGGTGGCAAAATCCGTTTGCCACAGAGGCCGGAGGCCTCTATTATAGGCAGCTGCGCTGCCTCTGCCGAACAGATTTCGGCAGCCCTAAAGAATGCGACACTGATTACATGACAAGACACTAGGGCAGGTTTTTGGGCTATTCGGTTTCAGTTATTCCTTCCTCGGCTCCCGGATACCTGGCCATATCCACGCGACGGCCTCCCGAATCCCATTGGCGTGGCTTTCGGGTGGCTTTCGGGTGGAGTCCGCGTGGCGAGCTTGGGCTGAGGGTCGGGGGGTCTTGGAGTCTTGGAGTCTTGGAGTCTTGGAGTCTTGGGGTCTTGGAGTCTTGGAGTCTTGGAGTCTTGGAGTCTTGGAGTCTTGGAGTC
>CAZGWB010000086.1:0-12326 GCA_964529335.1 uncultured Candidatus Cloacimonas sp.
TTGATCATACCGGAGTCATACCGGATGAGCATCCGGTATGACTCCGGTATGATATGGTTCAGCGAGGCGGAAAAATGGACAGATATAAATAGAAAGAGTGCCCCTGCGGACACTCTTTCAGATTAACTCAAGTTATGTGGATTATTTTGCGGGCAAAGTGGCTGGATTCACTCTGTTATGTGTATTTACGGGTTTTATGCTCCAGCCTCTGGCGGGATCGTAATGCAGAGTGGTAACATTCCAAATGTCTCCGGTATCGCCAAGGTAGCCATAGTAGTTCACAGGCGGCAGCACGCTGTTTTCATCCTGACGGATTACCACCTGGCAGTCCGAACCGATGGCGTTTTCACTGTCGTGATCGCTGTAATAATGCACCTGAACCAGATAATCTCCAGGAATGATGGTAGCCGTTGTGATGTTTTCCGGGCCATAGCCATTGGTATCATCGGTATCCAGGGTTAGTCCGCTGGCGGTGGTTCGATTTGCATAATAGCATTTTTCGCCATTGGGATCGGTGATCCAGAAATCCACGTCCGTTCCGTTTGTATTCCAGGTAAGGGTAGCCCGCAAAGCCATGGGCGGGACCAGGGAATTGAAATAGATGGTATCTTCCGCGGTCAGGCTTCCCGAAACGGCTATCACCCGCACGCTGTGCTGGACTTCCACGGTGGAACCGCTGAGCACAATTTCCTGGCTGAAATAGCCATTCACAACGTTCAGATCGAAGGCATGCTCGATATCATTATCCAATACCAAAACTGCTGTGGTCAGTAGCGGATTGGCCACGCGACCGATGATGGTCGTCTTGCGCTGGGTTACCAGATCCACGATCGGATTGATGCTGACGTAGAAATCTACTGGGATCTCCTCTCGATCGCTCAGCACGGCTGGAATCTGATTGGCGTTTTGAGTGGTAAGGCTGTATAACAAAGGAATACTGGCTTCTGAATAGTTGTTGCTAAGCGTAACGGAAATGTTTACCTGCAGGGTCTGGCCTACCTCGATAGTTACCTGGCTGGGATTGAAGATTCCGCTTACTCCCACTCCGCTGTGAACCATTTGCGTTCCGCTGAGTGGAGTTTCACCCGTATTGGATACAAAGAGCTGGATAGTGGCTGTCTCACCAGGATTCAGCTTGCCGTCCGCAAAGCTTTCATTGGCAATCTCCCAATCGTCAATGGCCAGTTTTCCTCCCAGGGAAGCCACAGCCACGCTGCGGGTTTTGCTGTTTCCCACGTCGTCGGACACGGTTACACTGATAGTGTATTCCTTCTCTTCAGTGGGCACGAAGCTGAAATCGGTTCCATTGGGTGTGGCGGAATTGAAGCCACCGCCGGTGACAGACCAACTGAAGGACAGGGCTTTGCCGATGGTGCTTACGCAGGAAACATGAGCTGAGACCGCTTCGCCTACCGTGATGCTGCCATTCAGCACATCCAGGTTTTCGATGATAATGGCGTTATCGGCCAGATTCATCAGCTCGGCAAACACGTTCGTGGCCTGTCCCTGCATAATCTGCAGATTTTGATATACGCTCCTGATAAAGCCATCGGCCAGTGCTATTACGTTGTATTGGCCCGTCGGCAAGGGTTGTTGCAGGGCTTGAGGTGAATTCATGATAACCGTGATGCGGGGATCGCCATCGGGCATATTGGCCTTGGAGATGATGAGGGTTTTGTTTCCGGTTATGGGAGGATTGCTGCCTCCGTCCTGGTTCACCTGCACATTCAGATTTCCTGTTTGGGTTTGAGTTTGATGCTCTTCCATGTGCTGATTCAGAACTTCGTTTGTCCATTCCCCAACCCCTCCGCCATAGGCATCGCCTACAATCTTAACTCCGGTTTCGCCAAGCTCAACTGCAGCTTCGGCAGAGGCAACCCTTTCTTCGTCAACCCAGGACATCACTCCTCTGCGGGTTGACATTTTTATGGGGTCTTCATCGCTCAGATTGGCATAAGCATTGGCTTTCTCTTGGGGAGTGCTGCCAGGTAATTGATCGTAAGGCAGCAAATCGTGAGTATCGACCGGCGAGGTTAAAGGATTCCAGGTCAAAATTGCCTCACGGATCAAGGCATCCCTTGCGGTATTACGTCTTTGCACCGTAGCGGCAAAATTGGATACAATTGGAATCCCCGATTCGGGATCAGTGAGCACCTGACGCAGGGATTGACGGCCACTCATCACTCTCCAGCCGGAGCGCACCATCCGTCCACCTGAGACCACTGTGTCCTTGGCTTTGCTGTAAACGCCCTTAGCGATGCTGGTAAGCAAGCCTTTGTTGCCCCCATATTCCACGATGGCATTTTCGACTTGGATAAGCTGCTCAAAATGTTGGGCAATAGCATCACTTTGAGCTACATAGTTGTCCACCAGAGCGTCAATTTCGGCGATTGCATCTTTGGGATTTTTTGCACTTCCCAAAGCATTGATTTTTTGAGTGATCTGCGCCATGGTTCCGTCGCGCGCTTCCATGGCCGCAGTAAGGTTGGTTTGATACGTCCAGTAATTGTTAAAAGCTTCTGCGGTGCTAAGACCCTCGGGATCATTGGGTTTATCCTTGTCGCAGCCGCTGGCCAAAAACAGCAGCCCGAGCACAAGGACCATAATGATCAGCTTTGTTCTCATAAACATCTCCTTTGGGTTGATGCCGCTATTATCCAGTGTATGGATTGGTTGTCAACTTATTTCTTTGGAAAAGTGGCGAGGATAAAAGCTTAATTGAAAATCGCTGTGAAAGCGGTCATTTTGTTTCGCTGTTCATAAAAACATATTGACAGAATTCTCATGGCAATAATTGTTTCGCCATGCAACGATAAGGATGTGTGAAATGAATACACTGCAACTAATTAAAGGTCTGGCCGATGAATCTCGATTACAGATTATCTCGCTACTCAAGAAACAGGCTTACTGCGTGGAAGACCTTGCAGAACTGCTGTCTCTGGCAGAATCAACCGTTTCTGCCCACCTGAAAAAACTTCAGGCTGCAGGCTTGGTTTATTGCGAAAAAAAGCAGTATTACAACGTTTACCAACTGAAGCGCGAAGCTCTGAAGAAAAGCCTGGATGAACTGATTCCTGAGCCCAATCCGCAAAAAAAAGATGCGCGAACCATCTTGAAAGATAAAGTTATGAAGGCCTATTTCAAAGATGGCAAATGCTTCAAACTGCCAGTCCAGAACAAAAAACGCTGGATAGTTTATCAGGAAGTGATAAGGCTCTTCCAGGCAAACCGGGATTACGCTGAAAAAGAGCTGAACGAGCTTATCTGCACCATTCACCACGATTATTGTTTGATTCGCAGGGAATTGGTAGAAGAAGGAGTGCTGCAAAGGAAAGACGGAATCTACAGGCTTGTGGAGAAATACTGGGAACATCCGGGATTTTATCAGAAGATCTGGCTGATGAACGATTGAACAGCGCAGCAAGAAGACCCTGGCAAAGAATTCTATTGCCACAAAAGCGACCAGTTTTATACTGTACACTTATGACTAGCGACATGCATCAGGATAGAGAGTTATACGCTTCCGAGCTGAAAGAAATGCTGCGGGAAGCCTTGCAGAATGCCATCGAGGGTGAATTTTCCGATCACCCCGGTGATCCATATTTCTACACCAAAAAGGCTTACCCCATGCAGACCGAGATCGAGGGCTTGCCGCTTTACCCTCAGGAAATTCCGGATGTGCTGCTGAACTGGGCAAAGCTGGATAAAAGCAAGCCACGCTGCAAGGAAGATATCCTGGTGCTCGATCTGGAAACCACCGGCTTGGGGCGAACCGGAACCCTGGCCTTCATGATCGGATTGGGTTACTACGAAAATGACCAGTTCTGGGTGGAGCAGGTATTCCTGCCAGATCCCGATGCCGAAGTATCTTCCTTCGATCGCCTGTTGGAACTGGTGAAGAGCCGTTCCTTGCTGATCACTTTCAACGGCAAAACCTTCGATGTGCCGGTTCTGGAGTCGCGCCTGCTATACCATCAAATCTGGCTGAACCTTCGCCAGATGGAACATCTTGACCTGCTGCACATTGCCCGCAGGCTTTGGAAAAACAAGCTGCCTTCCTGTGCTTTGGAAACCATCGAGTTTTATGTGCTGGGACACATTCGAGACAAGGAACTGGATATCGAAGGAGGGGACATCCCGCAAACCTATTTCCAGTTTCTAATGAATGGTGATCCTGAACTCATCAGGCGCGTCTTTATCCACAATCACCACGACATCCTGCATACCGCAGCGCTGTTTACCCTGATTTCCGACAGTATTTCTTATCCGCCGGCTCATGGCTTTGACATCCGCATCGATTATCATGCTCTGGCCAGGCTCTATCTAAGCCAAGGTAAAGAAGAAACCGCCAGACGCATCCTGATAGACCTTATGGCCAGTGGTGTGATTTCCGCAGACATCATGCGCGAATTGGGGCTGATCTACAAAAAAGCCAGGGAGCTCGATTCCGCATTGGATTGCTTTCGGATCGCCTCAGATCTGGATTGTCCGGCTTCCATGCTGGAGCTGTGTATGCTGCTGGAAAAACACACGAAAGACTACTCTGAAGCCCTGGCCTGGGCTGAGAAACTGAAGGCCTGGCAGCTAAGCCGCTATCTGGTGAACAGCAAAAAAATCGGCGAACTGGATAAACGGATCGAACGGCTGAATAGACAGGTGGAGCGGCAGAAAGCGAAGCAGTGAAGTGGCTCCGTCATCTTGACTGAGGTGAAGTGGTGAAGTGGTGGAAAAGTGAAAAAGTGAAACAAGTTTTAAATCTTGAGGGCTGAGCAAGACCCCTAGAGAATTCTGGTAGTCCTTGTATACCAAAGCGATCGGGTACTCATTGGGAATTTGATTATTGCAATCACCATTACTGTAATGGCCATTACGATAGCAAAACAAGCCATATTAGACTATAGCCAACTCTATGATACACATAATCTTTGCATATTCCATTATCTGCCCTAATCAGGTTTTGGGCTTGACAGAAACCCTCCCAAATAGAAGATAAGCAAAAGAATAGATTACTGACCAAAAAAGAGGAATTACCATGCATAACGACGCCAAATTTGACACCAAGCTGATTCATGCGGGACAAAAGCCCGATGCTTTGATGTCCGTAAATCCGCCTATCTATCAGACCTCCACCTTTGCCTTCAAGAATGCCAAGCACGGAGCGGAATGCTTTGCCGGGGAAAGCGATGGCTATATATATACCCGTTTGGGGAATCCCACCATCCGGACTCTGGAAGATGCAGTGGCAGCTTTGGAAGGGGGATTTGGAGGGATTGCCACAGCCAGCGGGATGGCGGCAGTTACCACGGTTTACCTCAGCTTTCTGTCCGCTGGAGCGCATATTGTGTCCACCGATGCGGTGTATGGTGCTTCGCGCAGCGTTTTGGAAAACCATTTTTCCCGCTTTGGAGTGGAAGCCAGTTTCGTGGATTCCAGCCGCATTGAACTGGTGGAAGCCGCTTTGAAACCCAATACCAGGCTGCTATACATAGAAACCCCGGCTAACCCCACGATCAGCATCACCGATATCGCCGCATGCGCTGAACTGGCAAAGAAGCATGGAATAAAGCTGGTGGTGGACAACACCTTCTGCTCGCCCTATCTGCAAAGACCCTTGGAGCTTGGAGCCGACATTGTGCTGCATTCCATCACAAAGTTCATCAACGGTCATGCCGATGTGGTCGGCGGGGTTATCGTAGCCAAAGACGCTGCCGATCATAAACTGATGTATGGAGTTATGACCAGCATGGGGCCAAACATGGATCCCCATCAGGCTTTTCTGGTTAGCCGCGGTTTGAAAACCCTCTCGCTAAGAATGGAGCGCGCCCAGGCCAATGCCCAGATTATTGCGGAGTTTTTGGAAAACCACCCCTTAGTGGCTTGGGTAAGGTATCCCGGCTTGCCATCTCACCCACAGTTTGAACTCGCCAAACGCCAGCAGAAGGGGCCCGGTGCCATGATCTCCTTTGGCCTGAAAGGAGGCTTTGAAGCAGGCAGCAGAATGATGGATCACGTTAAACTGGCTACTTTGGCAGTGTCATTGGGCGGCGTGGAAACTTTGATCCAGCATCCAGCTTCCATGACCCACGCCAAAGTTTCTACCGCTGCCAAGCAGAAAGCGGGGATCACCGATGAAATGGTCAGGCTTTCGGTTGGCATTGAAGACGTGAACGACCTGCTGGCCGATCTGACACAAGCCTTGGAAGGCTAAAACAGAAGGGACAAGATGTATAAGATCAGTTTTGGTTCAGACAATCATAGTGGGATGCATCCTGCCGTTTTGCAAGCCATTGCCAAAGCCAATGAGGGCTACTGTCCGGCTTATGGCGACGATCCCTTGACCCAGAAAGCCCTGCAAGAGCTCGAAAACCTGTTTGGGGGAGATTGTGAAGCCTGGTTTACCCTTACCGGAACCGGAGCAAACGTTCTTTGCCTGCAAACCTTGATGAAGCCATATCATGCCGTGTTTTGTGCGGCAACGGCACACATAAACGTGGATGAATGCGGTGCGGTACAAAAACAAACCCAAGCCAGGCTGCATCCCATACCAACTCCTGATGGCAAGCTGACTCCCGAACTGATCGCTCCACGTTTGATGGGCGATCGCGATCAGCATCATTCGCAGTTCCGTATTGTTTCGATCTCCCAAAGCACGGAATACGGAACGCTTTACAGCCTGGCTGAGCTAAAAGCGCTGGCAGACTTTGCCCACGCCCACAAAATGCTTTTGCACATAGACGGTGCGCGGCTGGCCAATGCCGCAGTAGCCTTGAATTGCAGCCTCAAAGCGATGACCAGGGACATTGGTGCGGATATCATCAGCTTTGGTGGCACCAAAAACGGCTTGCTATTTGGCGAAGCCATCATTAGCTTCCAAACCGAACTCACACATGATCTGCGTTTTTACCGCAAACAGGCCACCCAACTTTTTAGCAAGATGCGCTTTATCGCAGCCCAGTTCGAAGCCTATCTGGAAGGCGACCTTTGGAAGCAAAACGCATTGCAGGCAAATTCAATGGCAGCTTTGTTGGCCGTTAAACTGAGCCAAATCCCCCAGGTGGAGATCACGCAACCGGTTACCGTGAACTCAGTCTTTGTAATCCTGCCTCCCCAGCTAATACCTGCTTTGCAGGAGAAATATCTTTTCTACACTTGGGACGAAGCCAAGAACGAAGTTCGCTTGATGTGCAGTTTCAACACAACTGAAGCACAGATTGACAGCTTGGTGCAAAGCCTGCGGGAAATGCTGGCCTGAACCTGCTTTATCTGATTATCCTGTTAGCTGCTGATTGAGAACAAATAACCTTGCTTCCATCCTAAGCTCTCCCCAGCCTCCGCTGTGCCTCGCACAAGCCTCCCCAACCCGATGCGCGAGGAGTTCGGGTGGCTACCGGGTGGCTTCCGGGTGGCGAGCTTGGACAGAATGAGATTTTGGTTGACGCTCTCCAGCCACGTTAAAAAATGGACTTAACTACCAAAAAATGGGATAAATAATGAATAAACTATGCATCCTCCTGCTGTTGCTTGTGGCCGCTTGTGGACTTCAGGCTCAGACAGGTCTGTTCAACCTAAGCTACGCCATTCCCCTTTCTGAAGCCGATTCTCTTTTGGCCTTAAGCGGTTTTCAGGCCAAGGATTCCGGTAACGACATCGTTCGCTATTTCCCCTCCGACAGTCATCTGGTGGATGCGATCCTGGTTTTCGTGGAACCCAAAACCCAGCGCATCATAGGCTGGTTCATCAAATACAACCCCGAAAACACCGAAGAATACGATGCTCTGGTGATGGAAACTTTGCAGCAAATGCATGGCAAAACCAATCACTTTGACGAGGAAACCCAGCAACTGATCTGGTTTTTGTCCACCACCCGCACCGTGCATGTGATCTATGCTGAGGATAACAGCCTTACCGTGCTCTATTATGATTCCAAGTTTCCCGAGCTGTTCAGGCTGAATGATCATCCCCAAAGCGCACCCGTAATCAAGAAAGTGG
Source organism: uncultured Candidatus Cloacimonas sp. (assembly GCA_964529335.1). Taxonomy (GTDB): domain Bacteria; phylum Cloacimonadota; class Cloacimonadia; order Cloacimonadales; family Cloacimonadaceae; genus Cloacimonas. The sequence goes on from CAZGWB010000086.1 coordinate 7,990, forward strand.
AACCAGGCGAGGAAAAGATACCCGCCCCCGAAGATATTCCCCCTGCCGAAGACCAGAAAAAATAGCTTGACCAATAAGTGTAAGAAAACTAAGCGGGTGTGCATAAAATAAATGGAGTATGAATGAACATACATTTTCGCGACGTGCAAACCGGAAGCGTGGAAGCCAGAGCCGTGATCGAGATTGCCGAGGGTGTTTTTTTGAATGAGATCACCCTGCTGAATATCGATGGCGAGATAGTGGTGGAGTTTCCTCGCAAGAGCTTTATGGGCAAAACAAAACGCACATTTTACATAGACATAATTTCGTTCGAAGACAACGACAAACGCATTGTGTGGGAACTGGAAATCAAAAAGGCTTACCAGGAATGGCGCAAAAACAACAAGAAAGTCCTGGTTTACGAAGAGAGTAAATAAAAAAAATATAGGGAGGATCATCATGATCACCGATCTAAACGATATCCTGTCAACCAACATCAAAGGTATGAAGCGTTCCGCAATCCGCGAATTGCTGAAGTTTCTCGGTCAGCCCGGCCTGATTTCCTTCTCCGGAGGATTTCCCAGCCCTGCCTCTTTCCCAACTGAAGAACTGAAAGGAATTATCAACGAGGTCATGGACAACGAAGCGGCTTTCGCTCTGCAATATGGAGCAACCGAAGGGGACGTTTTGCTGAGAACCATGCTGGTAAACCGCTACAAGGCAACCGGTGTGGACATGAGCATCGACAACATGATCATCACCACCGCTTCCCAACAAGCTCTGGACCTGATCGCCAAGATGTTCATCAACCGCGGAGACTATGTAATAGTTGGCCTGCCATCCTACCTGGGCGGATTATCTGCCTTCAATTCCTATGGTGCCAATATGATCGGCATCCCGATGGACGAAGAAGGTGAAGATCCCGCCATCATGGAAGCTCATCTGAAAGAACTCTGTGCCAAAGGCCAGAAACCAAAATTCATCTATTTGATTCCGGATTTTCAAAATCCCGCAGGCGTCACCATGACCGAACGCCGTAGGAAAGAAATCCTGCAACTGGCCTACAAATATGACGTTTTGATTATCGAAGACAGCCCTTATCGTGAGCTCCGCTACGAAGGCGAAACCCAAAAAACCATCTACGAACTCGATGGCACCGGACATGTGGTTCTGCTGGGAACCTTTAGCAAGATATTCTGTCCCGGCTTCCGGATCGGCTGGGTGGTCGGTCATCCCGATGTGCTTGATAAGATCGTGGTTGGCAAACAGGCCACAGATCTCTGCACACCTCCCTTCACTCAACGCATTGCCGCACGCTACATCGAAAAAGGCTATCTGGATCCCAAGATCGCCGAGATTTCCAGAATGTATGCGGAAAAACAGAAAGTAATGCTGGATTCCCTGGCCAAGTATATGCCCGAAGAAGTCACCTGGACTCACCCCGAAGGCGGTCTGTTCCTGATGGCCAAAGGCCCCGAAAGCCTGGATACAAATGCCCTGCTGCTCGATTGCATCAAAGAAGCAAACGTGGCCTATGTGGCTGGAAACAGCTTCTTCTGTGATGGCAAGGGATATAACACCATGCGTTTAAACTTTAGCTATGAGAGCATCGAAAAGAACGTGGAAGGCTGTCAGCGCCTGGGCAATTTCCTGAAGAAAGCAATCAAAAAATAAAGATATAAGTGGAGGAACTCAATGCCTAAAAAAGTCGAAAAAGACCGTGTGGGCATGATTATCCGCTCGGAAGACACCCCCGAGAAAATGGAGGTGGAGATCACCGAGGTAAAAGCCCCTGGTGATGATGATTCTCCCGTGCTGATTTATTATAACTGGTGTAAAAAATGTGGCATTTGCGTAGCCTTTTGCCCCACCGGCTGTTTGGGACGCAAAAGCGATGGCTCGCCTTTCGTGCAAGCCCCTGAAAAGTGTATTCACTGCGAAACCTGTGACCGGCTTTGCCCGGATTTTGCCATCACAGGCGCAAAAGACCGCTGAAGGAGTGAAACGCAACATGCTGAAAAAAGATAAAACCAAAAAAGAGAAAGCTGTGGACAAACCAAAAACCAAGGTAAAACCTGAAACCATAAAGGATAGCCAGGCCAGCAAGCAGGAAAGCAAACTGGAAGAACTGCAGCAGATCAGAGAACGCAAGAACGTATTGATGCAAGGCAACGAAGCAGTGGCCTACGGTGCATTGGATGCCGGAGTTAATTTCTTCGCCGGTTATCCCATCACACCTTCCACCGAAATTGCTGAAATCCTAAGCGCTGAACTGCCCAAACGGGGCGGTGTTTTCGTGCAGATGGAAGACGAAATTGCCAGTATTTGCGCCATTACCGGTGCTTCTTTGGCTGGGGCAAAATCCCTTACCGCCACAAGCGGACCGGGATTCTCGCTGATGCAGGAAGGCATTGGCTTTGCCAAGATAACCGAAACACCATGCGTGGTGGTAAACGTTCAGCGCATGGGTCCCAGCACGGGTATGCCAACCAGCCCAGCCCAAGCAGACATCATGCAGTCCCGTTGGGGTTCACATGGAGATTCTCCAGCCATCGTTCTATATCCCGATTCGGTAAAAGAAAGCTACGAGCTTACCATCCGGGCTGTAAATCTCAGCGAAAAATACCGCACCTGCGTTATTCTGCTTCTGGACGAGGTTTTGGGACATATGCGTGAAGCCGTGCAGCTACCCGATATGGCAAATGTGCGCGTTATCAACCGCATCAAGCCAACTGTGCCTCCACAATGGTATAAGCATTACGATGAAAACCAGAAGTATCTTTCACCTCTTGCTTCTTATGGTGAAGGTTACCGCTTTCACGTAACAGGCCTAACCCACGATTCGCACGGATTCCCAACCAACAAGGCCAATGAAGCGGCCGATATGATGGAACGCCTGCGCAAAAAGATCGTTTACAATATCCGCGACCTTGTGCAGATCGAAAGCCATGAGATGGAAGATGCCAAAATAGCCATCTTTGCGGCAGGAATTACTGCCCGTGCAGCCAAAGCCGCTATCGCCATAGCCCGCAAAGAAGGAATCAAAGTTGGCCTTCTGCGGCCATTAACCATTTGGCCCTTCCCCGATGAGGCAGTGCGCAAAATGCTGCGCAATGTGGATACGGTGATCGTGCCCGAACTGAATCAAGGCCAGTTGATCCACGAGATTGAACGCCTGACCAAAGAAAAAAGCGACAGCAGCATCATCAAACTGCAGAGAGTGAACGGACAACTGATCACTCCCAACGACATTCTGCGCAAAATAAAGGGGGTAAGTTAAACCATGGCAAACATCCCGCAACGCATCATCCATGAATACCTGCGGCACGACAAGAAATTTCCCCACGTTTGGTGTGCAGGCTGTAGCAACGGCATCGTTTTGGGCGCCATTATCCGCGCCATAGCCTCGATGGATCTGGACCGCGACGACATCACTATGGTTTCGGGGATCGGCTGTTCTTCGCGCATGCCTGTGTATGTGGACTTCAATACCCTGCATACCCTGCATGGACGAAGCATCGCCTATGCCACAGGGGTAAAGCTCCATAAACCGCATATGAAAGTGATAGTGGTAACCGGAGACGGCGATTGCACAGCCATCGGCGGCAATCATCTGATCCATGCAGCCCGCAGAAACATAGATCTAACTGTGATTCTCATTAATAACAATATCTATGGCATGACCGGCGGTCAGTGCAGTCCCACCACTCCGCACGAAGCCATTGCCACTACCGCTCCTTACGGCAATATCGAACCCGATTTCAATATCTGCAATCTGGCGATGGGTGCCGGAGCTTCCTTTGTTGCCAGAACCACCGCTTTCCACGTGCAGGAAATGCAGGGAATCATCAAGGATGCAATAGATCATCCGGGATTTTCACTGATCGAAGTGGTAAGTGCTTGTCCCGTGATCTTCGGTCGCTTGAACAAGAAAGGCGGAGCTCCGCAAATGATGAAGGATTTCCGCGATAATTCCATTCCTTTTACTGCAGTGGACAAACTACCTCCTGAAAAGGTTGAAGGCAAGATCATCCGAGGTGTTTTGCGCAAAGAGGTGCGCCCTGAATTCTGCTCTGAATATGCTGCCCTCTGCAAGCGGGTTCAGGAAAAAGGAGGCGAATAATGGCAAACTATGAAATCAGACTTTCCGGTAGTGGAGGTCAGGGCCTGATTCTGGCAGGGATCATTTTGGCCAGAGCTGCCGTAATCGAAAAACGCCGGGTAACCCAAACCCAGAGCTACGGACCCGAATCCCGTGGCGGTTACTCTCGGGCTGACGTTATCATCAGCGATCAGGAAATTTATTTCCCGGAAGCGACGAACTTCAATTGCTTGCTGGCCTTAACTCAGGAAGCCTG
>CAZGWB010000087.1:0-12175 GCA_964529335.1 uncultured Candidatus Cloacimonas sp.
ATCTGGCCAGCGACCATGACCGCGAAGGGGAAGCCATAGCCTGGCACCTCAGCGAAACCCTGAAGAAAGAAATCGCCGGCAAGCCGGTTTACCGGATCGTGTTTAACGAGATTACCGCCAAGGCCATTACAGGGGCCATTGAACATCCAGGCCAGGTGGACATGGCCAAGGTGGACGCCCAGCAAGCGCGCCGCATTCTCGACCGCATCGTGGGATATGGAATCAGTCCGCTTTTGTGGAAAGTGATCGCCAAAGACCTTTCAGCGGGCAGAGTGCAGTCTGTGGCTTTGCGTCTCATCTGCGAGCGGGAAGCGGAAATTCTGGCTTTTGTGCCACAGGAATATTGGAAGATAGAAGCTGATTTTTGGAAGGATAAACTGCCGAAGTTCAAGGCAACCCTGGATAAATTCGATGGCAAGAAACTGGAAATCGGCAATGAACAACAGGCCAAAGCAATCGTGGAGCAGATTAAGACCGAAAGCGCCAAACTAAGTGAAATCAAGCGCAGCACCCGCAATGTGGAACCTCCGGCACCGTTCATAACCAGCACCTTGCAGCAAGAAGCCTCAAAGATCCTGGGATTTCAGGCTCAGCGAACCATGAGCATCGCTCAAGCCCTGTATGAAGGCATAGACCTCGGTGGGGAAAGCACAGGACTCATCACCTACATGAGAACCGACAGCACACGCATCGCCGAAGAAGCCGTAAGTGCATGCCAAAACCTGATCAAGGAACGCTTTGGCAGTAGTATGCTTAATGGCAGCGTAAGAGTTTACAAAAACAAGCAAAGCGCTCAGGATGCGCATGAAGCTATCCGTCCCACCGATCCATTCAAAACTCCTGAGAGCCTGAGCGCTCATCTAAGCAAGGAGCAGCTAAAGCTCTACACCCTTATCTGGCAACGCTTTATAGCCACTCAGATGAAGCCTGTAAAGCTTAGCGTTACCAATGCCCGTATCGAGATCGGTGCTGCCCAGTTTGCAGCCATGGGTAATCAGATTGCCGAAGAAGGCTTTCTGAAGGCCTATCCGCATGTAAACATCGTGCAGGGCGAAAAAATCGACCCAGCGTATGCCAAAGACGACTTGCTGGAGCACAGCGAACTGCTCTGCAACCAGAACTGGACCACTCCGCCATCCCGCTTCACCGAGGCAAGCCTGATCAAAGAACTGGAAGCTAAAGGGATTGGCCGTCCCAGCACCTATGCCACGATCATCAGCACTATCCGCAACCGCAAATACGTGGGCATGGAGAAAAAAGCTTTCGTTCCAACACAGCTTGGCAACGACGTTAACCGCTTTCTGGTGGATAAATTTGACAGCATCTTCAATGTGAAGTTCACGGCCGAGATGGAGGATAAGCTCGACGAGGTGGAATTCAGCCGGATTGTGTGGACTGATCTGGTGCAGAACTATTATGATCAATTGCAAGGCCTGATCGCCAGCGTGGACGTTAAGAAAGAAAAAGGCAGCTTCGTGCAGGACAGCGGAATTGCCTGTGACCTTTGCCACACCGGCACAATGCTGGTAAAGCACAGCCGGGGGGGAGAATTCCTTTCCTGCAGCCGCTATCCGGAATGCAAAAACAGCAAGAGCTTCAAACGCGACGAAGCCGGAAATATCGTGATCTCAGTTCCCACCACCCTGGACGAAAACTGCCCTCAATGCGGAAGTCCCTTGATGCGGCGTAGCGGAAAGTTTGGCGAGTTCATCGCCTGTTCCCAGTATCCAAAATGCAAGTATAGCCGCCCGATTACCCTGGGTGTGAAATGCCCGGAATGCGGGATAGGCGAACTAACCGCCCGCAGAAGCAAAACCGGCCGTCCATTCTATTCTTGTAATCGCTATCCTGATTGTAAATACATCACAAACGACAAACCCATACCAATCCCATGTCCCAAATGCGGACATGCCTATGTGATCGAGAAATACAGCCGCGAAAGGGGCAGCTACAAGCTTTGCCCAAGCTGTAAAACCGAGCTGGAGTAGAGCATGCATTTCCGGGATGGGATCAAAAGCGCTTTTCAGAGCATTCTGAGCCACAAGCTGAGATCGCTTTTGACCTTAACGGGAATCGTAATCGGTGTGCTGGCGGTTGTCAGCATGTTTTCCAGCGTCTATGCCCTGAAAGGGCTGATCAAGAAAAACATGGAAGGCATGGGCTGGAATCAATCCCTGATCATCATTCCCGGAGGAAGCGAGGATATCGACGAACCAGTGCGCAACCGCAGCCGGATAAAACGTGCCAGACAAAGCGTTCCCAGCTTGAATTACGAAGACTTTCTGGCAATCCGCGAAGCTTTGAACTACAAATATATCTACGGCTTCATCGAATCCAGCGGCCAGTTTCGCCTGAAAAACAAAACCAACAATATCCAGCTCCGGGCTACCAACAGCCAGTTTTTCCTCAACAAAAGCTATTTGATTGGACAGGGGAGATACTTTCGCAGCTACGAAGAAGAGCAGGGAGAAGCCGTGGCGGTATTGGGTCAGGGCTTTGCCGAGCAATATTTCAAGGGAAAGAAACCCGTGGGACAGCAGCTTCAGCTTGGGCGACACCGCTTTACAATTGTGGGAGTTCTGGCTCCGGATGCTTTGAATAGCGGGGGAGCGATGAACTTCAATAGCTGGGAGCGAAACAACGATCTGCAGGCAGTTTACGTTCCTCTGGCTTATGGTGCCAGGAATTTCGGAACCGGCGGAATGCTGCACCAGTTATACCTGCAAGCCGCTTCAGAAGCGGATTACGCAACCTTGAAACAGAATGCGCGCCGTTTGCTGCTCTCACGCCACAATATGTATCCCAATTTCCAGTTTCTGGATATTGGCACCTTTATGCTGACCATCAACAACGAGATAAACAGCTTTATGAAAAAGTGGAATATCACCCTCATCGCCATTGCTTCCATCTCCTTGATAGTTGGGGGGATAGGCTTGTTTTCCACACTGCTGATCAGCATTCAGGAGCGCATGAGCGAGATCGGGATCCGTAAGAGCATCGGAGCCAGCGAAAGCGACATCTTTTTTTACTTCATCTTTGAAGCTATGTCCCTGGCCTTTATGGGAGCGGTTTTCGGAGTGCTGCTGGCCTGGCTGATCCTGGTTCTGATCGGCTCGGCAATCAAGTTTCCCCTCAGTTTACCCTTGCAGGGAGTAAGCTTGGGGCTGGGCTTTTCGCTGCTGATCGGCTTTATCTCGGGGCTATATCCGGCCATTAAAGCAGCCGCCATCGATCCCATTCAGGCAATCTATTACCGGGAATAAGCAGGCTTTATAGTCTTGCATTCATATCGTTGTCATACCTTAATCATACCATATGATCATTTGGTATGACTACGGTAAGATTGTAGTTTTACTCTAAGGCAGGATTTTGGATTGAATCTTGCATTAGACATAATTGATCAATGAATTTTGGAGATATCATGAAACACTCTGCATTTCTGCTAATCGCTCTGGCCATACTGCTACCTGCCTGCCTGGCGGCGGTGTTGCCCACCTGCTACTACACCTATGATCAGATACATACTCAACTCCAAGGCTGGCAACAAGCCCATCCCGACATCGCCAGAATGGTGATAATAGGGTATTCGGAGCTGGAAGATATCCCCATCTATGCCATGCAGATTTCCGATAACGTTAGCGTGGCGGAAGACGAACCCGCCCTGCTTTTTGTGGGACAGGTTCATGCCGAAGAAGTTTTGGGCGTGCAGATAACCATGAATAACATTTCCGAGATACTGGCAAATCGCTATCAACAGCCCTATGCCCAGTGGATCAGCCAACTTGACCTGTGGTTTGTACCCACGGTTAATCCTGAAGGACATAACGTGGTAACTTCAAACATAGACGTATCCTACCGCAAAAACAAACGGGACAATAACAGTAATGGGATATTCGACTATCTTCCCCAGACCGGTTATGACATCGACGGTGTTGATATAAACCGAAATTTTAATTTCAATTGGATTCATGGCGATACCCTCATGCAGCCTGGTGGCTTGGAAGTGTATGATTACTACCGCGGCCCCTCCCCCATGAGCGAAAGCGAAAATCAGGCAATAAAGAATCTCTGCGATCAGAAGAAATTTATCTACTCCATCTGCTGGCATTCCTCACGCACCGGCAACTTCGCTGAAAAGGTATATTACCCCTTTAACTGGAAGGAAATCCGCCCCAGTCCAGACATTGCGCATGCCGCATCCATCGCCCAAGGGATGGGGGCACAAATAATAAAACAAGACGGAACCGGGCCTTACGAAGTGTATCCCAATCTCAGCCGCAAAGGCGCATATCATGACTGGATGTATCAGCAATATGGCACCATCGCCATGCTGGTAGAATGCGGAACACGCGACATCCAGCCTGATTCGCTGCTAATGATGAACACGGTTCAGCGCTGCAGAAACGGTGTTTACTGGCTGCTAAACCGCGCCCTGATGTTCTCGACCTCTGTTCCATCCTCCTCCATGCTGAAAGGTAGAACCCTGATCGGCCCAGAACCCACTCAAGCAGAAGTGATAATCGAACAGCATAATGCACCCTGGTTCGAACCCCGCACCTCCTTTGCCAGCACCGGGAATTATTATCGCCCCCTGGCTACCGGACAATACACCGTCCGAGCCCGCAAAAAAGGTTATTACGATACGGTGATCAATAATGTGAACGTTTACAATGGAGCTTGGACTACTCTCGATCTGGGGTTAAGCCCGAAACCCGCAGCCACTCTTTCCGGATTAGTTCGCAGCGGCACCCAACCCCTTGCAGCGCGTATGATTATTGGCGACGTGTATCCCGATACTTTGTTTGTGAGCGGGCAGTATGCCTATTTCGGCTACAGCGGAGAATACCCCATCCAGATATATTCTGAAGGCTATTACCCCTACCTCGGAACCGTCACTCTGAACGAAGGAGCAAACTACACGGAGTTTAACCTCAGCCCGATAACCACCATTTTTTCGGAAGATTGGGAAAACGGCCTTTCCGGCTGGGAACTGGAAGGTCCCTGGGTTAGGCAAAACGAGCTTTCTGCCTCAGGATACGCCATCACCGACAGTTGGGGTGGGAACGGCTTTTACGATATGAATTGCAACGTTTGGATCAAGACTACAAATCCAATCTACATCCCCGCTGCAGAAAACGTTATGCTTAGCTTCGACAGCCACCTATACACAGAATGGACTTACGATCCGGCCAGGGTTGAAGTATCACTAAACGGGACTGATTGGCAAGTGATTTGGACAAAAAGCGGCCTTTGGGATAGCTGGCGCAAAGAATTCGTTCCCCTTGGTGATTTTGCAGGACAGAGCGTCTATCTTCGCTTCCGCCTCAGCGATCAATCAACCGACGATGAGCTAACCGATCCAGGCTGGACAATCGATAACATCAGGATTGTAAGCGGAATGGCCAGCAGCAATGAAGATAACAGCAGTCCGGAAGTGCTTTCCGCCCTTTATCCAAATTATCCAAATCCCTTCAATCCCAGCACCACCATTTCTTTCAGCCTGGCCAGCCCACAAGCTGCCAGCCTGAAAATCTACAACCTCAAAGGCCAGATAGTTAAAACCCTGCTGCATAGCGAGCTGGCCAAAGGCAACCATAAAGTGGTCTGGAATGGCACTGATGAACAAGGGAACAAGGTAAGTAGCGGAATATATCTCTATCGCCTGGAAGCCAAAGACTTCAGCCAAAGCCATAAAATGATTCTTATGAAATAGAATATACGAAGTAACTGCTATAGTTGATTTGGCGCAGATGGCATTTGCCTGTCTGCGCCTTTCATTTATGTTATATATATGAAAATCATAATACAAATATATGAGGTTAATCAATGAAACAAATACTGATTCTGCTTGCTGCGCTGGTGTTAGGCCTGTCACTTTGGGCCAAGCCGGACATAACAGTTGACCTGGAATCTGGACTCGTCCTACCTGGATATAATGACGTAAGAATACCCAATAACGATAATCATACCCGCTTTTCCCTGAAAGAAGACCTCGATCTTTCCCCTACCTTGCAAGCCCGTCTCAATGTGCATTGGAAGGTTCATCCCCGTCACCAGGTTTCGCTGCTGGCCACACCGCTTATTTTGAAGGCCGAAGGCAAATTTGATCGACCCGTTAAGTATCAGGGAAAAACTTTCCTTGCTGGTGAGCCCATCGACGCCACCTACCGTTTCGACTCCTATCGATTGCAATATCGCTATTTGCTACCCCGTGAATGGTTTTTGATCCGTTCAGTTGGAGCTTCGTTAAAGCTGCGGGATGCAGAGATAGCCCTGGAAACCACTGGCAACAAGAAAGCCACCAAAACGAATACCGGACTGGTTCCTCTTTTGGCCTTGGAAGCTGGCTACCGGATCAGCCCCCAGCTCGACCTGGTTATGCTGGCAGAAGGTTTGGCCTCACCCTATGGCCGTGCTGAAGACGTATTTGTGGGAGCTGTTTACGACCTCAATCCCAGGATAGGCCTGAAAGCTGGCTATCGTTTCCTGGAAGGCGGTTCGGACATCGACGAGGTTTACACCTTTGCCGCAGTGCATTATCTGGCGCTGGGAGCGCGAGTAAATCTATAGATTCTTGGGCTGAAGATAAAACAAGGGGCTACCGGTTGGCAGCCCCTTTTTTCTATACAATCGATATCTTTATCTTCCGCCAAGAGCATAACCCAGAATGGCCTTTACCTTGTAGAACCGCTTTGTGGCAGGGTTGCTGTCCCTATAGGAGGTTTCGGTTGTCGTGCCAATCAGATTGGTTGCCGAGCAATCAAAGGATGGAGTTAACCCAGCGTAAACCCTATATCCCCAAACCGTGATGCCATTTCCCATGGTATCCTGAGTTACAGGATTCCAGCTAATAACTCTGGATGAACCGCTGCTTTGAATGGATACTTGGGAAACCGGTAAGGGCTGAACGTCCGTTCCGCCATAGGGATAGCTGAAACTGATGATTTCCGGTTGCAGGCTTTCCCAGCCATCATTATAGTAGGCTGTCACCTTGTATTGAAGGTTGCCGCTTGCGCTTAGGGTTCCCGTCCAGTTATTATCAACAGTGCTGGTCAGATAGTTCCAAGTTCCGATGCCGGTTTTACTGTAAACTTTGTAGCCAGCCAGTCTGGAATCGCTAACCGGCGACCAGCGTAAAGACAGGTTGTTTCCTTCAATCAGCCAGCTAAGCTGTTGCGGATACGGCAAGAACTCCAAAGTAAGGTTGATGCTGGGAATAACTGCTCCCACTGTTAAACTGAGCGTAACTGGAACACTGCGATAACCTTCTTTGACAGCCTGAGCTGTGTAGTTTCCAGCTGGCAGCAAGGCTTTGAAACTGCCGTCATTTTCTGGGAGCAGGTTGTAATCGCCAATGCTGATCACAGCACCGGAGATATCTCTGCCAATGGTGATATCATCCAAGGTCCCGCTTACTTTGCCAACTTCCAGGTTGCCGCCTGCTGCATTCACAAAGCTTACATCGTCGATAAACCAACCCTCAAAGTTAATCGAAGTATCCGAAGCGTAATACCATCTGATCTTCACATTCTGTCCGTTGTAGGCACCCAGCGAGAATGTGGCAGGAGTCCAGACAGTCACTTCGCCAGAATAACCAGGCTGATATCCCAAAGCCGCTACTGCTGACACAGGATAACCGCCATCCGGGGTTATCATGTTCCAGGTAGCTCCATTATCCACCGAGATCTGAACCTGGCCTCCATCCCAATAGGTTGAGTTATTGGTTCGTTCAGCATGATAGCGGTGGTTAAAGGTGAGTTGCGTGGCCGAGCTAACCGTTACTGGAGGAGAAATCAACTGGTAGGTGGCATTGCTGGCGTGATTGCCATTCAAAACGGTTCCCCAAACCTTGGTTCCGCTGGAAGCGCCAGCATAGGTGCTGGTTCCCCATTCCCAACCTGGAGTTACACTGTTTACAAAAGTGAAACCACCATTGTTATCCTCAAAGTTCCAGTTGGTAGTTTGGTTTCCGATTAGCAGGGTTATTTGTTCGCTTTGTGGCATCCCGTTGTCTGAGCTAATCTGCACAGTTATCTGAATAGCGGTGCCAACTACTGCGCTGGCACTAACGGTGATCTGTGTGGAAGCCTGGAAATGCACTTCTCCGGCAATTGAACCGCAGTTTATAGTCGTAGGGCTGAAAGAAATGTAGGGACTGCTTTCGGAGATAGTAAGCACACATTCTTCGGCAGTAAGCTCAGTTTCGTTATAGATATTCAGCAGGAAGCTGCCTGTTTCACCCGGATCCAGCAGACCATTTGCATTGAGGGTAAAATCGTCAAAAACCCAACCTTCAACCTGCAATTCCGGCATATGAACGCTTGCGGAGAAGCTGCGCTGCCAGTTTTCTTCGGACGAACTGATACTTACATTGAATTGAATTACATGATCCTGCGGGCAGGACTGAGAAATAGTAAAAGCGAAATTCGATTGTCCATTCTCTATGCCCGAAACCGGTATTGAGCCATAGTTCACGGTTCCAGAAGTAATGTTCACATAAGGATCGGAGCTGCTGAGTGTAGCGCTTACATTTGTTGCAATAGCATCACCTACGTTTTTCAGAGGCAGAACCAGGTAATCTGTTTCACCTGGTTCTAGAAACCCATTTTCGTTGGTGTCATAATGCTGGGCATCCATCAGACGGATGATGGGACCGGGGGTAACAATAGGCAGCGTAGTAATATACAAAGACCGAAGATGCGTAAGTGGTGCCGCAGCAGTTGGATAGCTATCGTTAAAACTATATTCCAAGCCTCTGGTTCCGGTATGGTCTTCGATGCCGATGGTGCAGAAGTTCCCATGCCGTTCCCCCGACTGCGAATCGACATTATTAAATACTTTATATTGGATCAGGATTGGCCCGTCGCCAGTGCTGGTAGGATAAAACGCCTGATCGTGAAGGATCACCTGGAAGGTTTCCTGGCTGCTGCCATTCTTACCGTTTATCAGATTATACCATTCTATTATCATCCGGTGTCCGGATGCATCGTAGTATTTGTAAATCCCGCTACCAGTGGTCGTGGCAAGATCGTCCCAGAAAGGTGCGATCATCGGATTGGGACCCATGGCTCCAGGCAAACGGAAGTTCCTGAATTCTGCATTTCCGGTTTCTCCCAATGCTATAAAACCATTGCTGCAAACAGTTATTCGGTCGTATTCTTCTCCATAGAAACTAAAGCGGAAAGGCAGGATAACCACTTCCAAAGCATCTGCACCAACCTGATCACCTTCATCACTAGATGTATAAGCATCGGTTATCGCCAGAGCGGTTCCGCTTCCACCTTCAGCAGGAGCGATCCCAATCCAGCTATAGGTAGGGCAATCGTCATAGTTCAGATCCCCATTGTCGTAGATTACGTAGCCGTAAGAATCCGGACCCAGGGGATCGGTAACCGTAATGTTCCCCACTGTGAAGGTAAGGGGCATGCTTTGTTCAAAACCGGCAGCATTGAATACTCTCAAATCGAAAGGAATCACCATGCCCGGAATACACAGGCCATTTATGTATATGCTGAAATCACCTGAGGGTAGAGCTTGTCCATTGGGAGCCAAGTCCCCGTAGGAGACCTGGGGGGTGTTTATACTAACGAAGCTGCTGCTGCTGAGTAGCTGAGCGCTCAGTCCGGTTAGTGAATTACTGCCACTGTTTTTAATCCCGATACGGATTCCGGCAGTCTCGTCCGGATCAAGGGCAGAATCCTGACCATCGATCACAAACTGGGACACGATCTCCAGCTTGCCATTACTCACCATCAAATGCATCGAAATGTTATAACTGGTTCCATTTGCGCTGCTTAGCTGCAAGGCAAAGCGTATATTACTTCCATCAGGACATGCTGCAGAAACGTTTGCCACTACTGGGAGCTGATTGTTTGCGGTGGCACCATTGGAAATGTCTCCGTAACTTATTGCGCTATTGGCTATGCTAACGTAACTGCTGCTACAGGAGATTGTTCCTGCCAGACCGCGGATTCCTCCGCCACTGGTATTGCGAAGGGCAAAGCTCAGTTCAAGAATTTCTCCGGCATCGGCCTGGGCATCGGAGTTTCCATGCGAGGAACCAACATTATTATCATCTATGCTGATATTCCCAGGGATCAAACCACCTGCTACGATAGGTATATTCTGCTGCAAGGGCTTGAAGTTATGCCCGGAAACGGTAATCACTGCAGTTCCTACAGTAAGATCTTCCGGCATCACCAAAGATGCCAGGCCGCTGGCATCCGTATAGGCTCTGGACAAAATCAGGCTGCCCAAAGACAGGGTAACGCATTGACCAGCTACAGGGCTGCCTCCGGAGTTCTGAACCACCACATCCAGCAGAGTTGAACCGACCGGAAGGTTTGCAGGAGCTTGAATTGAGTATTGGGAAGGGATCCCCACATACACTTCCAGAGTGGGATCACCCATCAGATTGCACCAATGAGCGAAACTCGTGGCATTGGAAGGAGATGAAACCCCAAACATCTGGTTCATATATAGCTTACCATGCAACATGGCTTCACCCATGGTTCGCATTCCCTGGATGTAGATGCCGTCGAAGATCCCGCCTGTAAGCACGTTATTAAAAGTGGTGTGAGTGCTGGAAGTGCTCATTCCTATAGCAGTGACTGCTCCTTTGGGATTTGCGCTGGAACCGAGCCTGATAAAGGATTCCGTGGTTCCCGTTCCATTGGCGTAATTACCTGTTGCGCAGGTAATAATAACCGAATGGGGTAGCATGTATCCATTGTAAAGAGCGCTTTCGGAGGGACTCCAGTTGCTCATGTTTATATATCCCCGGTAATTGAACACTCCCACGCCTTGATTGAGAGCCGTATTCATACTGGCAGGGGTAGGGGCATCGCTGTAAATCTCCGTATAGCTATAATTAAAATTTACATCGCTACTTATCTCTTTGATATATTTGTTTATATACATACAGGATATCCCGCTCGGACTCCAGTCGCCTACCAGCAACATCCTATTTAGCCAACTGGCTGAACTGGTGTTTAGGTTGCGTTCCAAGAGGTATCCCTTGGCCAGAATCGTGGAAAGCTGATCTGTCGATTCCACCGAGATCCTTCCGATGAAGCAGTCGCCCAGCCCGTCATTTCCAGCCAGATGCGTGTAAGGATAATCTCCTCCTCCGCTACTAACTGTAAAAGCCGGGATGGCAAAGGAACCCGAGGTATCCCCAATCAGGATTATGAAGTCAGGACGCGTTTCCAGATTATCGAATTGGGCTTGAATATAGTTCTTGATGGTGGTAGTGGTGGTTCCGGCCTGACCTGTGGCAGTGCTGGCCAGATTTACTTCCGCTCCCTTTTGTCTTTTCCAGAGTGCAAAATCGTTTATTGCCGCGAGATAGTTGGCATCAGTGCTATTGCCATAGATGATCAGAATGCGGGGTGGAACGTTTGCCAGCATGGCACCCCGGTAATAGTCATAATTCAGGATCAAGGATTCGTACATAGAGCCAAAGCTGGGAGAAAGCTGCATCGGTCGGGAACTGAGTTCATTCATTCCCTGCCCGTCGGTGAAGCTTACTTTCAGGCTGATCTGCTCGTGGATGGTTAGTTGCTGCGATGCAGCATTGAAGATGAAGGGATTTATCTGGATGTTCACAATCCGCAGGTCCCGCATGATTTGAGGATCGCCGTATTGCAATGCTGCTGCGGGATAATCTCCGCCTCCAGAATAATATCCGGCATCGAGAATAACACCCTTGGGCTGTTCCGATTCAAAATCTTCCTGCACGGGATAAGCCGTGAATTCACCAATCACCCGCTGAGAGGAGGATATCACCTCCACCTTCACAAGCCCTGTGGCAGGAACGGCAAGAGAGGTGAAGAAAAAGGGCAATTCCGGCATACCTGAGGCGCTGAGATAGGAAGCACCTTCCATCTCGATGCGTTGATACGATGCCCCGCCCAAAGAAGCAGGACTAAGCTTGTAATTCGGAAGCTGAAAACTAATCTGCATTCCGGAAGAATCTTTGTTTTCGATCCGGAATGCCCTTTTCATCGCAGACTCACCCAGATCTTGAGTTGCGGCAAACATTAGCTGAACAAACCCTAACATAAACACCAGTAGAAGTTTTCGCATTTTAGCTCCTGATTCGACACATATTTCTAAACTTTAAAGACCTTTGCATAATGCAGAGCCAAAATGTCTACCGATGGGAATGTATTCA
>CAZGWB010000088.1:0-11691 GCA_964529335.1 uncultured Candidatus Cloacimonas sp.
AGGCTCAGGATTGTTTGTGCGAAAATAAGACAAAGCAAGGCGGCGTAATACCCAGAACTGATTATCCTTGGATATGGCTTTTTTCTCATTCAGGACAGACTGGCAAAAGTCGATGCAGAGTGGGTACTGCTCTGCCATAAACAGAGCTTTGGAGTAGTGACAAATGTATTGT
Organism: uncultured Candidatus Cloacimonas sp.; assembly: GCA_964529335.1. GTDB lineage: Bacteria > Cloacimonadota > Cloacimonadia > Cloacimonadales > Cloacimonadaceae > Cloacimonas. Next base: position 173 of record CAZGWB010000088.1, read on the forward strand.
TCTTTGTGTGATGTCCATTTCTCAGCCTTATCGGGGTTTGCTTCCTTATCTTCCAGTTTGGCATAATCAAGTTTTTCAAGTAGTTGCATAGCAACGGTAGGAGTTAGTAAGGTACACTTTGAGATAAGTGAAAAGACAGCCAGAGTAAGTGGTAACTGGTTTTCCGTCTATGAACTTTAGGAAAAAGCTTCTGAGACCGGAAATCCGGTGAATTCCCCCCGGTAGTTTAACTAGATTTCCCAAATTGGTAGGTGAAATGCGGGTTTGCTTGGGAAAGATTTCCAGAGTAAAAGGATATGATCCCAGATCAAACTGAGTGGCAAGCTTTTGGGCAACGCCACGAGCCAAGGAAGCACTGATGAACTGTTTGAAAAGCAGCCAGATATGATATCCCTTGAAACCGCTAAATTCGTATAGAGGACTTAGATGGAAGGACGAGAGAAGCTGATGGATTCTCCCTAATACCTCATAGAACCCGTTTTCGAGCCAGTCTTTGAATTGAGGATCATTGAGGTCGTTCAGATATTCTTTTGAGACATCCAAGTCAAACATGATCCACTTTACCTGATTTGAAAGATTGAGTTGGTAGGCGCCTATGGTATAAAGCCCCAATAAATGACTTCGGATGTGAGGATGAGTCAATGGATCGGAAACAGGAGTATAGCCAGTTTTTCCCTTATCAGAAATCCATTGGCGGGCATGGAAGTTTTCCCTTCCGGCAAAAAGAGAAAGATAAGTTTCGAGCATGAGAGGGTCATTATAAACCGGGTTTTGCTCCTGATCCGGAACAGGATCTGGAATGGGATTGGGATCAGGTAAACTGCATCCATTCAACTCCGCATCGTTTTTTATCCTTTGGATGCCCTCTTCATCTCCCTGATCGGCATAATAAGAGGCAAGCAACTCATACAAGCCCTGTTCCCTGGGATGCAATACCAGGCTTTGCTGCAGAAGAGAGTAGTAATCCGATATCTTGTCGATAGACTTCAAGAGCCTGAGCTTGGCATTCAGGGCATCCAGGTTTTCCGGCTCGATTTCGAGTACTGAGTCAAGACAATGCAGAGCATCTTCGGATTCACCTAAAAGCATAAAGCAGCGGGCAAGCTCCAACCTTTCAGAACTTTGCAAGGCATCTGACTTCATTTCCTGTAAGCAAAGTGACTTTGCTGCAATAAAGTCTTCTTTCAGGAATTGGGAATTAAACCTTAACCTAAAAAAATGAAAACCTCCAAGCGGTTGTTCAGCAAGCTGGGTCTCCAGAGACAGGGTTTTATTTTCCATTTTGTTTTCCTCCTGGATTTGACTTGGTTGAAAAGGCTCCGGCTGTGCCCTTGCAAAGAAAAGCCAACCGGAGTATGTTCAACCCTCAGGCTAATATATGGGATTCCGAAAGTTTGATTTGACAAAAAAAGTGAAACGGACAAAAAGGAAAAAGCATAAGAAGTAAGGGGAAAACGATATGAAGAATAATATTGAAACCCTGCCAGGATATAAAACCTGGTTTGATGATCCGGAAAACGATAAAAACATTCAGGATTACACGGAAGCTCTGTGGAAGGCGTTGTTTGATCCGGAGTCCCTGAACAGCAATCGCACGACTCTATACAGAATATATGCTTTGATGAATATGTGCCTGAAGGCCAAAAGCATACATTACCGCTTTATCCAAGACATGGCAATGAAAGACAACTTTAAACTGAAAGACCTGAAACTATGCTTGTTTGGGAAAATGATCCAAAAAATGATTGAGGCAAAAACCAATCTGGAAGTAAAGAAGCTGACAATGGATGATGAGTCATTCAGTCGATACCTGTATGCGGTAACCAGAATAATCCTGGGTAAATGTATGACAGAACTGGGAGAAGAAATACTCGGCAGTGAAAACGAGCTACAGAAGTATTGGTCGGATTTAAAGGGTGGAAGCTTTGAAGTATCCCTGGAGAGGGTTCAATACAAGCTAAAATGCCGTCATGAAGCTACTAACCTCGGTTTGGCAATCACCGAAAACTGGAAGGATAACGAATTGAATGTGCTGTGCCACGATCTGGAAGCAAACAATCCGGAAGGGACAAAAAGACTTATCCAGGAAAGCCGGGACAACATCTACCAATTGCACAAAAGAATAAGGGACAAGCTGAAACAAACCATGGCGGACAAAGGAATAAGCGAAGATGCAGGCAGGCTTTTCGTGAAAAAATACCTGAAGAAAATCTGTCAGAACTGCAGGGTGCTTAGCTCATATAAAGACAAGGGCGCTGACCTGCTCCAAGGAGAAAAAAATGAGTAATAAAGATAAAGAACTTCTGTATGAACTGTATCTGGCAAGCCTGGAAACAGAAATTGACGAAACAATTGAAGACCTAGAAGATATAGAGGCGGTGTTTCCCGTAGATGAGGAGCTCAGCTTTGAAGACCTTAATCCTGAAGATACTACCGCCGCAGGAAACATCATTGTTTTTTGGTTAAATGGGTATGAGATCTGGTGTCTGATAACTGGTAAGGAAGAGAACGGCTATTTCGAGGCATACAAGCTTAGTTCCTTTACCGGGCTGGGCTCCGGATCAGACCTGATATTGCACAAGGGTTCATCCCGCTATCTGTTGGAGACAGATAATCGCATCTACCTCAGCGAAGCGGAAGTGGAAAACAGCCTGGTGATAGCCTCAATAAACGCACAGATTATGCAAGCCTTACAAGAAAGCCTACTTAGTGCAAAAAAAGATAAAACTGCGAAGAGAATTGATTTACTCAGTCCGGAAGCAAAATTCCGGATAAAAGAACACGAACTTACTTTGGAACTGCGATCCCGAATTCACGAGGACAAACTTTGGATACCCCAGCTTGCCATCCAGGGCTGGGAGAGCATAAATGAAGCCATGCCATTGGCTGCTGCGGATAATGGTATGGATGTTGCATTTTCGGTATTGGCAAAACAACAGGATGAGAATGTGTATTATGCCAGAGAATATACTTTGCATAAGAACGAATGTCAGGATCTTATCCTGATTCCCGACGATGATTATATAAACCGCAAGGCGGAAATCCGTTGTAACGAACTGGTAGTTTTCAGGGGTGTCCTTCCCGAAAAACTTGTTTTGGCAAGCTTTACTCCGGTAAAGGTACAGGCTGCCCAAGCTTTTCTGAATATTAGTTTAAGGTTGCTAAGGGATTAATATGCCAGCCTTTGGAGATTCGGTTAAGCAATATCTGGATAATGGAATACAGGCTCTTGTGCCCATAATCCGGCAATACATAATTCAAGAAAGGGTGGAAAGCGCTGAAGGGTATCTGGTTAAAGAGCTGTTTATCAATGCAAACTCGGCAGAACTGAAACTGGCAGCGATGATCTGGCTGTTGAAACAGGGTGATTTTGATTCCGAGCTAAGCTCCCAAACAGGCTTTGAGCCTGATAAGCTGAGAGAAGCTTTCCGGCATTCCCCCAAAGTAGCTTGTTTCCCGGTTGTAAGCCCCACTGGAAAAAGCTGCCTTGCTCACGCAGCAATCTATGAGATAAAAAGCTCGAAACCAAGGGCTTTGGCGCTCTGTGGCAGCGAAAACGAAGAATGCAGCCACCTGGCAAAACTGAGCGGAACCAGCTGCCTGATCGGATTTAACTCGTCAATAGAAGGCAATTCCTGGCAATTGGCAGTTATGGCAGCCCTGCTGGATAAAACGGGAGAAACGAGAAATAACCTGGCATACAGCGGCATAGTGTCAAGCGGAGGTGAGATAATTCTGGCTGAGGAAATAGGAAAAAAGATATCATGCTGCAAGGCACAGGGAACAAACCTGGTGTATAGGGTAAAAAGCGCAGAGCAACTTAATGAATGGTTGAATAGCCCTTTTGTTCCCCTGCCAGTTGTCCAATTCAATGGATCGGAAGAAGAACTATCGAAGTGGCAAACGAATCTGGAAACTAAGGTAATAGAGAAATACAGTTGGTTCAGCTATGAGGTCTTGGACGATTTTTATGGGATAGGCACAAGTGACTTAGCCATATACGGAGAAGGAAACTTAGCCTTTGATGCACAAGTCTGGCAAGAATATCTGGTTAAAAAAGCAGCAGATCGATTCAACAGGCTGGAGAACACACTTCTACCCAAAAAAGCCCTTTGGTTTTATTCAGGACAGATCAGCACCCTGCAAATGGGTATCGGAGCCATCTTTGGCTTTAAAAGGGCAATTGGAATAATGCAGCTGGATTTTTCCACAACTACTTACCGAGAGGTTTTTACTCTCTATGGCAGTCATAACGCCAGAGAATTGAAAAACGTGTCCGTTGAGCCAAACGATTGCCTTAAAGTGCGGGGAAATTTGCAGGTCTTTAAACCGGAGAATAAAGAACTGGGCATGATAATCTTCCTCGGAAGCCACAATCCAATCGGAGAAGCAAAGGATTTTTGCCGGACCTATCTGCAGGTGGAAAACTTCCTGGTAATAAAAGCCAGAGAGAATCAAGGTGTATTGGGCTTGGAGGAAAACTGGCTTCGCTGGGTTCAAGAAATAAATTCACTGCTGAACCAAGCTCGGGAAGAATATCACTGGAAAAGAATCCACCTCTTCCAAACAGCCCCTACGGCACTATGCATGGCTCTGGGAATTGCTATAGGGCATTTTCTGCCCGTGGATGTGTATCATTATCAATTCGATGCGGAGGATCCCAGATACCGAAGGATGTTTAGCCTGGATAAGATCCATGATCTGATATAGAACTTTTTTGTCAGACCCTCTACTGAGATAAGCATATATCATTGTAGAAACACAAAACAAAAAAGGAGGCCACCATGGCAAAATTCAGATCTTACAACGGCTATCGCCAATACAACTCCGGCTCCGGCTGGAAGTTTACCCATCGCACCGTAGCAGCAAACAAAATGGGAGGAGCAATCCGACCTGGTCATCATGTTCATCATATCAACGGAAACAAAACCGACAATCGCCCTTCGAATCTAAGCGTGGTATCTGCTGCCCAGCACAGAAAAATCCACAATAAATAACTAAAAGTTAATTGGGTGGGGGCATTCCAAGCCCTCACCCAGCTTCCTTGTTTGTTTGTAATGGATCGTGGATAAAGGCCAAACAAAAAAGATAAGGAGGTGAAAAATGTTGAAAGCATTGAAATTGATAGTAGTGTTAGCTACGGCAGCTGCAGAAGTTTATAAACTGATAAGAAAGTAGATTTTGAAATTCAACACCGGGCCGGGAAGCATATTCCCGACCCGGTTGTGTTACTTGATGGAATTGCTGATCTTCTCAGCTATTTCATCAAAATACCAGATCTCGACATTATACTTTTTTACTGCTTCTAACTGAGCAGAAACTTGCTGAGGGATGTAAGGCAGCATCTCTGGGTCGTTCAAGTGCCTTCCTTGCAAATGGGTAACCAAAATGATTTTACTGAAAACCCCACCATGTGAATGTGACGACTGGTCCTTTGCTTTAACTACATCTCCTTCAAAGCCAAAAGTCTTACATTCAAAACAGGTCAAGGTACCAGAATTGGTAACGAACACAGCATCAAATTCAACCAAATTCTGGTTGCTAGAAAGATCCTGGTATGTAGCTGTTCCATTTTCATCGTAACCAAGGGGATATACCTTAATGTTAAAGTACATCCTGTTTTGTACATCCATAAGATTTTTTATGGCTTGCTCTGCAAACATATCCTCCATGATTTGTCCGTGATTTAAGTCAAAATCAAGAAGTTTGGTTAAAGTTCTTCTGGTAAGGACTTCGGGTACGGAAGAATCTTTTCCGGATATCTGGTTGCAGAAACCTACAAGTTTTGAGATCTGTTGCTGATCCACAGATAATGTAGAATCGTCAGAATGAATCATATCACTTAGAAGGCCGACAAGCTTTCTTTTGATACAAGACCAATACTTTGAAAAAATCTCATATTCATTTGAGATTCTTTTCCATTTTTTCCAAATGTCCTTAAGATCACGATATTCCGGTTCTTGAGTTTGTGAAGACTTTTTAAGCTCCTCAATCTCCTGAAACAAGGTTTCATAGGAGTTCTTGTTTTCAGGATCCAAATAGACTTTGCATTGTTCAAGGCTAGGCCTGTGCTCTTTAATTACTTGTTCGATTCTCGCTCTGATTTTGGATTTGTCATCAAAGTCCGAAGGGGCTTTCCCGAAATATGAATAAAGAAGCTTGGCAAAGTCATTGTCTTCCAAAAAGAACGAATTAAGTTTGGCGATACGACGATTGATTTGATCATCAGGTTTGTCCATTTCAGACAGATAGGAAGGTTTACTAGGGGTTTGAAGCTTTGTATAACCATGTAGGTTCAAGACATCTTCAAGATCCAGTAGAAAAGGGACAGGATAGCTTCCAACATTTCGATAGCCTTCGAAAACCTTAACAGTGGTCGGTCTGTTATCAACATAAATAATTCTATCATGAGGATTGCTTCTGAGATTGTAAGCTTCCAACAGCAGCAAAATGAGATTCTTCTTTCCCCCGCTAATATTGAAGAAAACCTGATCAAATTCTTGCAGGGTTTCCTTCAATGTATTGGGAGCATTGCCAGATTTTTCATCTTCTTCATATAGGTGAACATGGACTGGGTCAAGTTTTTTTCGATGTAAAACAAACTCCAGATTGGCTGTCCAGCGCAGATTTAATGCCACCTTTGAAGATACTGCTATGGGCGTGCATCCAGAAAACTCCTTCATAAGAAGCGGAAAAACATTTACAGGGTTCTGCTGCGTGGAGATGAACACTTGAGCTTTTTTCATTTTTACAACTCCTATTTCGTGAATGTAAACATACACCAACCAAGAGGTTGGTATTCTATTACGCTGCTTGTATGTGGAGGATTGCAGGAGGGATGATAAGCCTGTAAATAGTTTTTACCGCTTCCATGGCCAATTTTCATAATGAAATCACCTGGTTTTAAGCTATCGAATTCTTTTAAGATAGACTTAAGGTGATTTTTTTTCTGAATGACACTCATTTTCGCGATATCCTCCTGAAGCTTCTTTTTGTAGAAGTGATTAACATGGCTAAAAATTGTTTTTAGCTTGTTGTTTGCATTTTGATCATCTGGAAATAATAATCTTATTACCTCATGATTAAGAAAATCCATTACGAAGGTTATAGAAATCTTACCAACTGGAGCTGAAGACTTCTTAATTACTTCAGCCCAAGTTTTTGGGTATTGTTTTGGGCTTAAGTTGTTGGTTCTTTCAATCTCTATTAGCGATATGCATTCATTATCGATTGTAACGTCAGAAAATCTTAGAAACTTAAAGGGATCTTCCTCCACTTTGATTGGTTTTCCCTTGGGATATGGTGAAAGTACTCTGAATTCAAAATCAGACCCTTCTTTGATATCTTGTTTCAATGAATATAGAGTAGAAATTACCGCTGTTCGGAAAGCACCTTTCAGTGAACTTCCCGGTATGATTGGTTGAAGAAATTTAGTCCTGATGAATTGGTGGACATCCTTGGGGGTTGTCCTTGTTTTGACCGGATATTTCAACGTGTATATCTCGGGGATGTTAGAGTTAAATCTGCTTTGCAGGAATTCGACGATTTTTATATAATTGGCATTATTAAGAATTGTTTTAAATTCTACTGAGTAGTTCTTTGTTAAATAGTCTATAAAATTTTGCTGATGAAGGTAAAATGCATAACCATCTTTCACTATATAAGTGAAGGGATCAAGCACTTCACCACTGCCGATATGTATTCTGCTAAGTGGAGTAATTGTATAGGAGATATCGCCTTTCTTAATCATTGTGTCTCCCCTATCCGGATTGGGATGGAATATGAATATAAGTTTTGAACTATGTTTTCATCTTTGCTTGAAGGATGGACATTATCCAGAAGGCTGCCATGTGGAGAGGTATCCCAAAACACAGCTCCCGGTTTTATAATATATATGGGATACTTAAAGGGAGAATCCCAAAGGGCAAAACTACCACCCAGCTTACCGTACTTCGTGAATCCGGCATAAACGGTTTTGGTAGAATCAGATGGGCAGGGAACCATATTTGAGAGATTAAGGAATGCGTTACTGTCAGCTATTGGTTTTTCTTCGATGTCTGAGATAGTAAGCTTGAATCTGCCTTTTCCGGTAGATTTATCCTTCCCAAATCCATAATCGGCTATAAATTGACAAGCTTGCTGGATATCGTTACGGGTTATGAAATCGGAATCAGCTTTTAGATACGATTCCAAGAGGGTTTGGTTATCCTGAAAGAAAGTTTCTGCAGCATACAATGATGCCATATCCTCTGTGGTTGTTCCTGATATCCTGTCAATAGTGTTGCCAAAAATAAGAGTCTTTTCGGTTGGACTTTTATGTAATCTGCTACGATCATTGAGGATTGTCTCCCAATCGAAGCGATAATTTTCGGTTTCTAAGTAGTTACGGGATATATACGCTAAATCTTTTAGGTCTTTGGCTACAGATATCCAATCCGGAATAACTCTCTTTACCCGATCTGGACAAGGAATAGCTGGTATGGGTAGCAAGCCAATGGGGAATGCTGAGGAAAAAACTAAAGAAGGCTTGCGCTTTAGCTCTTCTATTACTTTCATCAAGAAGCTTGCACCCTTTTGATACCGTAAAGCCCAAGCCATGTGGCCAAAGATAGTATCACTTTGTAACTCGGTTCTATAGGGAGATAGGCTCTCCCATGTGATCTTATAGGTTTTCATACTGCTTCCCAGAGCTATAGCTCAATTGTTGTTTCGTTACCTTCTCCATCTACGCATTTTAAGCCAAAGAATCTTATTCTGCCGTATCCTCTGCTTCCAGAACCTCCAAGGCTATCATTCTCAAGTAGCTTCAAGCCTTCCAGCAATAATTGTTTGTGGTTCTCAGCTTCTTGTTCCCTGAATACTCTGAGAGTTACAGAAAAATCAAATACTGTCCCAGCCGGGACTCTCTCAATAGTTCTTGGTCCACCGCTTTTTGAGTTCACCGTGCCACTTATCCGGTTGATGTTCACTTCCATTTTTGCCTCAGAAAAATCACTACCCATTTTTAGCTTTAGATTTGGAATATCTTTGTCGATTTCTGATTCGTCAAGAACCGAAGGGTCCAGAATAGCTCCGACTATGTTTGAGTCCCTGAATATTACTCTTGTGGGGTAATAAGCTGTATCGTCGTAATTTTCTGAAGTCTTATAAGAATCATCTTTCCTTTCTGTTTTTACGAATCCAAACACTAGTGCAATTGGATTTGTATTCCAATACATATCTTTTATTCGGGATTTCGATAAAATCCCTGAAACTTCGCCAGTGTTCTCATTATAGCAGTCATATCTATGTTCTAGAAGGAAACGCGTCTTCCCTTTCAAAGACGATCCTGGTATATAGGGAATATTGTTTATAGGATTCTTTACAACCGGAGAGTCAATACCGCCAATTTGCATGGTGTCTTTATTTCCGCCAATGCGGATACCGCTCATTGAGTAAATGTACCCTTTAATTTCGATGTTCTTTAACATTTTAATCTCCTTGTAATTCACTATTCGGAATATAGGCTACTATGGCCTGCATAATGTAACAAGCATGCTGAAAGTTTTGGTCTAGGTTTTCTGGTTTAATTTGGTTTACAAGTGCTTCAATAAATCTTACAAAATCTGCAGGAATAGAAGAACCCCCTGCTTGGTGCTTTTTGTAATTGACCTTGGCTTTAAGAAGCATTATCATTACTAATTTTTGTTCCCCATCCTTGATATCGTTTATTCTCAAGAACTCATTATAAAAGTTCCTTAGCCTAGTTGTTGTCAAAGCCTGGATAGATTCATTTTTATAATTTTTTTTCTGAGTCATATCTTTGTTTCTTTGATAGGAAATTTGAAATGCAAACGCTTCTGCGTATTCCGCCATCCATTTAAGTTTTGTATCGGGATCGAAGAATCTGAATTTTGAGTATTCAGGATAGAGTTTTTTCATTTGGTTGTCATCCATGATTATCTCCTTTGTTTTCACGGTTTTGGTATAGTTGATAGCATACGGGTATTCTAAGATGTGGCATAATACTTTCGCCATCTATGGTTGAGATGTTTCTAAGCTGCTGTATTTCTTCTTCATTTAAGGGTTCATTGTGTTTGTACTGGGCTATGTTTCGTCTGATGTTGTAATGCAGTAAAGCGTCATATTGGTAGTCGAGTATTGTTGCTTCGTTGTTTTGGATTCGTAGATACATTTCGTGAAAGGCAAGCAGGCGATACAAGAATTGTTTTGTTACACCCGTATCTCTATTCAGCCATTTGCCAATCTGCTTTGAGTAACCCATCAAGCGGGGCAGAATGCTCCACTTTGCTATGGTTTCAAAAAGGTAGAGGTTTGCTTTGTCTTTGTCAGCTTTTTTAGCTCTCTTCAGTTGCTTTTCTGTCTCCAAGATTAGGAACTTAATCGGAGCTTTGGGGTGATTAAGGGTAATCGCAGCCGAGAAATGCAATCCTGGGTTTTCAGCACAGAACTTGCCAAACTGCTGGTTCAGTTTTTGGGCGAATTCGATCACTTTGTCATAAGCTCCGATCAGGACGAAATCATCTCCGCCGGAATAGACCGTATAGATGGATTTATCGTCTTTTTCCCGGATGAGATGGGGCAGGGTTGCGCTGAAGAAATAGTCCATCAGGAAAGAGAGGGTGGCATATTCGGTGATTGAGCACTCAGGCTCCCCCTGATCTTTTTTTGGCCAACTGCGGCTCATTATGTAGCCCAGATTGTCCACATCTCCCTTCAGAGTGGCATTGGCTTTTAGTCCCGTTGCCGTTTGAGCGATATCCTCAAAAGTAGCCACGTGTCCATCTTGGAGCCTGGGAACCTGGGTTGCCAGATATCTGGTAGGAACATGGAGCACAAGTTCTTCACCGTTCAAGGAGAAGTAATAGGCACCAGGAAGTAGATCATCCATTTCTCTATTGTCGGCTTTGCCAAAGCACAATCCCGCAAAGCTGATGTAAGTATCATCATTTGACTTACCTTGCCAGATCATGAACTGCCTTTCTTTTGCCAAGTGCTTACCCAGTTGCACTTCTTTCAGACATTGACTGCAGACGCGCACCGCTCCATCATCTGGGTTTTCCCGCTGATAAATCTGTATGCTGTCCTGATCGCTGTTGCGGCGTTTGCAGAAATCGCAGATTTGATCGTTGTAGATATTCTCATGGTTGATCACGAAGTTTTCGGATTGCCACTTACCGTCCTTTTGTAGATAGGCAGCGAACTTGGCATGTTTTTCCCGTTCCATGTCATCAAAGCATCTGTCAATGGTTTTTAGGAAGTGTTTTTTATCCAGATCAGCCAAACCCAGACGTGTATTCCAGGAAAGGTTGATGCTTACCGAACCCAGAAAACGTTTAAAGAGTTCTTCATTGAATTCTGCTTTGAGCTTCTCCAGCCTGGCTTCGTTTTCCGGAGAATGATTAGCCAGAATGAACCATTTTCCACCATGCTCGGAAAAGATGCTCATATGGCTTAGTCTCAACTCCGAGATAACCTTATGTGCAGCCATTTCCATGATCATCTGGATCTGGAAGGAG
>CAZGWB010000089.1:0-11524 GCA_964529335.1 uncultured Candidatus Cloacimonas sp.
TTCAACACAGAGAAAAGCAGAGCTGAACAGAGAAAAGCAGAGTTTTATGACAATGAGTAAAAGAGTTAAAGATATTTTTACGAGCAAGCCTCATAGTGATCATGGTATAAACCATTTATCTGGGAAGGATATGCACCCTGCAGACGTATCAGAATTATCATCCATATATTCTTCAGATAATCCCTCTACTTTTCTCTGCTTTTCTCTGTGGTTTAAAAAAAAAAGTCTCAGGGTTCTAACCAATCTACACAGCAAAACCTGCCAACTGAGCATTTCGGTTCCTTCTGATATGAATCAAATCTGCATCTTTGTTTTTCAAACAATCCTCTGTTTTTCTCTGTTCCCCTCTGCTCTTCTCTGTGGTTTAAAAAAAGAAAATCTCAGCGTTATAACCAATCTACGCATCAAAACCTGCTATCCGAATCAGTATTTCCAGCCCATACAAAAATACATTTCTGCTTTTCTCTGTGTTTAAAAGCGATATAAACTAAGGAGTATATAAATGCCAAAATTGATTACCAACATCGATGCCGCAGTGGCGAGGAAGAACGCTCTGCGGTGCAAACAACGCGGGATTATCCTGCCCACCATCCGGCAGCAAATGTTTCCGGAAACCATCCCCGTGGCCATACAGCAAAAAATTCAACCGATTGGCCTTTGGGACATCAACCCTCTGAATCTTTTCCGCATCACTTGGAAAAATGACATTAAAACTGGGCTGTTTGGCCAGCCGAACTTTTTGGAGATACCCTCTGAACTAACGGGAGTAAAAGCCAGGATCATCGGCTTGGTAGGCAAATACTTTCCTACGGGTGCTCACAAAGTGGGAGCAGCCTATGGCTGTCTGGCACCCCGGCTGGTTTCCGGCAGCTTTGATCCCGAGATTCACAAGGCTGTTTGGCCTTCCACGGGTAATTACTGCCGGGGAGGAGCCTTCGATTGTGCCCTTCTGGCCTGTCCGGCAGTTGCCATTTTGCCGGAAGAGATGAGTCAGGAACGCTTTACCTGGCTGCATGAGATTGGGGCGGAAGTTTTCGCCACTCCCGGCTGCGAATCGAATGTGAAGGAAATCTACGACAAATGCGCCGAACTGCGACCGGATCCAAGCTACGTTATCCTGAACCAGTTCGATGAGTTTGGCAATCCATTCTGGCATTATCATGTAACCGGGAACGCCATTCAAGAAGTTTACGATAAGGTAAAAAAACCCGGCAGCCGTCTCAGTGGCTACGTTAGCGCCACGGGAAGTGCCGGTACAATCGCGGCAGGAGATTATCTGAAAAAGCACTTTCCCCTGCTGAAAACCAACGCCAGCGAAGCCATGGAATGCCCCACTCTGCTGAATAATGGCTTTGGTGGCCACCGCATCGAAGGCATAGGCGACAAGCATATTCCCTGGGTGCATAACGTGCGCCAAACGGACATGGTTACTGCCATCCGCGATGAAGACTGTATGCGGCTTTTACGGCTGTTCAACGAGCCGGCGGGACTGGAATTCCTGGCTAAGAACGGGATAAGCAATGCGGAAGATCTCTCGCTTTTGGGCATATCCTCTATTGCCAACCTCCTGGCCGCCATAAAGATGGCCAAATATTACGAATACAACGAAGACGACATCATCTTCACGATGTTTACCGACAGCGCTGAGATGTATCTTTCCCGTCTGCAGGAGCTACGAGACAGCAAGGGAGCTTATAACAGTCTGCAAGCCGCTTTGGACCGCGAAGCTGCCTTGAACGCCCAAAGCTACGACAACCTGCTGGAGCTGAGCTATCAGGACAAGAAACGTATCCATAACCTGAAGTACTATACCTGGGTGGAGCAGCAAGGCAAAACCTACGAAGAGATACAAAAACAATGGGATCCCGAGTACTGGATCGAGACTTTCGAAACCAATTTGGAACCGTTAGACCAGGCTATAGAAGCCTTTAACGCGCTATAAAATATAACTTTGTCCGCTGTGAATTCCATGCTGCACCCCAGCCTGCTTGCTAACCCCGCCGGGAATTCCACCAGGGATCAGATGCTATACTCACCCTATTCATATCATATAATTATATGGAATGGCATGGATGAGTATGGCTGTAGTTTACTGGCAAGCGGGATGGGCGGCTGCAGAACGGCACTTGGGGCAAATCTGCCATTTAAGCAGATAAGGACACCATGAAACAACTGCTGGCCCTCATTTTGGCTTCCGGCCAAGGTAAGCGTTTTGGAATGCCCAAAGCCGAGGCTTTGCACAATGGTAAAAGCTTTCTGGATACGATTTGCAGCTCCTTGGAGCAGGCGGGTTTGGCCTACCATGTAGCCCGCTATCCCGATACCGCGGATATGCTGGCCACTTTGCGACGGGCAAGAAGTGAAGTGCTGCAAGAATCCACGCACAATGACTACAGCGGATTTCTGGTGTTCCCGGTGGATTTCCCCTTCGTGCGCTCCGAAACCCTGGACAGCCTCGCCCGGGTGCATTCCCAGAGTCCGGATGCGGTTATCCGCCCTGTATATAATGGCCTGCGAGGACACCCCATAATTATCCCCGCCAGCCTGGAGCTTGGTTCGCACGAGGTTTCGCAAGGCCTGAAAGAAATCATCAGGCAGAGCGGAATAGCCAGGCTCGACCTAAGCGTAAACGACCCCGGCATTATCCGCAACATAAATACCCAGGAGGACCTATGGACGCTAAAGAACTGATCTTTTCACGCCACAGTGTGCGCAACTTCCTGCCCGATCCCATCCCCGCCGATGTTTTAAACGAGATTCTGGAATCGGGACGTCTGGCGCCCTCAGCACAAAACAGGCAACCTTGGCGCTATCTGGTTTATACCGACAATGCCAAGATTCAAAAGCTGGCCTTGAACTGTGGATTAATCGGGCTTTCCAATTACTTCATCCGCAAAGCTCCCTGCCTGATTATCGCCTGTGCGGACAAGAAAGACAATCTGCAGTTGAACGGACAGGATTATTATCTGGTGGACACCGCCATCTCATTTCACCAGATGATGCTGGTTGCCTTGAATCACGGAATTGGAAGCTGCTGGCTGGCTGCCTTTTCGGAAAAAAAACTGCGCGCCTACCTGCAAATTCCCGCTTCCTGGCGCATCGTGGCTCTTTCCCCCTTTGGCTATCCCGCCGAAAAAAGCCTGTATAGCAAGGCCGTAAGCAGCTTTGCAAACAGCGCAAATCGAAAAGCCCTGGATGAGATTGTGGAGTTCAGATAAAGCCAGGCCGTTGAATTCCGGAAAGAAAAAATGGCAGACCGGTTCCATCCTAAACTTGCCATACACGGAACTCGCCGGACAACTGGATAACGAATTGCCTCTTTAGCCTTTCTGCAATACTACTGGCTGATCACTATTTCCGCCGGAAAGTATCCTCCGCCACGATCTTGTAGAAGCCGCGAGTTTCACCTGCTGCGCCCAAATGCAGGAAGGATGCCAACGCGCTGCTGCCCAACAGGGTGAATCCACTATCTGGCAACAGGGAGTGGTAGATGTAGTAGGCATCCGCTCCCGGAACGCTATCCCAGGACAGCATAAGATCGTTGGCGATCACTTCGGCCAAAATCTGGGCCGGAGCTCTGGGGCTTGCGTCCGTAGATGTCCAGAATCTCTGATACGCGCTTTCCGTAGCGCGTCCGCTGCTATCCGTAGCTTTCACCTTCCAGTAGCAAAGGGTTCCGGGCTGGCAAAATTCGCAGTAGATTTGGGTTGCAGCCGTTGTTAAACTATCCGGAGCAGAAAAATCTGCGCTGATGTCCCGGTAAACGGTATAACTAACTGTGTCTCCTGGATCCGGATCGAGCGCAACTTGCCAGGATAACAAGGGGCTGGTAAGCAACACTGTTTCATCCTGGGTGGGACTGAGAATGGCAAAGGCCGCAGGGGACTCCGGAACGGCAATATCAAACCAGAGATATGCTTCGTAGCTACTTGTGGTTTGCCCCTGGGTATCGGTGGCACTAACTCTCCAATAATAGCGTGTGTCGTCAGCCAGCACTCCGGAGGGAACATGAAACACCGTGGAGCTGAGATTGGGATAATCGCTTACACCCACGCTGAACCCGCTGTTCAAGGCTATTTCCAAGTGATAGCTAACGATGTCGCCCGGGCTGGGATCGATGGCTTCCTCCCAATCCAGAACGGGCACAAGGCTTGGAACTACTGACGCAGAAGCAGGGCTCGAAAGATGGAATCTGGCTGGCGCATCCCCGATATTGGTGGTTCTCCATGGTGTGTAGTCCACATTCCCGGTCACTCCGTCCCCCAATCGCTGCGAAGGCCCCAGCTCGTCTCCCCACCAGTTGTATTCTGCATTCATGGTATTGCCCGTAGTGCACTGGATGCCATATAAGGTGTTACCCACAATTGCATTGGCGTCTCCGAGAGTGGTTCCGACGAGGGGATTGGCACTTGAAGAGATATAAATGCCCACTTCATTTGCCAGGATATGATTGCGGATGATGCTTGTCTGCGAATTTGAGCCGCTCAATTTGATCCCGAAACTCCCATCGCGGATCACGCAGCTTTCGATATTGGGCAAATCTGCGTTATTAACCCACACGTTTCCGTCGGTTCCGCCATTGCGGATAATGCAATTGCGCAGATAGGATCCGGCCGCCAGATAAACATTGAAACGAATCCCATCGAAGGTCCCCATAGTATTTGTAAGCGAGCCGAAAGTAGCTCCATCGGCTTGTAAGCCTCCTGTCAGCGCCGGACTCGAAGTGCTGCCCACCGTCATCCCAAATCCATTTTGGAAAAGTAGAACCAGGCCGGAATTGATCTTCAAAACAGGCGCAGAGCTTCCATAGATATTTATATCACCAGACACCTCAACTGGCACGGAGGGATTATCCCAGGTGTAATCTGAGCCAATGGTAGAGCCGCTGATTAAAATACGATCGGGATTATTGCCGGAAAAGAAATTGCCCACGCCGCTTACCACATCGAATGCTGCCGCATTGGTCTTGATCGGATAGCCGCCGTTATTGATGAACCGGCAGTTATTCACGATCGGACGGGCCGCAGAAGTGCCTACGATTCCATGCCCGGGATTATTGCTGAAAGTGCAGTTCTCGAAGCGTGGGGCAGAGTTATTCACATAAACCGCACAGAGCTGGGAGTTGTGCTCCAGATATTCAAAAGTGCAGTCCGTCAGCACGCTAAGCCCTTCATTTAAATAGGGATAGAAAAGGATTCCCAAGGGAACTTCGCCCTCCGCGCTGCGGGTAAAGGTTGTTCCCGTGGCTTCCAAGGAACCCCGTAAAGCAGATGAAGATCCAGAGCCAACCGTTATCCCCGCCAGATGCGGAAGCTTGATTACGGTGCCGGATAAGATCCTGATGTGAGGCAAAGAGGAATCATAGATCGAAAAGCTGCCGGTAAGCAGATACGGCACCCCAGCGTTTCGCCAGGTTCCGCTTGTATCTACAGTTTCGGCTCTCAGCTGGATGAGATCGTGGGCATTGCCGGAAAAATAGTTGTTCTGTCCCAGCACCCTAAGTGAATTTGCCCCAATGGAAAGAGGATAACTGCCACACCCGAAGACCACGTTCCCCGAGATCTGCGGTAAGCGTCCCGGATTCACGTAGATGCCAGTTGCCGCATTGTTATAGATCGTGCAGCCCGTTATATTAGCCGTGGGGCTGTTCAGGTTCAGGGCAGCAGAATTATTGTTGCCCGCATCCTTGATAATGCATCCGGAAAGCGTGCTGAAACTGGCAAAGGCATTAAAGATCAAGCCCGTCCAATATCCCGGAACTGCTTCCAGCCCTCTGAAGGTAACCCCTGTGGCGTTCAGAGTGCCTTTTAAGCTACTGGAACTGGTGCTACCGACCGACATGTTTACTCCCGAAGAAAACTCCAGCACACTGCCATAGGGTATGGTGAGAACCGGATAACTGCTGTCATACAGGGAAACATTGCTGGTAATACTCAGCGGAACCGATTGACGGGTAAGCGATGTGTTTGAGTTTAGAGTTCCTCCTTGGCAGCGGATGCTTTGTGTGGTGTTGTTCAGATAGCTGTTCCCGCTGCCCAGCTTATGAGCATCCGCAAAATACATATTGATCGGCCTGTTGTTTTGGTTAAAAGCGCATCCGCTTACCGAAAAATTCGCTCCATTGTTGCAATTCAGGGCGTAGTTGTTGTTCTGCGAAAAAGTGCAGTTCTGGATCGTGAGAGGATTATTACAGCGAATGTAAACTGCCCCGCTGGGTGTGCTATTCACACCGCTGATGCTGCAGCCGGTAAGGCTTGAGGCAATCGTATAGGTTTGGAAATCGATGCCATTCCAGCCAACTTCAGGATCTACCGCCCCAAAGCTTGCCCCCATGGCGTTCATTCCTCCACTTATGCCGGAAGAGGTGGTGGAACCTATGTATAGCGACTTTCCAGCCCGAAACAGCAATTGCACTCCGCTTTCCACAATAAGCAAGGGATCTTCTGCATCCCGCACGGTGAGGTTTCCCGCCATTTCGTAGGCAATGCCTTTGTTCGGAATCGTGGCATTTTGGGCGATTACCATTTCCTTCAGTAGAATGCGATCGGGGTTGTTTCCGCTGAAGCTGTTCCCGCTTGCGATACCACCCAGCAGATCAGGATACCAGTTCATGGGATAGCTGTTGTTATTTTCAAACTGGCAGTTCTGAATGTAAGCGCTGGAATAAATCGAATGGTGAAGGCCATAATTCGCCGAATTGCGGAAAACGCAATCGTAAAACCTGGGGCTTCCTCCATTCACTTCAACCATTCCGCTACTGGAGCCGCCGTATTCGAAGCTGGCATGGTTGAAAACTACGTTGTCCTCCAGCATGTATTGATTGCAGCGGATATAATTCCAGAAGCCCGGAGAGGGAGTATCGCTATTGGCGGTGAAAAGCACGGGATTCAGCTCGGTTCCGTTTGCGATCAGCCCTCCTTTATAGGTGGAGGTGCCAGTGTGCCCTATGTTCAGGACAGCTCCGGAATTGAACTTCACCGTCACTCCGGCTTCGATGGTAATCACAGGTTGCGCAGTAGAGTAAACATTTACAGTTCCATTGATTATATAGGGTGAACCGGCGAGATCCCAAGTAGCGGAACTGGTGATTGTCCCACTGATAAAAGTTTCGGCAAAAGCAATAACTGCAAGTATGATAAATACTATAACCAAAACAAACTTATGCATCGTCTTCTCCTTATCATCAGGCCTACCGGACAGAGATGATCACGCCAGCACCTGAGTGATTCTGTTATAAACCATATTAAGCAAGAAATAATCTTTTTGGTCAAGTGATAAATACTCTCTTTAGTTATTTAGGTGTGGCATTTTATCAACACCATGCCTGCACACTGTGCTCAGACCGCACATTTCCTTTGGGCATCCCAAACAATACTCAGGTACCCACCTGATAATTGCCTGAGGATTATCTGGGCGGTTGATGAGGGAAAACAAGGGGCTCTTCAACAAGGTTCCCGGGCTGGTGCCTGCTGAGACAGACGGCAGATAGAGCTGAGAAGTAAATAGGGCGATCCGCAGACCGCCCTTATATATTAGCGCTATTAGTTGTTATTCCTTGGGAAACATAAACACACTAAGGCGAGATTTATCGAATGTCCAGTATTTTTTGGCAAGATCAATCAGGATGTTTTTATCCAAGCTTTGGTAAATCCCCGGATTGTCCATCAATGTATCGACCGGAAGGCCATTCCCGACACTATCACTCATATTTGAAGCCCAATAGTTGTTTTTGGTAATTCGTTCTTCATAGCGTTTCAGCATGGTAGTCTTGGCGTTTTGCAGATATTTATCGTCGAAGTTACCAAGTCTTATACTATCCAGTGTGGCAAAAACTGCCTTGTTCAGTTCTTCTGCCCTGCCGGGATCGCAACCCAACCAGGTATCGGTTCGGAAACTTGGCTTGGGATATTTTTCCAGGGAAGTCCAGAGAAAAACTCCATAGGTTCCGCTCATGTTTTCGCGTACGTTTTCCCGCAGTTTGTCATTGGCCACCAAGGCCAGAGCATTAGCGCTCAAGTATTCCCTTTGGTTATACTCGGCCTTCCCAAGGGTTACATTGGATACAAAGCTGCGGTCGCTGCCTTTGAAAAAACGGACTTCCTTGTTACCCCTGAAGGCTTTCACTTTAGGGTCGCGAATCTTGTCTTTACGCTTCAGGGTGGGCAGATTGGCCAGGTAGGTTTCACAGCATTGCCTCAGCTCTGCTTCGTCGAAGTTTCCGACGACACAAAAAGTGAAGTCATCATAGTCCCCAAAGCGATCCAGGAATATCCGCTCCACTTGATCCAGGGTTATCTTGTCCAGGTCTTCAGGGTGAAGGTTGGTTTTCAAAGGATGTTTATCATAAACGATCTGATTAAGGGTATCGTCAAAGGCATTGGCCGGATCGAGCAGGGAGTTTTGCACGAAAGCACGCATCTGAGTAAGCGAGGCGGAAAGCGCTTCATCATTGAAGCGAGGCCGGACAGAGTATAGATAAAGCATTTGGAACATCAGTTCCAGATCACGGGGAGAACATTCGCCATTCCAACCCTCGCCGAAGGTTCTGATCTGGGGAACCACATAGGCTATCTTGCCAGCTGTAGCTTTCTGCAGGGCTGTCCCATCAAAATTACCAAAACCTGAGTTCCTGATATAAATGGGGATCAATTCTGCTGCTTTATAGTCTTTTTTGTTCAGGGCAGCTTTTCCTCCGGGGCTGGTGGCATCCAGAACCACTTCATCTGCATTAAAGTCTGTTTTTTTACTGAAAACCGTTACGCCGTTGGAAAGCACCCATTTTTTTATCCCGCTGCGCTGAATGGTTTCTTCCTTCACGATCTTACCAGGAATGGGTAGCTGTTCCAGTAAGGGTTCATTCACAGTGTTGTCCACATAGGGTTCCACTTCCGTGGTTGCAACCTGCCGAAAAACTTGCAGGATCGCATCTTTATCGGGATAGCTGACCCCTGCCTTTTCCGGGCCGGTAATGCTGATTGTTAGGTTTGTGGGGATGATAATGTCCTCCACCATGGCATTCACTTCGTCCAGTCCGATCTCCGGCAGCATGCCTTTGATCATGTTTTCCCTCATTTCAGGGCTGGTTACAGTGTGACTGCTGATCAGCAAGCGATAAAGGATATTCATAATCAGACGATCTGAATCCTGGGTTCCCTTTTGTGCAGTTTCAGTCTCGGCATAGCGTATCAGTTCCAGTTTGGCACGTTCAAATTCACCTGGTTGGAATCCATGTTGGCGAATCCGTGCCAGCTCGGTTAGCAAGCTTCTCAGGCAATCTTCGCTACGGCCTTCCGCAGGAATAGCACTGAAACTCGAACTGCCAAAACCCTTCAACCAGCTTTTGTTATAGCCCCAAGCATAGGCAAAAGGAGCATTGGGCTGCTTGCCAAGCTCCCCCATACGTGCATTGAACATGATATAGAATAGTTCTTGTTTAAGGCTATTATAATATGAACCAAGGTCTGCAACCTGCACATTTTCAGTTTTCCAAGTAGCTTCTATCATACCATAGGATAGTTCTTTGTCGGTAACGGTGATAGCCCGAGGCTCAGCATTGTCGGGAACCGTGAATTTTTCTTTGGGACGTGGATTTTCACGCTTTGGGATTACTCCGAAGTACTCTTTTACCAGCTGTTCCAGCTTCTGCGGGTCGTAATCACCCACGATGACCACCGTTTGCAGGTCAGGCCGATACCAATCCCGATAGAATCTAAGTAGGCTATCGTGCTTAAAATTTTTCAGATTATCCTGAGTTCCGATCGGATTACGAGTTGCATAGCGAGAACCAGCCATGCGAACCATATCAACTTTATCGCCAATTCTACGATCAGCGCTTTGTCCCAAACGCCATTCTTCCATGATCACACCCCGTTCGCGTTCGATCTCAGAGGGCTCGAAGCTTACCTGCCAGGCGATATCTGCCAGGATGGAGATGCCCTTACGCAGTTTAACTTCATCGTCGGTTGGCAGTTTGAACTGGTAGGTAGTCCAATCGTAACTGGTTCCACCATTCAGCCCATTGTGAAATCCCATTCCTATGGACGATAGATAATCTATCACTTCGCTGCGGGGATAATTCTTTGTCCCATTAAACGCCATATGCTCAGTAAAATGTGCCAGGCCAAGCTGGTCATCGTCTTCGTTTACGCTGCCGGCATCTACCAGAAGGCGCAATTCAATGCGTTTTTCCGGCTTGCCATTATACATTATGTAATATTTCAGGCCGTTGTCCAAGACTCCCGAAACCAAATCAGGATCCTGTTCCAGAGGCATAGTTGCATACTCGGGCGGAATTAGAGCGTTTAAACCGAAGGCGCAGAAAAGCACAATTATGCTTAGCCATTTCCCTTTCATAATCTT
This sequence comes from uncultured Candidatus Cloacimonas sp., assembly GCA_964529335.1. Taxonomy (GTDB): domain Bacteria; phylum Cloacimonadota; class Cloacimonadia; order Cloacimonadales; family Cloacimonadaceae; genus Cloacimonas. Next base: position 10,360 of record CAZGWB010000089.1, read on the forward strand.
TCTCCTTTTCTTTCTATTGGGGGTCGGTGTGAACTACATGATATTGCTGGTCTTTATTCAAAATATTGTTATTATCGCCATACAGGAAGGTGTCTTCGTCCTCGTCCTGGATGCTTACACGGTAGTAAAAGGTAAGCCCGAAAGGAACCCTTAGAAAGCGGCTTTCACCGGGAGCAAGATCTTCCATAATGCCCATCTGGAGAACATTCACTCCGTTCAGGCTGTGTTGCCAGACTGTAGCGTTGGTGATAAGCTTGGAGCTGGAGTTAGTTATTTTGATGGAGGCACGATTGGGGTTCAGATAGGCCTCCAAGGTTTTCCCGGCGCTAAGGGTTACTGTAGTGGAATCAGTGTATTGGTTGGTATCGGGATTGAAGATGCTGTAGGTTTCGCCGATCAGCCATACCTTTACATCCTTTTTCACATCCCCGCCCAAGGGATTCTGGGTTTTGGTATCCACCTCAAATTCCTGGCTGGAACCTGCGGGAATGGTTACCTGCGCGCCATTATCCACCTTTACGTAAGCCGGATAGGAACAAACGTTTATCACTCTTAGCTTTGCCCCTGATTCACAAGCCGAAAGCAGCAGCAGCAAAGAAATGGCTGCCAGAATCAAAAGAAGGCTGTTTTTCATGTTAAGCTCCTTTTTTATATTGCAAGTTCTTTTCTAAACAGCATAATTGTCAAGCAAAAAGAAAGCCCACATTCAAGGCAATGGAAGTTATTATGCGTTCTCACTTATTTTTTCAAATCGTATCACCATTTTTTCAATTCGGCGTTTTTGCTGGCCTGCGATATCACGACTTTTTCAAAACGATATCACGATTTTTTCAAATGGAATTTCACGATTATTTCAAACGGATTTTCTAAGCCATATCAGCGGAACAGATTAGAGATTTCCGATTCCGAATCGATAAAACAGGGCTCTCGAAGCAATAAATATCACGATTATTTCAGAGGCGTTTTGTAAGGCCTTGAGTGGCTGCTGATTGTAATCAAGGTTCCTACAAACTGATCGGTAACCGAGGCATTGATCTTTCTTATCATATTGAGCGGAAAGGACTTGACCACCTGTGCGAGGGGTGCATAGTAGCACCCATAAATCAACAGTCGGGTAACCGAGAAGGAGATCAAGATGACCAAGCAAAACAAGAATCGCAAAGGC
>CAZGWB010000090.1:0-11325 GCA_964529335.1 uncultured Candidatus Cloacimonas sp.
GGAGTCATACCGGATGAGCATGCGGTATGACTCCGGTATGATATAGTGAAGAGTGATTAGGGGACAGGGGACATAGGAGGCAGGTTTGATGATCGAAAGCCGCACTCCATCACTCCAACACTCCATCACTCCATCACTCCATCACTTCATCACTTCATCACTTCATCACTCCAACACTCCATCACTCATATCCCTCAGTGGATACTATGGTGAATAGTCAGGATTGGCCATGCCAGCCGTTGGCCAGCATGGCTTTGTGTCCTGAGCTTCGTTTATTAGAATTTACTTTGCTGCTTTCGGGTTTCTTCCAGCCTGGCGATACGGATTTCCAATTGGCTGGGGATTTTACAGAGATCAGTTCTGAGGTTTTGCCCAGATACTTTCTCAGGCTCAAAGAGCTGTGGTTCATAGCTTTGCAGTGATGCAAGCAATTCCTCGGCTTCCGCATTCCAGAATGGAAGCTCAGCAGCATTGGGATGCATCCAGTCCAAGCTGTAGAACAGGCGCATCAATTCGTTTATTGTAGTGGATTTTGCCGGGTTTCCGCCTTTGGTGATCTGGCCAAGATCGGCCAAAGCTGTCCCTGTCAGTTCCAGATAGCTGGCTTGGGGAATCAGCAGGTCAACCGGAGCGCTGTCATCCCTGAAGTTCAGGATGGCGACGCTGAATTTCGCTTCTTTGGTTTTTTGCGGATAGCAGCCAAAACCCAGGCAAAACTCCGCTGCAGAACAGGTTCCCAGCTTTGGCTTCAATGCCAGGAATCCCAAGTGATTGCGTAAGTCCGTAGTTAAAAGTATATTGTCCTTGCCATGATGCATGGCCAGTGACCATAGCTTATAAGCCTGGCTTTCGGAAATGCGGTTTTGGTTATAGATGAACAGCGTTTTTTCGCTTGGCTTCAGGGAATCCAGGTTGCCATGAATTTCATCGGCAAAATGCCGGAAGGGAGTATCAGGATAATTCACTAAAATTAGCTTTTTGCCCTTTCTCTGCTGTAAGCGCAGGAGGCTGGCCAAGGTTTGGTTTATCTCTCCCAGCACCACGAATTCGGAGTAATCATCCAGTTTTTGGTAAGGGTTAACCTGAGGCTTCAGGTTTATGTAGGCATCTGAAAAGGCTGACCAGGCTGGATCGGCATAGAGCGGAAGTTCATATTTGGCAGCGGCTTTTTGGGCCATTAGCATTTCTTCCAGGCTTAGATTTGGGCTTATCTCAAAGCGTTTGCTATTGCACTGCCCCAATTTGCTTGCTATTAGTTCTGCCGCTTCCGACCAGCTTATATCCACAAAACCCTTTTCCGTTCTCAAGCGTGGCAATCCCAGCCAGTCCTCCCCGTAAAGGGTCTGCCAGCCAAAGCGGCCTTTGAAACAGAGGTTTTTACCGTTGAAGCCTGGCTTTTCCCTCGGGGTTGTGATGGTACTTACAATTCCGGCCTGAGTTTCAGTCTGAATCAAACAGCCAACGCCACAGATACCGCAATTCTGGATATCAATCTGCTTGGCATGCGGATTTAGCTTGTAATGGGCAGTCCTTTCCACCAAAGCTCCCACGGGGCAAACATCGATGCATTTACCGCAAGACATGCACGTAGTCTGGGTTAATGATCCGCCAAATTCCGGACCCACAATCGCCGCAAAGCCACGGTAGATAAATCCCAAAACGGCTGGACCCTGAATCTCGGCGCAGGTTCTGATACAGCGTCCGCAGTTTATGCATTTATTGGCATCGCGCACGATGAAGGGATGCGTATAGTCGATCGGATGCTTGTTTATGCCTCCGATGTAATGGGCTGCATCCACTTGGTAATCGGTGCAATATTTGCGTAAGGAACAGGTTTCGTTTACCTGGCAACCACACTCCAGGCATCGTGTCGCCTCGGCGATGGCTGCTTCTTCGGAAAAGCCAAGCTCCACTTCGGCAAAGGATTTAATGGCTTCCTTGGGCTCCAATTCTGGCATGGGCAGACGTTGCGCCTTATCAAAATCTGCATATTCGGCTGCACTGATCTCCTTGATGCTTTTGCCTTTCTTGGAGTCGAAGGCTGTTATGTCGGCCGCTATTTCGCCTGTTTCCAGGTATTTGTCGATAGCTTTGGCGGCCAGCCTGCCATCAGCAATGGCTTCAATGGCAGTAGCAGCACCCCGGCGGAAATCTCCTCCTGCGAAAACGTTCTTCAGTCCGCTATACATGGTTGCTTCGTTTACGATGGCCGTTTGCCAGCGTGAAAGCGGGATAATCTGGCCTTCCACTTGGTTGGATGGATCGGCAAAAAGCTCTACTTCCGGCACCTGTGAGATAGCCGCAATGATGCTGTCGAATGGAAGCTCAAAGAATTCGCCGGTTGGCTCAGGACGTCTGCGTCCGCTGCTGTCGGGCTCTCCCAGCTTCATTTTCTCTATGATCACGCTTTTCAGTTTACCGTCCACCCCTTTGTATTCCACCGGGCTGGCAAGGTAATAGAAGCTGACACCTTCGTGCTCTGAGGCCTCTATTTCAAATGGCTCAGCCGGCATTTCCTCTTTGGTGCGGCGGTAGATCAGGCTAACTTCGCAGCCTTTGCGGATGGCGGTTCGGGCACAATCGATGGCGGTGTTTCCTCCCCCCACGATTGCCACTTTTTTACCAAGGTCTGGTGATGCGCCCAGGGCATGAGCCTTCAGAAAATCCACTCCCAAAAGGCAACCTTCCAGATCACTGCCTTTCACCGGCATCGGTACTGCCTTCTGAGCTCCAATGGCCAGATAAACGGCATCGTAGTCTGCGGCAAGGTCGCTAAGCGCGATGTCCCTGCCAAGCTGCACATTATACTCTATCTGCATGCCATTTGCACACATCAGCTCAATTTCGGCGTCCAGAGTCGCTTTCGGCAACCGATACTCTGGAATTCCATAACGCAGCCAACCCCCAGCCTGGGGAGCCGCTTCAAACACCTTCACTTCATAGCCCTGGTTGGAAAGGTAATAACCACATGTAAGCCCGCTGGGGCCAGCTCCGATAATGGCTATTTTCTTGCCCTTGGCAGGCAGTTTCTCAGGGATATAGTTCCACACATCGCCCAGGTCTTCATCTGCAGCGTAGCGTTTCAGTTGCCGGATGGCGATGGGATCTTCCACGATTTGCCGGCGGCATTCCTTTTCGCAAAAGGCGGGACAAACCCGGCCGATGGACAAAGGCAACGGCAGGGTTTCTTTTATTACCTTAACCGCTTCGTGATACTGGCCATTGGCGATGAGCGACACATAGGTCTGGATGTCCACATGATCGGGGCAGGCAACTGTGCAGGGAGCCACACAATCGGCATAGTGATTGGAAATCAGCAGTTCCAAGGCCATTTTGCGGGCTTTGCGAATTGCCTCGCTGTCGGTGGTGATCTCCATTCCGGGGCTCAACACGGTTCCGCAGGAAGCTACAAAGCCCTTGCGGCCTTTCACTTCCACGGCGCAGACCCAACAGGAGCCATAGGGATTAAGCTCTTCATCGTGGCACAGGGTGGGTATTTCCAGTCCTTCGCGGCGTGCCAGATCCAGGATGGTGATTCCAGCTTCGGTTTCTATCTTTTTTCCGTTCAAAAATACTTCTATCATTTTTCGGCTCCTACTCTTTGATCACAGCGTCGAATTTACAGGCTTTCTGGCAAGCGCCGCATTTGATGCACTTGGAGGCATCGATTACGTGAGCTTGCTTCACGGTTCCGGAAATGCAGTTTACCGGACATTTGCGTGCACAGGCGGTACAGCCAATGCATTTTTCGGGAATGATCCGGTAAGTTAGCAGCGCGGTGCAAACTCCCGCCGGACAACGCTTGTCCACAATGTGAGCAAGGTATTCATCCTTGAAATAGCGCAGGGTGGTTAGCACCGGATTGGGAGCGGTTTGACCCAGGCCACACAGCGAACCTTTGATTATATTCTCGGACAGATCCTGCAGCTCGTCGATATCTTCCAGCTTGCCTTTGCCTTCCGTAATGCGGGTAAGGATTTCCAGCATGCGTTTGGTTCCCACTCTGCAGAAAGTGCATTTTCCGCAGGACTCGTTTTGAGTGAAATTCAGGAAAAAGCGAGCCACATCTACCATGCAGGTGCCACTATCCATTACCACCATGCCGCCGGAACCCATGATCGCTCCAGTGGCGGTGATCGAGTCATAATCAACTATGGTATCCAGCTTTTCGGCTGGGATGCAACCTCCTGAGGGTCCACCCATTTGCACAGCTTTGAAGGGTTTTGCGGTCTTCATCCCGCCGCCGACTTTGTAGATGATGTCCTTGATCGGGATTCCCATGGGTACTTCGATCAATCCGCTGCCGGCGATTTTCCCGGCAAGGGCAAAAACCTTTGTTCCAGGAGATTTTTCGGTTCCAAAAGCCCGAAAAGCCGCAGCTCCGTTCATAATGATCCAGGCAATGTTTGCCCAGGTTTCCACGTTGTTTATGTTGGTGGGTTTTCCCCACAAACCTTTTTCGGCAGGAAAGGGTGGACGGATGGTTGGCATGCCGCGTTTGCCTTCGATGCTTTGCATCAGAGCGGTTTCTTCGCCGCAAACGAAAGCTCCGGCACCTTCTTTGATGTGGAGCTCAAAGCTAAAGGAAGTTCCGAGGATGTTTTTGCCAAGATAGTTCTTGGCTTCTGCGGCTGCGATGGCGATCTTGAGATGTTCTATAGCCATGGGGTATTCGGCCCGGCAGTAGATGTAGCCTTCATCGGCACCCATGGCATAAGCCCCTATTATCATGCCTTCGATCACATTATGCGGGTCTCCTTCCAATGCGCTGCGATCCATAAAGGCTCCTGGATCGCCCTCATCGGCGTTGCAAACCACGTATTTCTTGTCCGATACCGCCTTGGCGGCAAATGTCCATTTTAGCCCAGTGGAAAATCCGGCTCCTCCACGGCCTCTAAGTCCTGAGGCTTTGATTTCCTCGATGATGGCGTTTTTATCCATGGTCAGGGCTTTCTTCAGTGCCTGATAGCCTCCGTTAGCTTCGTAATCAGCCAGGCTTTTGGGGTCGATTACCCCGCAATTACGCAGCACAATACGGTGTTGATTGGCCAGGAGCTCGTTGTGCGTTCCGGCCAGTTTTTCGGCCAAAATCACGTTTTGACTCGGTGCAATACCCTTGGAATAGTTTTCCAGAATCTCGATGATATTATCCGGAGAAGCCTTTCCAATATGCATCTTGCCAAGCTGCGAACCTTCGAATTCCACGATCGGTTCCTCAAAGCACATTCCGATGCAAGCTGTTTGCATCAGCTTTACCGGCCTGGGATTGGCGGCCAGGTATTCTTCCAGTTTCAGGTATACGTCCCTGGCTCCGGCGGCAACGCCACAACTGGCCAGACCTACTTTTACGGTAATTTCACTCATCCAGCACCTCTAATACCTGAATTTTTCCAGAACTTCGGGAATGGCCTCCGGAACCAGCTTGCCGAAAGTCATATCGTCCACCATGATCACTGGAGCCAGGCTGCAACAGCCAAGGCAGGCCACTTCCATCAGAGTGAAATGCATGTCGGCCGTGGTATTTTCACCATCCGGCAATTGCAGTGCTTCCACCAGGGCTTTTTTGATGCCGTCGGCATCGGACACATGGCAGGCAGTTCCTTTACACACACGAATTATATGCTTGCCTTGCGGTTTCAGCCTAAACATCGAATAAAAGGTGGCCACGCCAAAAATATCGGCAGCGGGAACCTGCATCTCAAGCGCGATATGCTTCATGGTTTCCTGCGACAAATACCCCAATTCATTTTGAACTTCCTGTAACAATGGGATCAGAAAGCCTTTTCTATCCCGATACTTTGCCATAATGGCATCAAGAGCCTTGAAGTCCTGTTCCATCACACATCCTCATTGGTTCAATTTTGTGGCAGTCCCCTTGCGGTTTTTATGCCACAAGCTACATATTTTTTTGCTTGCCGGATTGTCAAACAAAATCTGCGATCTGTGGTAATACGCACACTTTGGCTTTGGATTGTGCGATTTTTACATGGAAAAATGGAGCAACAAGACAGGCCTGGCTTCCGAATGGCATAGCTATCCATATGTCTCACATTACTCTACGCTGGTGAAAAAGAAAACAGCCCGGTTTGGCTTGCTTGTGGCTGATAAGACATGCAGATAAACTACCAAAGGAGTTCTACCATGAACAAGCTAAACCTAATAGTTCTTGCCGTGTTTATGCTGCTTGGCCTGGGCCTGGAAGCCCTTAACCTGAGCGAGTGTTTCGAGGGTTCAGAATGTCCGGCTTTTGGCTGGAGTATCGTATATGGACAAAACCCTCCCAATCCCGGCAATGCCATGATTCACGAATTGACTGGTTTTGCCCATCAGGGTCAGCGGTCATTTCGCTTTTCTTCTCTTTATATAGCCAATCCTTATGATCAATATCTCATCACTCCGCGCTTGGTCGTTTCCGAGGAAAACCGGAGCATCAGTTTTTGGTATTTTGGGATTAGAGGCTGGTTTGGAGATGAATGTTGGGAAAGTTTCCGGGTAGGATGGTCGGCCACGGGAACCGAACTGACGGATTTCACCTGGGGACCGGAAGTGGAGGATGCCGATTCGGATACCTGGAGACTTTACCAGAAGAACGATCTGCCGTTGGGCACAAAGTATGTGGCGGTTCATTACACCACAATAGGCGGCTATTCCTTATACTTGGACAGCTTCAGCGGTCCTGAGCTATACATTACGGAATATCCTGAGCCTACCAATCATGTTACCGGCTTTCGCATCACTAGTTCTGGCACTCAGTCGATCTCCCTGGCTTTCACTGGTTCGGAAGGTGGGCAATTGCCCTGCAAATACCTTATTCAAGCCAAGGTTCCAGAGGCGGATTACTACTCGGTTTTGGATATCCATCCCATTCTGGATGATAATGACTGGTCGGATGGACTGGCGGCCAAAAACATTATCCATCATGCTGGTGAGAACACAGTGTTCTTCGATGGCCTGCCCATGAACCAGGAAATTGAATTCACGATCTGGCCCTATACGAATTTCGATGTGGGAACGAACTACAAAACCGATCCGGCGGCACCTTCGGTGAGCGGTTTTACATTGAACCCAACTCCTTTCCCTTACAGCCAAGGCTTTGAAGAATTCTGGACAGGCAATCCGTCCGCACCCACGGATTGGAGCCAGATCAGCGTATATGGAAACAATCCCTGGACAATGACCGATTTTGTGGCTCATAATGGTTCATACTGCGCCATGGCACCCTTTGCTAACGAAGGGGGAGAACACCTGTTGATCACCCCTCCGCTTTTTCTTGCCAATGGCAACTACCGCCTAAGATTTTGGTTGCGGGGCAGCCAAAGCAGCGGCACTGATCTGAAGGTGCAAATATCATCCGATAACGGATCAGCAGAAGCTTTTAGCACCACTCTGGCTAACTATGTGGCCGGAGTAAACATGCCCATCGACTGGACAGAACAAGTTATTGACCTCAGTTCCTTCTCAGGAGTCCAATATATTGCCTTCCGGATGCTGGATTCGGATGGCTTCCGGCTCTTCATCGACGATGTGATGATCGAAGAATTTGCCGTGGTTCCAACTCCCCTGCCTTACCTGGAAACCTTTGAGGCAGTGCTGGAACCGGATTTGCCTGAGGGCTGGACCGTGGAAAACACCAATTCTGACCCCAGAACCTGGCTAAGCTATGGCAGCTTTGGCTCGATGAGTGCCAGAATCCTGTATAACAGCCAGATGGAAATGAACGACTGGCTCATCTCACCGCCTGTGTCCCTAACAGCCGGAACTGAATACAAGCTGAAATTCGATTACAAGGGAAACGGGATGGTTGAAAGGCTGGAACTGAAGGTGGGCACCAGCCCAAGCTCCGCTGATCTGCAAACCCAGATATATAGTAACCACAACATCGCAAATTCTGTGTATGATATCGCTGAATGCACCTTCACACCGCTGAGCAGCGGCTTGTATTACTTCGGATGGCATGCCTGCAGCGAAGCCAATACCTGGTTTATCCAGCTGGATAACCTCAAGATTCTTCTACCCCAAAGCGAAGTAGCCCAAAGCTCTGCTTCAGGCGGATTTGCCTTGATCGACCTGCCGCAGTTTGACACAGAAGACGGAGTGATAGACGCTTCGATCCAGATCACACCGGTTGTGGCCTTCACTTTGGTAACCGCTTCCGCTACTTATGGCAACAGCACCATTCCCAATTCCGGGCTAACGATCGGTTTGAGCGGTGCTGATTTTGGCGGAACCAGCGTCCAGATAGCGCACTTTTTGGGCTATGTTCCCGATCAGGTATATGTGCGGATTGGCTCAGGGGATTACAACCTATATGCAAATCCCGGAATTCCATCCGAATGGAATGATGCACTGGTAACCATCCACATTCCGGAGACTAAAGCAGAAGGGGAGCTGGAAATTGTGTTTCTCCGCGACGAAGATACCCTGCCTGTGGAGCTATCCGCTTTCACGGCCAGCGTAAATGCCTGCAACAATGCCCAGATAACCTGGGTAACGCAAGCCGAAAGCGAACTAAGGGGATTTTACCTATATAGAGCACATACCGGCCTGTTGGAGTCTGCAGCCATGATCAGCCCGCTGATCCCAGCCACAAATACATCACAGCAACAGGTTTATGCCTATACCGATCAGGAAATGCTGGAGCCTGGCACCTACTACTATTGGCTGCAGATCAGCAATCTGGACGGCAGTGGCACTTACCATGGGCCGATAAGCCTGGCGATCGAAACCGGCAATAACCCTTCAGCTCCCTCTTTGCCTTTGAAAACCGAATTTAGCAGCATTTTCCCCAATCCTTTCAATCCCAGCACCCAGATATCCTACAGCCTATCCCGACCTGAGCATGTGAAGTTTTTTATATACAACGGACGGGGTCAAGTGGTGCGCAGCATGATCCTGGGAACCAAGGCAGCCGGGAATTGGCGACAAACCTGGGACGGTACAGATGATGCGGGTCGCACCGTAGCGTCTGGAATATACTTCATCCTTATGCAGGCTGGCAAGGATAGCTTTACCCGCAAAGCGATTCTCTTGAAATAGAAAAACACTATCTGATAAAGGGGTTTTGACTTCCGTGGCGTCGGCTGCCATGGCTGAAGTTCAGAGCCCCTTTGTTTTATTTCAACTTCAGCGTTTTGCAGATTCCTTGCTGTTTTCCGGTGTCAATCCGGATGAAATAGATCCCCGATGCTACTGAATTCCCTTTGGAATCCCTGCCATCCCAATTTAGCTTTGTTTCTCCAGAGGGAAGAGAGCCCAAATCGAGCTCACGGATCACTTGTCCGCGCAGGTTATAAACTGCCAGGAAGGCATGCCCTGCGGCTGGTAGCTTTGCCTGGATATCACAGCTCTCCGAAAAGGGATTGGGGCTTACGCTCAAGTTCAATTTCGGGATGGCGGGTGTAGTTTCGTCCTGTCCGGCTACAGAGGGAATCTGCATATCTATGGCCATATACATAATGTTTCCCCAGTCTATCTGATGGGAAGGAGATCCTGGCCAGCCCCATACGTTATCGTCCATGAACATCAGGTAAAGCCTTTTCCAAATCTCAAAATCACCATTGGCCAGGGGGATGAGGGTATCGGAGGGATAAACCCACATGGGAGTCTTACCGCTTAAAGCAGGAGTATCCACATCGCTCAACACTATTGGCTGGTGCCAGTGATTACCATTATCCGGGCTAACGGCAAGGTAAATTTCCGGGCTATCCGCATATGGCTGATACAGGGGATAGTCGTTTGGATTCTGGTTATAACAGCGGGCTTTGTAGCTATCCTGCCAGATGCAGGCCAGACTGCCGTCATTTCCATCTCCAGTGATGTGCACATAGTTGTAGTGAAACATCATGGCATCGAAATTTGCCGTGGTATCCCAATGACTGTAGGGGAAATGATAAACCATATCCGGTAGGGGATTAGGCCAGGGCCAGGAATCGGCATTATGGTCACCATCGGCATCCCAGGGCATCCACCAAAGGCTGTCTGACGAACTTTCGGCTACGGGGAAAATCTCGTGGATGCTGATTTCCGTGCTCAGCGGATCGAAGATGAATTCTTTTACAGTGGTTGCCTCCGGATTGGGAGTATCGTAATATCCCAGGCAAAGCGACCATAATCCGGGGTAATGCAGCTTGCCGTCGGAATCGATGATCAGGTTGTTATGAGTGCTGTTTACGATGCGGTAGTAGATTTCCTCATCAGGGATGGCTATGGGGGGATCAGTGTAGTAAAAGGCATGGCTGATCAATAGCATATTCCAGGGGTTGTAGGATGGAACTTTGCTGCTATGATTATAATGCTGCCAGGTTCCAGCCCCGTAGTTATCGCAAACGAAAACATCCAGCTCTGGTTCTTCGACGTGTTCGTCGGTTGTTTCGTCAAATGCCGTATGGTATCCTGCATAGTAAATCTTGCCATCGTTGCCTACTGCGAATGAACCAAAAAACCTGCGGGTGATATTTCCAGTATCGTTTTGCCAGGCATCCAGAACGGGTATCGAGGTATAGCTCCAAACCAGGTTTTGCGGTTCCAGCAAAGCATTCTCATCATAATCCGCATAAGCGATCAGCACGTTTGTTCCGGGATTGCCTGAGGCCGTATCGCTGTAGTTTCTGGCCAGGATATAAACCCTGCGCATGCCTGGAACGGGTGAAGGTCCGGTTTTAAGGCTGGGCCAGATAAACTCGTCCGTTTCGTGACCGGCGGGAAGCAACGGCGGATCGAAAACCGCAAAGCGGTCGTTGTAAATCCCGGGATTCTGGATGGGGTCCAGTTCACGCAGGAAAACCACTTCCAAAGCGGGATCGGCATCGTGATTTTCATGCCAGGCATATAAATTGCAGTTCAAAACAGGATCGAAGGCAACTGAAGGGAAACCCATGTTTATGTTCTCATCCTGCCAGGGAACGACTACCGGCTGAAGCTGACCCAGACCATCCAGATAAGAGAAGTATACCTTACGTAAATTGCCGGCATTGCCAAGTTTGGCCTGGAAAACGAACATGCCGCCCCCACCTTGAACCAGCGGAAACTGCACCATGGGCAGATCATAATATCCTCCGGGCATATAATCATACCATGATTGAAGCACTTGAGTAGGCTGAACTCCGATTCCGTGCATGGGCTGAGCCACCAGCAGCGCTGTAAATCCACACAACAAGCCTAAGCAAAATAAAAATCTACGCATCGGGCCTCCTTGCTATTCGCAGGATACAATGGTTTATTTAGAACAAATGCAATATCTTAAATTGTGAAAAAAATGTCAAGCATAAAAGCAATTGGCATTCCCCCATTTTTTAATCGAACCTAATCTTGATTTGCCATTGGTCT
>CAZGWB010000091.1:0-11033 GCA_964529335.1 uncultured Candidatus Cloacimonas sp.
CAACCGAATTGCTAAGCCCCAGTCCGTTTCCGCCCTGGATCGAATAGGCATCGTTTCCAGCTCCGTCGATCAGGATTCCTTGTCCCCAATCGTGTCCTGCGCCTTGTCCGGGACCATTTCTGCTGTAGTAGGCATCGTCGCCGGAGCCGTCATATAGGTAGCCGCAGGCCAGATGAATGCCTGAACCCTGGGGATAATATATGGCGTTGTAAACATCGTTGCCGCTTTCGTCGATCAGCATTCCCGTTGCATACCAATAGCCCACGCCTTGAGCATAAACTCCGCCCTGATAGCGGTCGTTGCCTTTGCCGTCGTAAAGCAAACCAAGACCTCCAGCGAAATCGGGACGGAAGCCAAAGCCCATGCCTTGTCCCATGCTGCGAAAGTCGTTTGGCATCAGGGGTGCATGGGTATATTTTCCTCCGGTTTCATAGCTGTCGGCGCCTTCAAAATCCAAAAGCGCACCACAGGCCTGGTGAGACCCGAAACCCTGAGACAGCCCAGTGGCGCGATAGCTGTCTCTGCCCTGTTTATCCAGCAAAACGCTGCAGCCCAAAGCTGAAGCTCCCTGGCTGAACAGGCCGCTATCGTAAAGGTCGTTTCCGCTATCATCGACAAAGACGTTTATACCCATCAGGGAGGCGAAGCTGAAATTTCCACTGCGATAGATATCATCGCCTTGCAGGTCTTGCGCATAGCCCAAACCGGACATGGCATAGAAAAGAGCTCCGGTTTCCGCGTTCAAATAGCTGTCGTTGCCCTGATAGTCCAGCAACAGATAGCAGTAGTTATCCCAGCCGGTATTGAAGGCAAGTTCGTAGCGGTCGTTTCCGCCAGGTTCCAGCATCAGGATCACGGGAGATCGGTATTTATCCGGTTTATAGAGGTCATCAGCCTTGCTGCCGATGATCATGGTTCCATAAAAGCTCTTTTTAACGAGGGGTTTCCGGTTCTTGAAGTTTAGCTTGCCAGCCCCTTCGCCAATCACCTGTGAAGCTGCCAGGAATTGCAGGGCTGCTTCCTGCAGCTTGCTTTGCTGCAAGCGGAGCAGCAGTTCGCTAATTGTTTCGGTGCTGATAGAATCGGCCTGGGGAAAGCCATGCCTGGCAAAGAATGCTTCGTTGTCAGCCTTGTCTTCGCTTTCCATCAAAGCGCTGTGCAGCCAGGCCAGGAGCATACCCCAGCTATCCTTGTTGTAATCCGAATATGCTCCGGACAAGGTGGGCACCAGGGAATCCAGCATGGTTTCATAGAATTTGAAGATATCCTGGGGCTTTCTGACTTCCTTTTGCCACTTACGGGCATAGAAATCATGATAGTAAAAATAAACTTCCAGCTTTTCCGGCAAACCGCTGGCATGATTGGACAGCCGGCTGAGCAGGGTGGCAATTCCTGGATTTTCCTTTGCCATTGCACAATTTTCCCTGATTTTTTGCAGCAGGTCGAGACCCTGATAGGGCTCTTGCAAGGCGCGCAGAAGGCTGGGGCTTTTTCCTTGGGTGGAAAGATCCCAGTCTTTTTCAAAATTCAAGTCTTCCGGGCTTAACTGAAGCTCGCCCAGCATTTCATCGATCAGTTGGTATTCTTCAGCGGACAGAATACCTTCTACGGATTTTCCGCTTAACGGATTCTCCCCTTGAACAGCAGACAGCCCAAATGCAGCTATCATCATGCAAATCAAGCAGATCAGGCGATAATGTTTTGATATATCTTCCATAGTTCTTTCTCTCTGAATACAGGCAAATATAATGATGCTATCTTGTCAATCTCGATCTTGTTCCAGCCTTTTCCAGATATGCCACAGCTACCAGAATATCGACTTCTGCCACCTTTTTTCGCGCTTTGGACATCAACTAAAACCAGAAAAAACCATTTTTTTACCGTCCTTTCTCCCTTCCTCGAAAGCCTAAATCAAGCTATAATCTACCCTTAATCAAGCGTTAATAATTAAGACTTGATTAAGGATAGATTATAGCTTGATTAACGCATTTAAGGGAGGAAGAAAAGCAAGAAAAAAGGCTCAAAGCAATGCTAAGTTAAATGCTAAGTTAATGCTAACTTAATTAATTATATACCACTTATAAACCAAGTATCTAATCATTTTCATCTTTCCACAGAAAGACCAGAATTTTGTGCACCCACTGCGTTTTTTCCTTGACTAAATCTATCTGAGCTCATTAATGAATCAAATTCATTTATGGAGGTGACCCGTGAAACGGACTTATTTGCTTATTTTGGTGTTTTTGCTTCCACTATTGCTTAGTGCCGGTTTGGCCGATCAGCTTAAGCACCTGCGATTTGGAATACCTGGCATGGAGCAAACTCGTGGCTGGCGTTTGCATGAAAGACTGGACGATTACTATCAGGATGGTTGGTGGCCAAGCGAAAAATATGTTTATCACTATCAAAGTTCCGTAAGCTCGAAGATCGATTCGGTGTTGGTTATGGCTTGGGACGAGGATTCCGAAAGCTACCAGATTTCCATGGCTTGGCATTTCGAATACAATGGGAATGGCCAAGTTATTGCCACCACTGGTTATTATGTGATCCCCGGAATGGGCTATATCCCTGTTTTCTATACTTCCACGGTTTATGATGGCTCGCAACGCTTGCTGCATTACTACATGAATATCCTGAATATGGGCACAGGACAAGTGGAACCTATGGCCAGAATACATTTTATGTATTCCGGCAACCGTCTTGTCACCATGTATTCTTGGGAAAACATGATGGATAAACAAAACGACTATAACAAGTCCACCTTCAGTTATAACGGCCAGGGTCAGGTTACCGGTTTGCTCAGCCAGGTTTCCCCCGATTCAGTCAACTGGGTGAACAGCGAAAATGAAACTATTACCTACCATCCGAACGACACCAGCAATGAAAACACAGTGGTCGCCTATTTCTCAAGCTTATTACCGATGTCCTTCTTTGTGGCCGATCCCTGGATGATGTTCTTCGGCATGCCGGCTTCAGACCTGATCGAATCATGGGTTGATGGAGTCTGGGCTCCTTCCGAACGCACAACCTTCACCTGGAATACCCAAAACAAATTGGTGAATCGCCTGGAGGAAGTGAATGTAAACAATAACTGGCAAGACCAATATGAATATACCCTTAGCTATGATACGAATAACAATGTTGCCCAGGTGGTGGAAGAATATTCGGAAACCGGTGATCTGCAGCCGGAGTATCGATATACTTACAATTGGGAAAACTTTAGCGGAGTAGAGGACGGACTGCTGCCCAGCGTAAATTCCCTGCAGGTGAAAAGCTATCCGCAGCCCTTCTCAGGGGAGCTGAATATTGACGTGGAAAGCAAAAACGCCGGTGAGATCAAGCTGGATATTTATAACCTGAAGGGTCAACTGATTCACACAAGTTCGGTTCTGCCCGGAAGCATTTACAAATGGAACGGTATGGACATCCATAACACTCCATGTGCCAGCGGAATATATCTAATGAAGGCATCTCAGGGCAATAGCATCGTCAGTGGCAGGATCGTTAAATTGAAATAACAATAAATTCTTGGACATGGATTTCGGAGAAACTTATGGAGCTGCGGAATCCATGTTCTTTTCGAAGTAAAATCCAAGGCAAAAAAAAGTGGCTCCGAAAGAGGGATTCGAACCCCCGACCTAGTGGTTAACAGCCACCCGCTCTACCGCTGAGCTATTTCGGAACACTTTGTAGAGAGCAAAATCTATCAGGTGTGGTTTTCTGTCAAGTCTGTTTTTTCTTCTCTGGTTTTGAATGTAGAAAAACCTCATCTGGCTATGCTATCCCGCTGTCCTTTCCAGATGCACACTGAGGCTTTTAGTTTGACGGCAAGCAGAGTGCGTTTATATTATTTTACACAAGGAGAATATTCATGCATAAGATAATGATAGTTTTGCTTCTTAGCTGGAACATCTTACTTGCGGTTAATGCCCGGGAATGGCAAAACCTGCAGTTCAGTTCGCAGGATTCACAAAACCGCTTCTATCTGCGGACCCAGCTAAGTCCCAACACCAACACATCAAACAAATTGCTCCATAAAACCGGCACAGCGGTAGCAGAAGGCGAACTGGAGCTTTATGACTCAGCAAATTCCATCTATCAAAAGCAGATACAGGGTTCAGCCCCCAGAACCTATTTTGGTTCGAAGCAGATTTCGGCGGCGGACAATATTCACATGTTTCCAGTTTTTCACAGTGGAGCTGGTCTGCCGAGCTTGGCTGAGCTGAGCAAGATATCTGCCGATGCCCAAAATGAAACCAGCTACAGCCACCTGGATATCGTGGCTGATTACGTAAGCTTTTCAGACACAAAAATATACTGGGCTATACAAAACCGGAGTGGGGGTTTTCCCACCAGCAGCAATTTCGGAACTGTTTACAACTCATACATGGGTGTGATAGCCGATCCGGCTTCCGATCCATCTGATCCCAATACCATAGTTTGGGCTTTGAATTATATGAACGTTGCCTTGGGAGGGATCAGCCCCGGTCTTTACAAAATAACTGGAACGGGCACGGATGATCTGATCAGGATTGGTAATATTGAAAGCCAGATCGTAAGCGGATCTAATCTGCTGATCATGAGCTGCAATATTTCCGATCTGCTTGCCGATGCAGATTTTGCCGCATGGTTCAATCCATCCCAGCCTGTGCTTGGCAGCCTAACCATTACCAGCCGCACCACAGTTATTCCCTTTGCCACCACTCAGCAGGATCAAAGCAAGGCTGCCAAGGTCTATTTACAACCCCTTTTCTATGATCCTCATCCGGAAAGCAGCTTCAGTTTTGTTGATCCAACCTTCAATCATGGTTCAGAGGGGCTTTTCTTCAGTGGAGTGTATTCGCATCCCAATGGTTTTTTTCCATATTCTGTGGTTGCCCAAACCGCTGATCCCGCTAATAACTTCAGCCTCTATCCCCAAAGCCAGGATTTCAGCCAGCCAGTTCTCTTTACAAGCAACAATCTGAATGGAATCCTGAGTGAGACGAATCAAAATACCTGGCGTTTGACCACCAATCCTGCTGGGGAAACGGAAATCCCCGGCCCATGGATTCCTTTTTCTTATATTGCAGCTCTTAATGCTCCTGCCGGTGTGGAACTGCAGATCATTGGCGAGAACTTGCAGCTAAGCTGGCAAGCCGTTGCCAATAGCGCCGCTGGAACACCTGTTACAGGAGTATATTACCGGGTGCAGTTTTCCAGCAATCCTTCATTTGAGGATTATGATGAGCTATATTCTGGCCCCAATACCCAGGTATCCATCCCGCTTTCTGATCTTCAATCCCATCGGTTTTACCGGATTAGAGCAAACAAGGATTAGAAATGGACCCATCAATCACTTGATTTGTAACAGCATTCCAGATTAGTTCCCTTCATTCAGGCGATGTAAAAAAAACGCCGCTGACCTGGCTGCAGGAAAACGGCGTATAAGATTGTAATTTGTGGATCAGTTAGATATTTACAAAGCCTGACGGCGAGCTCTCTCAAGCCGCTGCAGCTTGGCTTTCAGCATAGCTTCATAGCTGGCGCCAACGCCTTGATTTAAGGTGATGTAGGTGGTTCCGGACACGTAGTTGTTGTATTCCAGGATTCCCAGCTCATAGTCTGTGCCTGCGCCAAAACCCTGAACGGCATTGGCAGGAATGGTGTAATTGCGGGTTGCATTGCTAACCTGATACAGCTCCTCGTCGAAGTCTGTGTAGGTCGAGTTATTTGCACTTACGCTGATAAACTGGGTGTGGTTGTTTTCTGGTACAGACCAATTCAGTGTGGTAGCCTGGGTGGGATTGTAGGAAGCAGGAAAATCGCAACTGGCCGGATGGCAGGTTTTCACGTTTTTGGAAACGATCAGATTACCATTTTTATAAAACTTTACTTCGTAGGTGGTGCCTGAATTAAGAGGGAAATCATAGCCCGATATAACCCACTCATTGGCATAAAAGTAGGATTCCACCGGGATTGTGGTTCCGCCCACTTCCAGGGTGAATACGTCGGCTTCGGTGATTGCGGTGGATTCGCCATTCCACCATGCTTCAAACATAAATCCGGAACGAAGGTTATCCGGCAGTTGGAAGAAGGCCAATACCCATTCGGCATCATCGGGATTGGTGATATCAATATTGTCGTCATCGTCGTCGCCGCAGGCCGAGATAAATAGCGAGAAGGCAGCCAGGATAACGATCATTAGCAACCAAAGCTTTTTCATAATAGTCTCCTTATTTTTGGGGTTTTGATACTTGATTTACACTATGCATGAAGCAGTTAATCCTGTCAATATATTCTTTGGCAAGGGCTGAAAAAGGAGAAATCCCTTACTCAGTCGGTCTTAATTTTAAGATTATTTTCCTTGACGGGATATGGCTTTCAAATTAGCTTACGATTCAGATGAAAATCGTCTGAAGTAACACAATATATGTTTTCTCAAGGAGGATTTATGAGAAAGACTCTATTGATCTTGGTAATCGCGCTTCTATCTATGGGTGCGATGTTTGGACAATACATTGTCAATTTCGAAGGTGCAACCGAAACCAAAGCCAGCTATGCTTCGGGAACTGTGAATCTCAGCGGCTTGGACTGGGACATGACCGAAGCCCTGATTGGCACTTCCACGTCCGACTGGAAAAACGGAACGAAGTCTGCCAGAATGAGAGGTTACGGCACATCTTCGATGACCATGCTTGCTGATAAAGCAAATGGCATTGGAACCCTTTCTTTTCAATACAGATGTTATGGCACAGATGCGCAAGTAGACTGGAAAGCCGAATACAGCACAGATGGCGGAACCAATTGGACTCAGATCGGCTCAGCCTTCACAGCGCCTGCCTCGGATGTCGTGCAAAACTTTAGCGAAACGGTGAATGTTAGCGGAAACGTCCGCATCAGGATCAAACGTGCGACAGAAACCGGAACTGCAAATTCTCGTCTTAATATCGATGACATCACCCTAACCGATTATGCAGGGTCAACCCCCACCATAAACGTATCTGGAACACTAAATCCATTTTCCACCTACACTGGAACTCCCTCAACATCTCAAAGCTATAACTTAAGCGGCAGCAACCTGACTGCCAATATCAGCGTAGCCGCTCTGGCAGGATTTCAATATTCCACCGACAATAGCACCTGGCAAAACTCTCTCTCCCTGGCCAGCAGCTATAACGGGCCTGTATATGTTCGCTTAAGCGGAGCGTCTGCAGGTACCTTTGGCGGAGATATTGTTCACAGCAGCACTGGTGCAACAAGTGTAAATGTGGCAGCCAGCGGAACCGTTTCTGATCCGACGCCAACCATTAATGTGGGTGGCACTTTAACTGCTTTTAATACGGTTACCGGAACAGCTTCTGCTGCTCAGACTTATAACCTCAGCGGATTATTCCTTACCGCCAACCTGGTGGTAACTCCTCCGGCTGGATATGAGCTGTCCACCGATGGCAGCAGCTATTCAAGCAGCCTTTCTCTGGCTTCTTCCTTCAGTGGAGTGGTTTACGTCCGTTTAACCGGTTCAGCAGCCGGAACCTTCAATGGCAACATCGCCCATACCAGCACAGGTGCTACTCCGGTTGACCTTGCGGTTAGCGGAACGGTTACCGATCCTTCGGTTCCCACCACCTTCCTGGAAGAGAACTTTAACTACATCGTGGGAACTACTGCCTCTTCCAACGGCTGGAGTGCGCATAGCGGAGCTGGAACGGCGTCCCCCCTGATCGATGCCACCAACCTTAGCTATACTAACTATCCAGCTTCCATAGGCGGCAGTGTCCGGACTACTGGCGTAACCGGCGAAGACATCTCCAGAGGCTTCACTCCCCAAACCTCGGGTGAAATCTATTGTGCCTGGCTGATGAACATCACCTCCATCCCCACTACAACCCAGGACTATTTCTTCCATCTGGGCGACAGCAACATCCCCCTGGGCACCAGCACGATGTTCCGAGGCAGGATTCTGGCTCAGCGTGATGCCTCGAACAATATACGCTTTGCCTTGTCCAAGGGCACCACAAACACCTCAATGATGGTCTGGACAGGCGGAACTTATACCAGCGGAACCTACGACTATGCCATGAATACCACCTATATGTTTGTTATGAAGTATAAGGTGGTTGACGGTGCTGCCAATGATGAAGTTTACCTCTGGATAAACCCTACCGATACTGAAAACGAACCTGCTTACACCCTTTTCATCGGAACTGGCGACACTACTTCAGATCCCACTGACATCGGTTCAGTGGCGATCCGCCAATCTGCCAATACTCCAGCCGCATATTATGACGGAATCAGAATAACCAACGACTGGGCACAGCTTTGGAGTGGAGAAGCTCCTCCCACTCCAGTGATCAACGTTAGCACTACTGAGCTTGATCCGCTGACGGCGATTGTGAATACTCCCTCCGATGAAATCCGCAGCTACACCCTGAGCGGCGAAAACATCAATGGCGGGATTACCATTAGCCCCTCCGATGGTTTCCAGGTTTCTACTTCGGAATCTGGACCCTGGTCGACCAGTTTGGTAACCCCAGCGGACTTCAATAACCTGATCTACGTGCGCTTTTATCCCACGGTATTGGGCGAATATACTGGCAACATAGAACATACCAGCTCAGGTGCAACTACCGTGAACGTAGCCATAAGCGGCGAATGCATTCCTCCGGCAGTGGTTTGGAATATTCCAGCCAGCCTGCCAGCCTTTAGCGGAGAAGCTCTTACGCCCACCGCTGCCCAAAGCTATACCCTCAGTGCTACAAACGCCACAGAAAACCTGGTGGTCAGCACCACTGCTCCTTTTGAGCTGAGCACCACCGGAACAGGCGGTTGGACGAACAGCCTCAGTCTTGCGCCTACCTTCAATGCCAGTGTGTATGTGCGCATGAATGCCACTTCTGCGGGAACCTTCAATGAAAATATTTCCCACACCACCGCCAATGCCTCAGAAGGTTTGGTTGCCCTTAGTGGAACAGCCACTCCGGCTCCTGGCATGGCTACCGACCTCTTCTTCTCCGAATACATCGAAGGCGGAAGCAATAACAAAGCCCTGGAAATCTTCAATGGAACCGGCGGAGCAGTGGATCTCAGCGATTACAAGGTGGAGCTCTATGCCAATGGGGCAACCGCGCCGGGCAATACCCTTACCCTTTCCGGAACTCTGGCTCATGGTGACGTCTATGTAATAGCCAATGCAAGTGCCAATGCCACGATCCTCGGTTTGGCAGATGTAACCTCCACGGTTACTTTCTTCAATGGCGACGATGCAGTAGCCATAAAGAAGATCAGCACCGACTCCTATGTGGATATATTTGGCGTAATCGGACAAGATCCGGATCTGGCCTCAACCCCCACTTTGGGATGGATTGCGACTGGCGGTTATGCTACGGTGAACAAGACACTGGTTCGTAAACCCAATGTAAGCCAGGGAATATCCGTTAATCCCACCATTACCGGTCCAAATGTGAATACCGATTTCGTTACCCTTGGCACGGAATGGGATGTATATGCCCAGGATACCCTTGATTACCTGGGAACTCACACCTTCAATCCCGGGGGCAATCCCATGGCGGAAACTCCCACCTTCAACCCCGCTGAAGGCGTTCATCTGAATCCCATCAACGTAACCATTTCCAGCACGACTCCTGGAGCCGTAATATACTATACAACCAATGGAAACGTTCCCAATGACACGTCAACTCTCTACACCGGACCAGTTGCCATCAGCGCAAACACAACCCTGAAAGCCATAGCCTATGCCACAGGTTTTGAGCCCTCTGCTGTGGGTGTGGCTGTCTATACCTTCCCAATTGACGTAGCCAATATTGCCGCTTTGCGTGCCATGCCTACCGGAGCAACAGTCTATCGCCTTACCGGTGAAGCCGTGCTTACTTTCCAACAGGCTACCCGCAATCAGAAATACGTCCAGGATGCCACAGCAGCCATCGTGATAGATGATGCTGCCGGCGTTATCACCAGCACCTACAGCCTGTATGATGGCATCACTGGCCTTGTGGGAACCCTGGGAGCATATAGCAATCTGATACAGTTCACCCCCGTTGCCGATCCCGGAGCTGCTACTTCCTCGGGGAATGTGGTGGTTCCAGTGGTGCGGACTTCTGCCACAGTCAGCACCGACGATCAGGCAAAGCTGTTGAAGCTGATGAATGTAACCCTGGATGCCACAAACGTCAATTTCGGCACAGTAGCTGAAAACATCACCGCTACAGACGCGGCTGGAACGATCACGCTTAGAACCTTCCCATCCACAGATTATTCCGGAACCGCCATCCCGACCGCACCGGTTGATATCGTTTGCCTGGGTGGCCAGTATGGAACCGGAATGCAGATCAGTCCTCGTTTCCTGGCTGATATAACGCCTGCCGCCGGAACCCTGGAAGCCCCGATTATCAACATCAGCCAGGTAGGCGGAACCGTTAGCCTCAGTTGGGCTGCAGTAGCCGGTGCAACCAGCTATCGCATCGAAGCGGCTGATGATCCTTACGGCACCTTCACCGAGCTAAGCACCACCACTAACCTCTTCTACAGCGGTGCTGCCGATGCGAAGAAATTCTACCGGGTGATAGCCCTGAACTAGAAAACTAAATATCCGATAAGATAAGGCGGAGCCATCAGGGTTCCGCCTTTCTGTTATTGCTTCCCTAAGGTTTGCAGGGTCTTTTCCGGCTGTTCCTTCTGGACTGATTAACCATTATTCAGGATTGTCTTGACAGAATAGGCCTCATATATTCATCGAGAAATAGAAAGTTATAACTAACAGGAGATAATAATGGATTCTGAAAACACCACCCTGGACAAGGGACAGGAACTGGCTGCGCTAAGCGAGGACGAACTGCTGAAGCAATACGAGGAAGCCGAGGAAGGCAGCGATAGCCTACAGGAATTGAAAGGCGAGTTGGAGAGGCGAGGCTACGGCTTTGAGGCCGATGAGGATAAGGATGAGGCTGTTGCAAGCCTTACAATGCATGATAATGCCTTGGGATTGCCGCATTATTCCAGGCTTGGCAGCTTGCTTTGGGAGCTGATTTATCTGA
>CAZGWB010000092.1:0-10757 GCA_964529335.1 uncultured Candidatus Cloacimonas sp.
TAATCTCTCTGCTTTGCAGAATCACGGAGGTTCAAACCTATATTTGGGTAATAACGCCAACAATGTTTTTAGAAATCAGATCTCCAATATCCAGTTTTCCGATACACAGCCTTACGAAGCCACGATCCAGTTGCTGCAAGGGCATAATGATTTCTATCATCAGAATTCTACATCGTGGGACTTTGCCTTTGATGATAATTATTACAATTTCCCCCTTATTCCAGATCATACCATTGATGCCAGCAAAAACTGGTTTGAGGAAGATAAGGTAGTAATAAACGATGATGCTTATTCCAGCAATGTTATTGTAAATATATTCGATCCCGAAGCAAATATGCCACCCCCACCATATGAGAATGACAGGCTGTCTGTGGCTATGAGTCATGAAGCGCAGGGAGAATACGAAACCGCTTGCGAAGAGTATGCAGCCATCCTGGCCGACCCCTTGGATTCAGAACTGCGTTATCTGCCCATAGCTGCGGATGGTGTTTTCCGTTCTGCCTCAATGGTAACTGATCCGGATTGGGTAACCACGGAGTTTTTTGATGAACAAGCAATTCAGTATGAGATAGATAATCCTGCTCTTAGTGCCCTGCTGGAGGAATATCTGGCCAAGGCCCTCATTCTGAACGAAGATTACCAAGCTGCCATAGACCTGATTCAGCAACGCATTGATGATCCGTCAAATCCGATAGATTCGCTTTTAGCGGTATTGGATCTGGAAATCGTGCTGCAGCTCTCCACTTTGGATGACACAAAAAAACCCATCACCACGAAATACACGCAGTATAGATACCCCAATGTCCAAGTATTCAACAGCAAACACGATGAGCATTGGGCGAAATTGTATGAGTTGATGAACGAAGGAAAAGATAATACAGGTATTCCCATTCCTTCCACTCCACAAATCGCCTCCAACTATCCCAATCCCTTCAATCCTTCCACCACCATAGCATTCAGCATTCCGGAGCCGGGTGCTGTGAAGCTGACGATTTACAACCTGAAAGGCCAGCAAGTAAAGGAAATTCTGAATGGCGACCTTCCAAAAGGCCACCATAAGGCAATTTGGGATGGCAAAGACAGCCACAACCGCAGTGTAAGCTCCGGTATCTACTTCATCCGTCTGGAATCAGGAGGAAAGGTTAATACCCGCAAAGCAATGCTGATGAAATGATCTAAAGGAGTAAGTGTATGCTATCTGAACAAAGCAAAAAGCAGCCTTATGATGCGCTTTCCTCGGTTAGTGCAGCTTGGTTTCACAGTGGTGCCATCTGTTTTCTGTTGGCTATGGCTTTTTATCTTTTTAGCCTTACCAGCATAGTGTCCAAGTTCATCTGGGGTGATTGGCTGCCTCAGTCCTTATTACTGATTGTGCTGTTGTTAGTTGGTGAGTGGATCAGCCTGCAAGCTTGGCGAAATATGCTTCGCAAGCGTTTTCGGGAGAAAACATACAAAGTGAACCGACTTGAGCTTATCACGGTAGTATTTGCTTTTCTGGCTTATTTGGCCTTGGCCATCTGGTTTGACGTAATCAGAGACAAATTGCCGCCTCTTAGCATGGATGGATTCAAGCTGGCTGACCCCCTGCAGATTTTTATGATAGCCATGCTTGCGGCTCTGCTTTCCTTTCTGATGAGCATCAGGGTGAAAAGCGGGATGACTTTTGTAATGACCATATTTGCCGTGATCTGCGCCTGTTACGTCCTGTTCAGCTACCTGGAAGATGGATTTCATTTCTATGAGGCTTTTATCTGTATCATCTATCCGTCTATAATTATGTTTAATGCCCTAGCGGCTTTAAAGCGGTTCAAGAAGAGCTATCCGATTATCAGTAAAGAGAGTTAAAGATATTACTGCTTTTGTAAACATCACCTCAATCCAACATAAAAAGGAGAGACAAATGCAGAACTTAATCAAGCGCCTGGGCGCAGAGTTCTTCGGAACTTTCTGGCTGGTTTTGGGAGGTTGCGGTTCGGCAGTGTTGGCCGCCGCTTTTCCCAATGTGGGGATAGGCCTTTTGGGCGTGTCCCTGGCTTTTGGTTTAACGGTGCTAACCATGGCTTATGCCATCGGGCACATATCCGGTTGTCACCTCAATCCGGCTGTATCTTTCGGGCTTTGGGCCGGGGGCAGGTTTCCCGCCAAAGAGCTTGTTCCCTATATCATAGCTCAGGTTTTGGGCGGAATGGTGGGTGGCGGTGTTCTCTTTTTGATTGCCAATGGCGCAGTGGGTTTTGATGTGAAAGCTGGATTTGCCTCAAACGGGGTTGGTCTGCATTCTCCCGGCGGCTATTCCATGACGGCTGGAATAATCTGCGAAGTGGTTATGACGCTGATGTTTCTGATTATCATTATGGGAGCCACGGACAAGAAAGCTCCGGCTGGCTTTGCCCCGATTGCCATTGGCTTGGGGCTTACCCTGATCCACCTGATCAGCATCCCGGTTACCAATACTTCCGTAAATCCGGCTCGTAGCACAGGTGTTGCCATCTATGCCGGCGGTTGGGCTTTGCAGCAGCTATGGATCTTCTGGCTGGCTCCGATTGTGGGCGGAATCTTTGGTGGCCTTGTTTATCGCCTGTTAGGAGAAAAGCAGTAAAGCTTCCGGCGTAGCAGGAAAATCAAGGCTGGCTTCGGGATTAACTTGGCGGATGGCGTCCTGCAGGGCGAAAAACACCGCCAAACCATAGATAAACGGTGGTTCGCCCACCGCTTTGGAACCGAAAACGCTGGCTTCTGGATTCTCTGAAGGCAGGATTTCCACGCTTAAATCCTCCGGCAGGTCACGTATACCCGGAATCTTGTATGTGGAGGGATTAGCACTGGTATAAACGCCCAGTTCGTTCCATTTCAGGTCCTCCATGGTGCACCAGCCGTAGCACTGGATGGCAGCTCCGATGATCTGACCCAGGTCGATCCTATCGTTCAGGCTTTGGCCGTTTTCGTGGATGATGTGGAGACTGCGCAGGCTATGCTCGCCCAAAAGAGTATCCACTTCCACTTCGGCCAGAGCTGCGCCATAAACGTAATAATGGAAAGGATGTCCCTGGCCGATATCGCGGTCGAACCACAATTGCGGCGTCCGATAATAACCATACGCAGCCAGGGGAATGCGCGAGTTATAGGCAAAGCGGATCAGGTCGCCAAACTCTACTGGATAGGCAGCCTGGGCCGAGCTATATACTTGGTTCGATGCGAAAACGATGTCCTGAGGCTGAACCTGTTGGCCATGCACCTGTTTTATCAATTCTGCGGCTGGTTCGCAAAGGGCTTGGCGGATCTTTTCCGCGGCTATTCTGGCAGCATTGCCATTAATGTCGCTACCTGTGGAAGCTGCGGTGGGTGAAGCGTTTCCCACTCTTTGAGTGTTGCTGGATTCCACTTTTATTCTGCTGGTCGAGATTCCCAACACTTTGGCCACCACTTCCGCCACTTTGGTGGAAAGCTCCTGTCCCATTTCCACTCCTCCGGTGGTAACGGAAACGCTGCCGTCGATGTAAACCCAGATCAGGGCAGATCCCTGGTTCAGTAGTGCGGTGGTGAAGGATATGCCAAATTTAACCGGCACCAGGCCCAAGCCTCGTTTGAATCTGTCGTTGTTACTGTTAAATGCCATTATTTCGGCTTTACGGTTGTGATATCCGGTGTTTAAAGCCAATCGATCAAAGATTTCAACCATTTGGCTGGCTTTGATCTCCTGGCCGTAGGGCGTGATGTCGCCATTTTTATAGGCATTGGTTTTACGGATTTGCAGCCTGTCCAGGCCAAGCTGCCAGGCTATCTTGTCCAGAATCCCCTCAATCACGAAGATTCCCTGGGGAGCTCCGAATCCTCTGAAAGCCGTATTGGGAGGCAGATTGGTGATGCAGGTCCGGCCTCTGATCCTGATATTCGGGATGTGATAGGCGTTTTCGCTATGAAACATCGCCCGTTCCAAGATTGCCACGGAAAGGTCGGAATATGCCCCGCCATTGGCTAAAAGCTGGATGTCGTAGGCCAAAATTCTGCCGGTTTCGTCGTAGCCCACTTTCCAAAGGCTGGTAAAGGGATGGCGTTTTCCGGTGGCATGCATGTCCTCATCGCGGCTAAGCTGAACCAGAACCGGACGCTTGGTTACATATGCGCCCACAGCAGCCATGCAAGCCCAGATCGTGGCAGCGCGTTCCTTGCCGCCAAAGGCACCGCCCAAACGCGGAACCTCCACTACAATGTCGTGGGCCGGAATTCCCAATAAGTGCGATGCAACTTCCTGCACCTCCATGGTGCTCTGGGTAGCGCTGTGCAAGAGAATCCGGCTTCCTTCAAAGGGAACAGCGTAAGCCCGCTGGCCTTCCATATAAAAGTGTTCCTGGCCGCTATTGGTGGTTTTGCCTTCCATGATGTAGGCAGCTTCGGAAAAGGCTTTTTCCACATTCCCGCTTTCGATCTTGCGCTGTGGCACATACCACATCTGGCGCGTGTCGGCATCTTCGGGATCAAAGATTGCCGGAAGCTCTTCATAATCTGCTTTTATCAAAGCAGCGGCAAGTTCGGCGCAGCGTTCGCCCTCGGCCAGAACCATGGCCAGTGGCTGCCAGGCATACATTATTTCCAGAGTGGGGAATAGCGGCTCGTCCTTTATCACGTGTCCGATCATGTTCTGGCCTGGAATATCGGCCGCAGTGATCACTCTGTGCACACCAGGATAGCTTTCGGCTTGGCTGGTATCCAGCTTGCGGAGCCGGGCATGCGCCACGGGAGAAAAGAAGAACTTGGCAAAAAGAGTTCCTTGCAAAGGCGCTTCATCGGCAATGAAGCGGGATTTTCCGCTTAGGTGCAGTGCTCCGGAAAGATGTTTGCTTTTCCCGGTCATTCTATTGGTGGTTTGGGTGCCAGGCATGATCATTCCCCCTTTTGCAGTTCTGCAAGGTATATCTGGATGTGATTGGCGATTAGCCTGCTGCGGTAGATGGCGCTGCCCCTTACGTCGGAAAGCGGCTTGAATTCCGCTGCCACAGCTTTTCCCAGAGCCAGGGGATCAAGGCTGGCAAGCGGCTTGTGATGCACCATACTGCTGAACGCTTCAGATATCACAGGAGTGGGAGCTACTCCTCCCAAGGCCAGGACTGCAGATTTTATGTATCCCAGCTCCTGATCGAGACAAATCGCGCTAACCACTGCGGAAATATCCACACTCTTGCGTTTGGCGCTTTTAATGGTGTTTACGTAGGCTTGCTGGGGAACGGGTGGCAAAATTATCTCTCTGATGATCTCGCCTTTCTGCAGAGCTGTCTTGCGGTAGCCCAGAAAGAATTCCCTGATTGGCAGCAGCCGGATTTCCAGCCGGGTCTGCAGCAGCAGCGTGGCATCCAGAGCCATCAGAAGGGGCAGGCTATCGCCGATCGGAGAGGCATTGGCGATGTTTCCGCCCAGGGTTCCGAAATTGCGTATCTGCTGTGAAGCGATTTGCAGAATAAGCTTGTGCAAAGCCGGATAATCGTTCTTTACAATCCCGGAACTTTGAAGTGTGGCATAGCTAACGCAGGCTCCGATATGCAGGCCGTCCTTTTGCAGATACAGCCGCTGCAGATCGTTCAAACGAGTGATGTCCACCAGCAAAGGAAAATCCTTGCGGCCGATATTCAACTGAACCATCAGATCGGTTCCTCCGGCGATCAGCACAGCCTCAGGCTCATGCTGCAAAAGATCGAAGAGGGCTTTGGTATCCTCAGGAATGTGGTAGCGTTGCACCTGCTGGTTGTTTACTCCGCTTTTCAGGATCATCCTGGCTGGCTCGGCAAAGCTGAATAGTTGTGGCTCCAAAACCCTGCACCACTGTGGAACCAGATCCTGCAAAGCATATTTTTCGCTGATGAATTGCGCAGCCTCCAAGATACTCTGATAGCCGGTGCAACGGCAGAGATTGCCTTCCAGAGCCTGGAAGATGCTCTCTTTATCAGGATGTTCCACCGAAGCAAAGAGGGCAAACATGCTCATCACAAAGCCGGGTGTGCAATATCCGCATTGGGTGCCATGAAAATCCAGCATGGCTTGCTGAATGGGATGCAGCTTTTCCGGGCTTCCCAGTCCTTCTATGGTAATCAGATGCCGTCCATGCAGTTTGGCTGCCGGGTAAAGACAGGAATTGATAGCCTCATATACTATGCTTCCCTCTTTCGGATAGGCGATCACCACTGTGCAAGCCCCGCAATCACCTTCGTTGCAGCTACATTTGGTGCCATAGAGATGCTTTGTTTTGTTCAGGTAGTTCAGGGTGCTTAGCCCTGCGGGGATAGTGTCGCTCAGCTTAGTCCCATTCAAAAAAAACGTTATCTGGTTTAGATGACTTTCCTGTGGTTCCCAAATCTGCTTTTCTTTCATCTTGCCTGCCTTGTTCTTTAGTCTTCGTGTCTTTCTTTGTCGCGCTGCAAGTCTTTCTGATGCAGGCTTTCGCGCTTGTCAAAGTATTTTTTGCCCTTGGCCAGGGCGATTATTATCTTACAGCGTCCCTGTTCATTTATCACAATCTCCAGAGGAACCAGGGTCATGCCTTGTTCGTCCACCTTGGTTTTTAGGCGGTTGATCTCATGTTTGTGCAGCAGCAGCTTGCGTTTGCGCTCGGCATCATGATTGAAGTATGACGCTTTTTCCCAGGGGCTGATATGCAGATTGTGCAGCCAGCATTCTCCGCGTTCCACCTTGGCAAAACTGTCCTTAAAGTTCACCTTCCCGGCCCGGATTGATTTGATCTCAGTTCCCTGCAGAACGATTCCGGCTTCGAAGTTTTGCACTATGTAGAACTCATGACTGGCGCGCCGGTTTTTGATTGATTTCATTTGCCAATCTCTTTGCTGATAAGTTCCTGATATGCCTTGGCCCTTCTCAGCAGCAGATCTTCGTTTACCCGGGTCAGATGGCGGTTTTGCATCACAATTCTTCCGTTTACCAGCAAGTCGCGAACGCTGTGACTGCCCATGGCGTAAACCAGATGCGAGTAAGGGTTATAAACAGGCTGGTTTTCCAAAGAGTCCATCTGAAAAACTGCGATATCGGCTGTTTTTCCGATTTCCAGGCTTCCCAGCTCGGTTTTTCGGCCGATGGCCTGTGCGGCGTTGCAGGTTACCATGGCAAATGCTTCCTTGGCCGGAAGCAGAGTGGGGTCATTATTCAGCGCTTTATGCAGTTTGGCGGTTATGGACACCTCTTCCAGCAGGTCAAGATTATTGTTGCTGGCCACTCCATCGGTTCCCAGGCAGAGGTTTATGCCCTTTTCCAGATACCTTTTGATGGGAGCAAAGCCGGAGATTAGCTTCAGATGGCTTTCCGTGCAGATGGCAATACTGGCTTTACCGCTTCTGACCAGAATGTCCATTTCCTGGTCGTCCACCCAGATTCCGTGGGCCAGAACGCTGTTTATCTCCAGAAGCCCCAGGTCTTGTATGTATTCCACAGGCTTCTTTCCATGGGCTTTCAGGCAGTTTTGCACTTCTTCGCTGGTTTCGCTGAGATGCATGTGGATCAGAAAACCGTTATCTCTGGCAACTTCGGCACACTTTTTCAGGGTTTCGGAAGAGCAGGTATAGATCGAATGCGGAGCCAGGGAAAATTCGATCAGGGCTTGATCCCGATAGTCTTCCCGCAGTTTCTTTATCCTGTTTCCAATACAGCAGTTGCGATCATCCTCAGTTAGTTGATGATCAATCAGGGCTTCGCTGATGATAACCCTGAGGCCTGCTTTTATACAAGCGTCGGCAATGCTGCTCATGTGAAAATACATGTCGTTGGTGGTGCTGATCCCGTTTTTCAGCATCTCAGCCGCTCCATGCAAAGTGGCGTCGTAAACAAACTCCGGGGTCACCAGTTTGGCTTCCAGCGGCCAGATGTATTCCTGCAGCCAGGTTTGCAGGGGCAGATCGTCGGCCAGCCCTCTGAAATAGGTCATGGGCAGATGCGAATGGGCATTGATCAAACCTGGCGTTACCAGGCAGTTCTGCGCATTTATCTTTTCCTTCGCCCAGTAAGAGCTGCTTCCAGAGGGGAAGATAGCGGCTATTTTTCCTCGGTTGATGCCCAGAGTATGGCTGTCCAACACACTAAACTGACCATCCATGGTAACCAGTGTGGCGTTTTCGATTACTGTCTCAAAATTCATCCCTGCACCTTCTGAGCCGCTTCCTTTGGTTTAAAGATTCCTGCATGAGTGATGATACCGTTAATGTATCGTGCGGGAGTGATATCAAAAGCTGGATTCAAGGCCGGCGAACCTGGATTGGCCAGATAGCTGCCGTTGATGCGCTTAACTTCGTCTTCGTCCCTTATTTCGATGGGGATGTCCGAACCTTCCTTGCAGGTAAAATCGAAGGTCGTAAGCGGAGCGGCCACGTAGAAAGGAACCTTGTGTTCATGTGCCAGCACGGCTTTTTCGTAGGTGCCGATTTTATTGGCAATGTCGCCATTCAGGCAGATGCGGTCAGCACCTGTGATCACCAGGTCAATTTCATTCTTCCAAAAGTAGAATCCGGCTGCCCCATCGGTGATAATGGCGTGCGGAATGCCTTCCTGTTCCAGTTCGAAGGCCGTTAAACGCGCTCCCTGAAAGCGGGGACGGGTTTCATCCACATACACGAAGATATCCTTGCGTTTTTTGTGAGCCATGCGGATCACCGCCAGAGCGGTTCCCCAATCCACAGTTGCCAAAGCTCCTGCATTGCAATGCGTTAAGATTCTGGCTCCGTGAGGGACTATTTCCTGGCCAACGATCCCGATTTGATGGCAATCCTCAGCGCTCTTCTGGGCAAATTCCCGGGCTGCCAAAATCGCCACCTGACGCGCATGAGTGTAGTCCGGGATAAACTTTAAGGTGCTTTCGTAAACGTGGCTAACCCCGTTGTTCAAATCGATGGCTGTGGGACGCGTGGCGATCAATTCTTCCCTTGCTGTGCGCAGGTAAGCGCGGAACTTGTTATCCGGCGCATTTTGAGCCGCCAAGGCCAGAGCATAGGCTGCTGCTGCTCCAATGGCTGGTGCGCCGCGCACTGTCATTTCCCGGATGGCGTTGGCCACTTCCAGGTAGTTGCTGTATTCCGTTATCCTGAATTCGTGCGGAAGCTTGTTTTGATCTATCATTTTTACCCGCTGGTGTTCGAACCATACCGAGCGGTAATCTTTGCCGTTTATCTGCATTTATACTCCATGAAATTACATACCATTTATCTGATGTTATTCATCTGCAAAGCCTGATTTTCGTCAATATCTTTCTTGGTACATCCTGCATCTTGCATCCAAAATCCTTCCTTCACTTTCGGGCTTGACAAATATCTCCCTCTGCCTTTTCCTTGATATTCTATTTTCGGAACCACAGGAGATAATATGAACAGATACATTGTATTGGGTGGGGATATCCTCACTTTTGCAGCCGAGAAACCCCTTCTGAAAGGCATGGCCATGCTGGTGGAGGATGGCAGGATCACCAGGATCGACACACCTGCGAAACTTGCCACAGAAGAATGCGAAAGGATTGACGTAGCCGGCAAATTGATTATGCCAGGCCTTATCAATGCACATCATCACTTTTATTCCACCCTGGTAACTGGCCTGGGCAAAGCCGCTCCATCCAAGGACTTCAATGATGTGCTGCAAAACCTCTGGTGGCGGCTTGATAAAAAGCTGCTGGCCGAAGACAACTACATTAGCGCGTTAATCTCTGCATTAACCGCAATCCGCAAAGGCACCACCACGATCATCATGCCTCACCTTTTGCGGTTTCCGGCTCCCTGAATCAAATAGCCAGAGCGGTAAAACAAGCCGGACTGAAGGCCAGCCTGTGCTACGAAGTATCCGACCGCGACGGCGAGGAAATCTGCAAAGCGGGAATAGCTGAAAACGCCGATTGGATAAAGCAGTGCGAAATGGCGGAAGATGAAGACCTGAAAGCCCTGTTTGGCATGCATGCGGCCTTTACCCTTTCAGACAACACCCTAGCTACGATTTCCGGGCTGGTTCAGGATCTGGAATGTGGAACTCATATCCATGCCGCGGAAGCGGAATCCGACCAACGCTATAACATAGAGCACTTCGGGAAACGGGTGGTGGAACGCCTGAACGACTTTGGCCTGATTAATTCCCAAAGCATTCTGGCGCATGGAGTGCATCTAAATCCCAAAGAAATGATGCTTGTAGCTGATAAGGGTGCGGCAATCGTTACCAATCCCCAAAGCAATCTGAATAATGCCGTTGGCATTGCCGATGTGTGCAAAATGCAGGAACTGGGCGTAAAAGTTGGCCTGGGAACAGACGCCATGACCGTGAATATGCTGGAAGAACTGCGGGTAGGCCTATGGGCTCAACACCTTAGGCAGAACAATCCCTCCTCCGCCTTCATGGAAATAGCATCAACCTTGCTTTTCAATAATCCCGCCATAGCCCAAAAGTATTGGGGCGCAAAGCATGGCACCATCGCCGAGGGAGCTCCGGCAGACATGATAGTGGTGGATTATGATCCCCATACGCCTTTGGATGAAAGCACCTGGCTGGGACACGTTATCTACGGTGTTTCACAGGCCAGAGTTGATGCCACAATCTGCGGGGGTAGGGTTCTGATGTGGAATGGCGAATTACTGCTGGATATAGACGAAGCAGAGATCAAGGCTAAGTCCCGGGAACTGGCAACTAAACTATGGACTAGGTTTTGATTCGAATAATGGAGATAAAGCAGAGATTCTTTTTCAACACAGAGAAAAGCAGAGCTGAACAGAGAAAAGCAGAGTTTTATGACAATG
>CAZGWB010000093.1:0-10692 GCA_964529335.1 uncultured Candidatus Cloacimonas sp.
CGGAGGAGTTCAATGGCTCCGTCGAGACGACGGAGCTACCTAGCCCTCAGATTAGCCATACGCTTGGCAAGATCAGCGGCAAACTCCTCATCGCTGGCATCGGGATTGCGAGTATCCAGCCAAACCTGGCAAGGTGCCTTTCTGCATTCGGCGCAGCTATAAAAGCCTTTCTCCCTGGCACAGCTATAAATGGGGCAATGCTCCCGGCCATAGAAAACAGCCCAGCTTACTTTTCCCTCAAGTTCAATACAGCCTTCGCATTCGGTTTTGTAAGCCCGGCAATCGGTGGGGCAGCAAACTCCGCAGGTAGCCAATTGCTTTTTACTCATGGATACTCCTGTTTACAAGGCTGAGATCAGCACTTTACGCACCCGTTTGGTAATCACCACCAGGAACAAGGTAAAGCCGATCATCAGAGTTGATAACGAATTGATGGTGGTGATCGTTCCCCGGCGAATGGTTCCTTCCACGTAGATGGGCAGGGTGTCGAACCCGCGTCCTGAGGTGAAGAAGGTGATGATAAAGTCGTCGATGGACAGGGTAAAGGCCAAAAGTGCTGCGGCAATGATGCCTGGCAGCATCAACGGGAATTTGATCTTCCAAAAGATGGTGGCAGGTTTGGCTCCCAAATCCATTGCCGCCTCCACCAGGGAGTAATCAAAACCCTCCAGCCGGCTCTGGATAACGATTACCGTATAGGAAATGCAGAAGGTGATATGAGCGATCAGCACGGTAAGCATGCCCGTATTTACCCGGGTAAAATTGAAGAGCAGAGCCAGCGACACACCCATCAGGATATCCGGAATCACCAGCGGGATATAGATCAGGGCAGAAACGATACGCCTTCCGCTAAACCGTTTATTTTCCATTCCCAGGGCGGTCAGGATGCCAAAAATGGTTGAGATCAGCGTAGAAAGCCCGGCGATCAGCATGGTATTGCGGAAGGCTTCCTTGATGGCATCGTTTTCGAAAAGCTGCAGGTAATACTTGGTGGTAAATCCTCGCCAGCCGGTGATGATCTTGGCGTCGTTGAAGCTGAAAATGATCAGGATGAGGATAGGAATATACAAAAACACCATTACCAAACTGAAGGCAGTGAGGTTGAAGCCTTTGTAAAACCTTGAGATATTGAACCTCTTCATACCCGTCTCCGGGCTTTGCTGCGTTTGTATAGGGCAAAGAGCAGCAATAGCAGAACCGCCACCCCGAAAAGTAATATTAGCGACAAGGCGGAAGCCATCGGCCAGTTTCGGGGTATGTTCTTTATCTTGTAGGTAATAACCTGTCCCAAATAGAGAGACTTTTGATTTCCCACCAATTGCGGAATCAGATATGCTCCCAAAGCAGGAATAAAAACCAGCAAACTGCCGGCGAAAATACCCTCTGCAGCCAGAGGTAAAGTTATGCGGAAAAAGGCCTTTACCTCATTTGCCCCCAAATCCATGGCGGCTTGCAAAAGGGTGAAATCCAGTTTTTCCAACACACTGTATAGCGGCAGGATCATATATGGCAGATAAACGTAAACCATTACGAGTATTACGGCCAGATCGGTGCGCATGATCTCCAAAGGCGCATTGATGATCCCACTCTTGATCAGGATATCGTTCAAAACGCCGTTGTAAGCCAGAAAGATGCGCCAGGAAAAAATGCGGATGATCAAATTGGTCCAGAAGGGGATGATGATAAATACCAGCAGGGTATTCTTCAGTTTGTCTTTGGCACGGGCGATATAATAGGCCACAGGGAATCCCAAAAGCACGCATAAGAATGTGGTTAGCGCGGCCAAACGGAAGGAAAGGAAGAAGGTTCTCAGGTAATCGGCACCCAAGGCTTGGCGATAGGCATCCAAGCTGAATTCGAATTTTACGTCGTAGATATCCGGAGTTAGAAAGCTGTAAATTATCACAATCAGATAAGGGATGAGGAAAAAGATCAGCAGCCAAAGGAGCGCTGGAGTAGTTAAGAGCCATGAAGCAAGGTTTTTGCGGTTTTGATCGCGGGTAAGCTGAAGGCTCTGGCTCATGTGGCGGTTTGCCTCTTGGTGCTGCGGGAAAGGTGATTAACCCCGCCTTCGGAGATTTCCTTGGCCGAAAGCACTTCTTCCGGGATTTGATCGATCAGCCAGGTATCGGTGTCGTGCCAGAAAAGCCAAACCGGCTCTTCCCAGTCCAGGGCTTTGTCGTCAAAATACACGCGTTTATGCTGGCTGAATACTCGGAACTTCAAAGCTCCCACCCGCACAATGTATTGGGTGTGGGAACCCAGATAGAGGATGTCCTCGATGATTCCCCGCAGCATGTTTATATCATCCTGATAGCGGGGTTTATTTCGGGAAATGGCGATTTTTTCGGGACGCAGGGAAACCGTGATCTCCTTGCCCAAGGTGGGATTGAAGTGGAAAGTGCTGTCTATCTCAAAGCTGCTTCCCTGGCCATCCGGACAACGAAGCTGCACGTATTCGGATTCGATGTCGCATACTTCGCCGGTGATGAGATTGGTTTCTCCGATAAAATAAGCCGAGAAAATGCTGTTGGGACGCTCGTAGATGTCATCTGGAGGCCCAGCCTGGATAATCTTGCCATGATTCATCACGGCCACCCGGTCGGAGATGCTCATGGCCTCGCTTTGATCGTGAGTTACGTAGATAAAGGTTATGCCCACGGCATCGTGGATATTCATCAGTTCGATCAGCATGTGCTGACGGAGCTTCAGATCCAGGGCTGCCAAAGGCTCGTCCAACAGCAACACCTTGGGGTTATTGATCAGCGCTCTGGCAATGGCTATGCGTTGTTTCTGTCCTCCGGAAATCTGATCGGGATATTTATTGGCCTGGTCTTCCATCTTCACCAGCTTCAGCATGTCTTTCACGCGGTCGTTCATTTCCGGCTTGGGAGTTTTGCGGATTTTTAGCCCAAAAGCCACGTTCTCAAAGAGGGTCATATGAGGAAAGAGAGAATAGTTTTGGAAGATGGTATTCACCTGTCTTTTGTAAGGTGGAATGTCCGTAATGTCCGTATTTCCGATCAGAATGCGGCCGTTATTGGGAATCTCGAATCCCGCGATCATCCGCAGTAAAGTGGTTTTTCCGCAACCACTGGGCCCAAGAAAGGAGAAAAGCTCACCGCTGTTGATGTTCAGGCTTACGTCGTCCACCGCGGTAAAGCCGTCGAATTGCTTGCTCAGGTTTTGTAGTTTAATTTCTTCCAAATTAGTTTCTTCCTCTTGGGGGTTTATTTCATCAGGATTGTTTTTAGAGTGCTGAGGGTTTTGCCTCGCTGGCTTAGCCGGGCAAAATACACTCCGTTGGCACAGGGTTGATTATCCTTGTCCCGGCCATTCCAGAATATGGTTTGGCTGGCTTGTCCGCTGTTTCCCACGCCAAGGCTATTCACCAGTTGTCCTTTCAGATTGTATATCTTTAGCTGCAGGTCAGTGGGTAGCTTTGATCCGGACTCTACTACGAATGACAGCTTATCGGCAAAGGGATTGGGATAGCGGCTGAAGCTAAGACCGGGGCTGGGCAGATTCTGATCATCACTACTAACGGGAAGTGAGGTTCCATACAGCTTCAAATCATCAATGTAGATACCGTCTGCACTATTGGTGGAATTGCTTCTCAGCTTGAACTGAAGATACAGGTTTGAGCCCAGGAGATGGTTCAGATTGTATGAATGCAGAGTCCAGTCGGCTTCGCCCACGAAGTGATCCAGATACTGCCATTGGGTGCCGTTTGTGGAAATCATCAGCTCGCAGTAATCGCCATCCAGCCGGATGTTATGCTTTGTCCAGAACTGCAGATTAGCATTGCCGACACCTTGCAAGGGAACCGGAGCTATTAAGCGGCAAAAGCTGTTTTGGTTTGATCCGTAGTTCCCCGTGGGACTATCGCAAAGGCTGTATGCACCACCATGCACGTTGGATGTGCTGCGTCCCCAGGTACCGGAAGTTTGCCAATTGCCAAGATCGGCTTCAAAATCCTCGCTGAGTGTGGCAGATGAACCCAAGGTAAGCAGGATATGCGGGCCTTGCATGGGCAACCAGCTTTGCAGTTCTTCATAGCCTTCGGCAGAAAGCCTTATCTGATAGGTTCCCGGCATCCAGTTGCCAAGCTGGATTCTTCCCTCCATGTCGCTGTGGTAAACCAGTTCGGAACTAAGCCCCGGAAAGTGCAGCTCTGCCCCTGCCAGGGGATAATTCAGTTCGTTGCGGACTTCCAAAACCATATTCAGCGGTTCCACAGGAAGCATGGCCACATCATAGACGGTGGGTGAATCGGCCAGGATCTGCACGTTATCCATCACCAGGGTTTCATACCCGGGACAGATGAACTTCACGCTATAGGTTCCCACAGGTAAGAAGCGGAAGAAAGACCCATAGGTAGAATCAGCAAAGGTGCTCCAGGTTCTCAAGGGGTTGTCGTCCAATCCCGCCACGTGTATCTGCGCTTGTAAGGGTGATCCGGTAAGGGCATCGTGCACGTGTCCCTTCAGTATCTTGCGGTTCACTCTGTCCAGCAAGAGCATGGCTGCGCTAAGATTGTTTTGGATGATCAAAGGAACATCCGAGGCAGGGGGAATAAACTCAGTGGCCATTTCGATCGTGTAAGCAAAAATACCTTCGCTACCATAAGCCCAGTCGTCTGAACTGCCGGAAACCGGATACAACTGGTAAGACGGCATGGGAGAATAGTGTCCGCCATTCTGACCGCTGATCGTGGAAGCCATGGCATTGGCCAGAGCTTGCTGTTCTGTGGCATCTGGAGATATGATATCATACATGTATCCAAAAGGATATAGCACATACTCGCCATAGGTGTGATAACTGATACCAGCCAGGAAAGGCCAGGCAGCCAAAAGATCGCGAAAAGCCTGGGTTTCTACTTCAGAAAAGGCCTCGCTGCCATGGTAGGTAATGGAACTCGGCGAGCCCGAGGCATTCATGTAGCCCCACTCATAGCCATAATTGCGGTTCAGGTCGGCGCCGTCGGCTCCATTGCCCTGGTTTCCGATGTCGATCGTGTGATTTGAGTTGTTGTCTTGCAGGTTTTTGCGCCACCAGACTTCGGTTTGATCTATCACTATCTTGTGGCCATCGGGATTCAACAGCGGCACAAACCATATTTGGCTATTGTCGACTATTGAAGTCAATTCAGGATCGCTGCCATAACCGTCCAGGAGGTGATTCAGAATGGCCATCACCATTTCCAGGCTGATCGGTTCACGGGCATGATGCTCACCTACGAAATAAAAACAGGGTTCGTCCTCATATTCACTTACGTTGTCCGAAAGCTTGATCGCCCATAGCTGGTGGTCATAATCCTGATAGGCAGAAAAACCCTGATCGGCATATTGGGTGGCCCAGGTGCTGCCAATCGACTGCACGTTCACCAAGTTTGGATGCTGCGCCTGCAATGTCATAAGCTCGCTGGTAAGCTGCTGGTAAGTCCGGTAGCCGGGTATATCCCGATGCTGCCGGCTCAGATTGGCTTTTAGTTGTGATTCCGTTTGCGTGATCTGCAGGCTGGGGTAAAGGGTTTTATAATGATGGTAGTTTTGCTCGTTCATCAGGATATCCAGGTATTGCCCCGGTCGATAGGCACAGATGTCGAATCCCTTAGAATCGAAGATCAGGTAATCAGCCGGAAGCGGATTACTGATCCTGGCAACAAAGCTTTCGGCCTGCAAGCTGATGAACAGGAAGATGCAAAGTAAGATAAGCAGACAAGCTTTCATGGTGTTCTCCTTACAAGATTAGGATAAAAAAATACAGTGGGGAATGCCGGGCGGCATCCCCACTGCTCGGAGGGCATTCTATGTAGGGTCTGTAGGCTGTGTATATTTCTACTAGACCCTGCTTTTTTGTCAAGCACAAATTCTCGGATATTTTCATTTTTCTTGTTGACGCAAATCAACAATGGGCTATTTAAGCTTTAGCAGCTTGGCTTTATGGACTTGCTTGCCTTGCAAAACCTGTAGCAGATAGACTCCACTTGTGGAATAATGTCCATTAAGATCATATCCATCCCAAGTGATCTGTTGTATATCAGTTCCGGCAGGAATTGAATTGCGTTCATAAATCAGTTGACCTTTTATGTTGAATATTTTCAACGATATTGGGCTCTTGCCATTGCTGCGATAAACTAAGTTCAGAGTTGTATCTGAAGCCCGGAAAGGATTGGGATATACTGCACTGATTCCGCTGATTACAGCAGGTGTAGCCAAGTCCTGATTGGACACGGGATTCACCGTCACAGAATACCAGCCTCCATCGCTGGGAAGCTGGGTCATATTTGGAGGTGTGCTGCCATCATAAGCCACGAAGCTGTAATGGAAGATGCTGTCTCCCGCAACAAATTCAGGATAATATTGGAAGATATACGAATCCTCGGTCAAGGGATCCATGGGGAAGGCCCAAACCTGGCCGGAATCGATCTGGTAGCGGAAAAGCACCTGGCTGATTCCATTGGGGTCAGAAGCATTGACCACAAAGCTGATCGGTTCGCTTTGATTGCCTATGGAAGTTATGGGCGTATGCTGTATTTGTGGGCCTTGCAAATCGGGCTGGATTACGAACCAATGTGGATCAGCAGCAGCAAAAACGGGATGATCATAGCTGCGTCCGGATTGGTCGGCGGCATGTACAAAGTATCTGATCGTATCACCTGGGGCAAAACCTCCCAGAGTGGTTCCATAAACGGAGCGCGTATTGGGCTGCAGATAGCTGCGTTGCCAAGCCCCGGAATTTACCTTGTAGCAGATAAACAGCGAATCGGAGTAAAGTGGCTGGCCGCTATGAGCGTTTATATTGGCATACAGAGCAATATCCCCTTCCGGAACGATGCCGTGCCAAGGCTGATGAGCGATGTGAAGCATATTTTTGTCTGGAATCTCATGAGTCCGGCAATGCAATGCGTCGGTGGATTCCCAAGGGGCCGAGGAGGTGCCGGTAACTCCAATAACTTCATAGCCTGGCATAGCATCCCTATAGGCTTGCAGGGCAGCTGCGTCATAAGAGCCGCCCATTTGAGGCACAAAAACCTTCTTATTCAGAATCAGTGAATTCGTATAGGGCTGGTTGGAGGGTGTATTTACCCGGTAAACTCTCCATGGATAACCCCAAGCGCAATTGCGGGTGGCGAAATAATTTGCCGCAGCTTCGATGGCGGCATATTGAGCGTGAGAGGTGGGAACGCTGCGCACCAGAACTTTGTCCGGGGCCAGGATTTTTGCCCAGCAGTCGATGTGGTCGATATAGGTATTATTGGGGTCTTGCACTACAAGATAGTTTTGAGCGCCCATATAGCTTTGCATTTTGGTATTCACGTTTGTCTGATTGTTCCCGTTTTCTTCGTAAACCAGGGTGGTTTGGGCGGCTGTATTAATCCCGTCGCACATATAGTTGCCGCCGGTTTGTTGCAGATTCATGCCATAGTATGGCAGGTCAAACTGCGTGGCAAAGGTTTGGGGGATTTGATTGTCGTTTGGCCGCGGACGGTTGTAAACGAAATCTACCAGGCCATACTGTCCATTGCCATCGAAGATGAACCATGGACCATAGTCCCTTGTCCAATATGAATCGGTGGCGGCATTCATAAAGCTTACATTGGCCATATTTACTCCAGCGTTGCTGAAAGCCGAAGCGGCGGCACTTTGTTGTGAACTGCTTACCAGACAAACCACCTGGGCGGTATTGGCCAGATGCACCACAAGGGACAGCGGAATGCCCAAGGGATAGCGGATCAGCACATGCGAAGCGGGTTCAAATTCGGCTACGGGCCGAACCGGGCCAACGGGTGGATTGGTTTCGGTGAAGCGGCTTTCAGAGCTTTCCAGATCACCGGGTAAAACGCTGTGAGCTGCCAAAAAGAATGCTGACAGCAGCAACATGCTCAGCAGCAAGGCTTTGGAAACAGAAACGGTAATTTTCATTTACATAACTCC
The DNA here is from genome assembly GCA_964529335.1 of uncultured Candidatus Cloacimonas sp. Taxonomy (GTDB): domain Bacteria; phylum Cloacimonadota; class Cloacimonadia; order Cloacimonadales; family Cloacimonadaceae; genus Cloacimonas. Next base: position 7,941 of record CAZGWB010000093.1, read on the forward strand.
AGATCTCTCGTATCTATCTGTTCCTGTGTAATACAATTTCCGTGCCGAAACTGGGAAATTCTTTATCCGCGACCCGATAACCGATATTGAAACAAATGACTGGGGTTCTGAGTAAGAGATGAACCTACTTCTGCTACAATAATCAGTTGCATGTTCACTGAACCGCATTATAATTGTTATACAGACCTTAGTGTCGAGAAAAAGAAATAAATCCAATCTTACCTGGAGGTAAAATGCAAAACTTAAGATATATAATTTCCGTCGTGATGCTGCTGATAGTAGTTTCAGTGGCCTATGCCCAGTCCGAAGGCGACTATCAAACCAGGATTGGCGTTTCGGGAAACTGGACTGCGGCAAACGTATGGCAGCAGTATCAAGGCGGTGTATGGACAGACGTCGCCACTTATCCCAGTGCCAGTGATGGAACAATTACGATTCTGTCTGGCTCTTCCCTCATCTATGACCAAGCCGTTCCGGGTGGGATAGATCAGCTCGTAATCAATGGTGGTTTAACCATTCCAGCAGGGATTTCCTTTGTCACTGTGGATGGTCCCGGACCAGATTTAACGCTAAATGGAACCATGCTTCATCAGGGAATCGTTCCGGTTATGGCCGGAACCGGGGTTTTGAACAGCGGTTCTGTTTATATCCATAATACAACTTCCTCGGCCAATAATGCTTTAAATTTCTTTACTACCAAAGCCAGTGACAGCACCTGGATATACCGGGGTTCGAATATCCTAACCCCAGCGGTTGGTCTATCAGGCCGAAGCTACGGAAATCTGGAGTTTCAATCCACAGCCGGAACTTGGACTACCAGTTGGACTGGAACCGGGATTCTAACGGTGAATGGCGATTTTTCTCTTGGTTCCGGGGTAACCATCAATTACTCCAATACCGGGATAAACGTAATGAAGGGTAACTACACCATAAACGGCAACATCAGTTTCGGTGCGGGAACCCAGAATATATCATTTCAAGGGACGGATAAAATCATTGGTGGTTCGGGGGTCGTGGCTTTCGAAACTGCCAATATTGCCGTGGGCGCATCTTATAGTCTGGGTGCGCCGGTGAATGTGCTAAGTGGCTTCACCTTCACGGTAAACGGAACCCTGGGCTGCGGGGGATATACTTTCAATGGAGCTGGTGGTTTCACCGTTTCAGGAGGGGCAACCTTCAAGATCTGCAGTCCCAACGGTATCAATGGCAATGTGTTGGTCAGCGGCACCAAAACCTATAGCACAAGTGCCAATTATGAGTTTTATGGAGCTGCCGATCAAATCACAGGGGCCGGTTTTCCGGTTCAGGTGAACAACCTTACGATCAATACGGACTACACCGTCACCCTTTCGAATACCTTGGTCGTATCGGGAACCCTGCATTTCACCAAGGGTTTTCTGGCTTTGGGTAATTTTTCCCTCCTTGGTTCTGGCAGCGTTAGCGGTGCACCCGAGATCATCTTCAATGGCAGCGGATCGGCCATTGCCGTGGGCAGCAATATCGATGCGATCGTCAGAACCCTGGCTCCCACAATTTTGCCTGCCACAGTAAACTCGCTTATCGTGGAAACTGGGATCGGGAATAACTTCCTGCTGCCAAACGACGTAAGCACCACAAATCTGAGCTTCATATCCGGTGGAATAATCCTGAATCACAATGTGCTTAGCCTCAGCGGTAAAGACTTACAAGTTCATGTCCCAGATGCCACAAGCTATATTACCGGACTGGTGGTTCAGAAAACAAATTCACCTGCTTTGGCGGGTGGGGGAAATCAATCCATCAGCCGACTCTGGAACATCAGTGGAGTGTCTTCTGCACCAGTGGAGATCACTCTTTCCTGGCCGACTCCTGCCGCGGATGCGGGAATTACTTTTACCGACAACAAGGCCATGCTGTGGAACTACAGTGGGGGAAACTGGGTAAATATGGGGGTTCAAGACCTCACTACTGTTTTGGGAGTTCGCTCAGTTAGCTTTTTTGCCGATCTTGGCGCAAAAGACATTAATGGCGATTGGACTCTTTCCGGTGATGGCCAAACCCTGCCTGTAGAACTTAGCAGCTTCAGTGGCAGCCAAACCGCCAACAACTTCGTGCAGCTAAGCTGGGTAACTCAATCCGAACTCGGGATGCTGGGCTACCGGATTTACCGCAGCCAGGCAAGCAATCAGGCTGCCGCGCTCTCCATTACCCCTAGCTTGATTCCCGCTACAAATACCAGCACCACTCAAACTTATAGCTACCTCGACCGCGAAGTGGCTATCGGACAAACTTATTACTACTGGCTGGAAGCGGTGGATATGAGCTCATCCTATTTCCATGGCCCGCTTAGCTTTACTCTGCAGGGTGAAACCCCACCCATAAACCCTGAACTCAGCTATCTGCGCAATGCCTATCCCAATCCTTTCCGCAGAATGGAAAACACCAATATCGAAGTGTCGGTAAAGGCGGGAGAGGGTGGAACTCTCAGCATCTATAACGTTCTGGGACAAAAGGTGATGAGCTACAATCTGAAAGAAGGTCTCAATCCCCTTGTCTGGAATGGTCGCGACACAAACGGCAATCCTGTGGCCAGCGGAATCTATTTCTACCGGCTAAGCACACCCAGTCTGAACGATACCCGCAAGCTGGTTTTATTTAAGTAGGGTGAACGGGTTAACAGGTTAGATGGAAAACCCCGGATTTGATCCGGGGTTTTCCGTTAATAGTTAATAGTTAATAGTTAATAGTTAATAGTTAATAGTTAATAGTTAAT
>CAZGWB010000094.1:0-10555 GCA_964529335.1 uncultured Candidatus Cloacimonas sp.
ACCGGAGTCATACCGCATGATCATCCGGTATGACTCCGGTATGATAGGGTGATCATGGGTAGCTCCGTCTATTGATCACTAAAATCATTGACAAAATCACCCTTCTGAACAGCGTGGCAAGTTAAGCAAGAATATGGAGACCATTAATGGACAATCGCATTTATGAATACCTCAGCGTATTCATCATGGCCTGGATGCTGGTATATGGCCTTACGCCGTTCATTATCCGGCTGGCCAACGCGCTGAATTTTGTTGATAAGCCGGAGGCGCGGAAAATTCATCTGAAAAGCGTTCCGCTGATGGGAGGTTTGAGCGTAGCGATTGGCTTTGTGCTGCTCTGTATTTATGACGTGCTGATCTCACCAGGGCGTTTTTTCGACAAACCTATGCTGGGCTATCTGGCCGGTACCGGAATAATAGTCCTTTTGGGGCTGTGGGATGACCGGCGCGGTATGAAGCCGCTTGTAAAAATGATGGGGCAATTTGTGGTAAGTCTGGTGTTCATCGTGTCAAATTTCACTCTGGCGGAGCTGGGCCTGATGTTTGGCAGCATCTATATCTCGCTGCCCATCATGGTGTTGTGGATGGTTGGGCTGATGAATGCGCTGAATTTTTTGGATAATATGGATGGTATAATCAGTGGTATGGCAGGCATTTTGGGCTTGGGATTTTTTGCCTTTGCGCTGATCAATACCACTCAGAGCAATATGGAAGCCATGGCTTTGATGGCCTTGATTTCGCTGTCTTTTGCGGGTTCGGCCTTTGGTTTTTTGCCTTACAATTTCAATCCGGCGCGCATCTTCTTGGGTGATGCCGGAAGTATGTTCATCGGGTATTTTCTGTCATCCATGGGAATCCTGATGGCGCGTTATGCGGGAAATCGCTATAATGACAAGTTTTTCTATCTCTTGCCGGTTTTGCTGCTTTCCTATGCGATTTTCGACATCTCGCTGGTCAGTTATACCCGCAGACGGGATGGCAGGCATGTGATGCAAGGCGGCAAAGACCACAGCACACACAGGATAAACAACGTGCTTGGCTCGATAAAGGTAACCGCCGCTATCATCTATACGATCAATGTGCTGATCGTGCTTACCGCGATTATCATCTTCCGGATTGGGAACCGGCATCTGCTGATCATCACCACGCTGATGTTTGCCGTGTTCTTTCTGGCCTTTGGCCGCAAATTGGATCAGGTGCCAATTCAGGTTCCGGCCAATCAACAGAAACATAAAACGGAGTGAATATGGAAGCTATCGTTTTGGGCTCGGGCCCGGGCTTACCCCAAGCAGACAGGAATCTTTCCAGCGTTCTGGTTCGCAAGGGTGTGCAAACTGTGCTTGCCGATTGCGGAGATGGCTGCATCAGACGTTTGATGGATCATGGCATCAAAGCCGACGATCTGGATGCCATCTTCATTACCCATTATCATCCCGATCATGTGGGCGGACTGTTTATCCTGCTGCAGATGCTGTATCTGCAGGGACGAACCAAGAGCTTGCCGGTTTTTTTGCCAGAACGTCCCTCCGCTTTTGTGGAGATAATGCAACTGATGTATACCTTTGCGCAGAAGTTCAAGTTTAAGCTCCAGATTCTGGATATGGATAAGGCAGAGCTGTATTTTGACTGGATCAGCGCATATCCCACCGATCATCTGCTGGGCTATGCCGAGATAATCAAAGAGCATAATCTGGTAAACGAAATGAAGTCCTGGGCTCTCAGCTTTACGGGAGATAATGGAAAACTGGTTTACACCAGCGATCTGGAGACCACGGATTGTATTTCTTCGCTACTTAGTGATGCGCATACCGCGATCGTGGATGCCGGACATCCCGAAGCGGAACAGATATTGAAACTCAAATACCTAAATATCAAAAGGATAATCCTTACTCACGGCATCAGTTCAGAGCTGGAAGCCCGTCAATCCGAATTGGAACAGGATGTGTTTGAATTTGCCCAGGAAGATGTGGTCTATACCGTATAGGTTTTGCCTTACCGTTTGCTTGCTATTGTTGCTTTCCGCCTGTGAGATAAACCGCTTGCGCAGTGCGGAAGACCTGTATAGCAAAAAGCGCTATGCGGCAGCCATCCAGGAATTGGACAATCTGATAAAAAGCGCGAATAACGGCGCAATCGCCACAAGAGCGGAGATCACCCGCTCCAACAGCTATTCGGCCCTGGCCGAAGCTGCTTCTGAAAGAGGCAATTGGCCCTTGGCCATCCGCTTTTTCAAGCTGGCCAATTCTGATGCGGCCAATCTGCGTTTGGCAGAGATATATCGGGAGTTAGGAGCTCAGGCTTTTCGCAATGGGGATGTGGACGCTGGCAAAGCCTATCTGGACGCCATTATCCGTGAAGCGCCGCAAAGCCCCTTGTTGCCGGAGGTTATATACCGTCGGATCGGGTATTTTATGGAAGTGAAGAATGATGTGGACTCGGCCTGGAACGACTATATGAATCTATTCGACACCTACCCGAACAATCCCTATGAGATTCAAGCCCGCACCTATGTTTCGCGGTTCATTCCAGGAAAAATCGAATATGCGCAGGTGCTTTCGCAGCAGGGCTACTACCCCGATGCCTTGAAAGAGCTATTTGAACTGGCCAAGTATCCAGTGGTTGATCTGGATGTGATAAACAAGCTTATTTCCGACGTTTATGAAAAGCAGGCGGAGGAATATATCGTAGATCAGGATTACGTGGAGGCCGACCGTCTGTTCAGGATCGCTTTGCAATATTATCCTGCCAAAGAGCAGGCCATCACCCGGCGCTTGGAAACCATAACCGCCCTTTACGTAAGCAAGGGCAACAGCCTTCTGGAAGCTGGCGATTTTGCAGGTGCCATGGTGCATTACCGCAAGACCTTTGATATAATCCCGGATTACCAGCCTGCTCTGGATGCCATAGACAGGCTCTTTACTATCCAAGAAAACATCCGCAAGGCGGCAGCTCTCTTTACCGAAGCGGAGAAATATGAAGCCCAGGGCAAGCTGAACGATGCCTACCGGGCTTTCAGTAATGCGGCCGAACTGGACAGAACCAAGCCAGAATACTCCAAACGCGCTTCCCTGGCACAAAACATGATCGAAGCTAACAAGAATCCCGCCGCTTTTGCCCGCAGGATAATAGATGATTACCGGGGTGGGCTGCTGGCTTCCAGGATAACTGCCCAGAAAAGGGAGCTTCTAAAGCGTTATAAGCCAAACGAAGTCCGCGACAGCGGCTGGAAATTGCTGCTCTCCACGGGACAGTATAAATACGAAGCGCGCTACGACCTGATGACACCTGACGATACATACTTCTATGTATGGCAGGTTAATCTTCGCGACCGTAGCATCGTTCCGCTCAATAAACTTTCTGAGGCTCTGTTGCAATGAGGATTCTGCTTGTTTGTCTAAGCTTGCTGCTTGTATCTCTGCCGGTGATGGGTCAAACTTTTGATATCCAGGCTTTTTCGGACAGCACCAAGTATGGCTGGAAAGACTATAACGATCGAAGTGTCTATCTTCAGGACCTTACTCACCGGCAACGGCTATTGCAGATCTATGAGCTGGAAGCTCAACCCCTTAATGCCAATATCGTGAAATCCACCTTGATCCCAGGCTGGGGTCAGTTTTCCACCAAAGCCAATACCAAGGGCACGGTTATCTTGGGAACGGAGCTTGTTCTAATCGGCACATCGCTATACTTTCTAGACCGGGCTATGGATAACTATCGTCTATACAAAACAGCAACCCAGGTGGAAGACATCGAAGACTATTACAAGAAAGCCCAGGTTCCATATCAGTATTCTTTCATTCTGATGGGCTTTGCTGGTATTGTTTGGGTTTACAACATTTTCGACGTGATTCAATCCACCCAGGCCTACAATGCCAATCTCTGGCAGGAAGTTTTGGAACGCAGCCGGAATAATCCGGTGCAGATAACTCCCAATGGACTGGAATTGAGGTTCTGATGAGGATTATTCATCTTTGGACATTAGCTCTGCTGCTACTGCTGGGCTTGCTAATCACATCCTGTGGTTTAAAACGCTCCAATCCGCTCGATCCACTGGGTAACGACAACGTAATTGAACCTGCTCCTGTAGTGGGGATTACCTACAGCGTTAGTCCCGCTCATCAGAATCCCCGCTCGGTTACCCTGCGCTGGACAGCCAATAGCTCACTTAACACAAGCGGGTATTACGTTTATCGGGGTTTGGGCTATTTCTCGGCTTATGCCCTGATCGACAGCGTGCAAGTGAATGAATACATTCACAGCAGCGCAAATGACAATACCGTTCAGCCGGGGGATTATTACTACAGGGTTTCTGCCTACAAGGGTTATCCCGGCGGTAATCTGGAAGGACGAAAGTCCGAACCCGTCTTTGTGCGCATTCAGTAGTTATGCTGCCAGATTATTTTGCCCGGGAATTGAATGACCGGCAGTTGGAGGTGGTAAGCGACACCGAGCACCCTATTCTGGTTCTGGCGGGAGCCGGATCGGGGAAAACCCGCTCGATTATCTACCGGGCTGCCTATCTGATCAAAGAAAAACAGGTTCCACCCTGGAAGCTGCTGATGGTTACTTTTACAAACAAAGCTGCCAGAGAACTGCAAGACAGGCTGGAAAAGCTTTTGGGCATTCCGATGCGCACACTCTGGGTGGGGACTTTTCACTCCCTTTGTTCGCGCATTCTGCGTTTTGAATCGATGCATCTGCCTTTTAACTCCAATTATTCCATCTACGACGAAGATGCCCAAAAATCACTGCTCAAGAAACTATACAAGGAGCATGGCTTTGACGCTGAAAAACTGAAGATAAACCGGGTGCTTAGCAAGATAGGCAGTTACAAGAACCGTTTGCTGCTGCCGGAAGACCTGCTGGCAAACTACCCTGAAGACGACAAGGAACTGGGCAGCATTCTGAATATCTACCGGCTTTACCAGCAACAGCTTCTGCTTAATCAAGCCCTGGATTTTGACGATATTTTGCTCTACACGGCCAGGCTGTTGCAAAGCAACGAGGCAGTACGTGAAAAATATCGCTCTCAGTTTCAATATATCATGATCGATGAATATCAGGACACTAATGCGGCTCAGTTCGAGATCATTCACCAGCTTGCCTCCGGGCATCAACGGGTTTGTGTGGTTGGCGACGACGATCAGGCGATTTACAGCTTCCGGGGTGCCAGCTTGCGCAATATCCTGGAATTTGAACGGGACTACACGGAAGTCCGGAGCATCCGATTGGAGCAAAACTACCGTAGCACAGGCAACATCCTGGCTTTGGCCAATGCCGTTATCAAGCATAATCGCAGGCGGCATCTCAAAGAGCTGTGGAGTGAGCTACCTCCTGGCGACAAACCGCGATTGAGAACCTATAACAACGAAATAGACGAAGCCAATCGAGTGGTAGAAGAGGTTAAGGCTTTGCATAAAAAAGGTTTGCCTTATCAACAAATCGCCGTCCTCTATAGAACTAATGCCCAGTCGCGCGTGTTCGAAAGCAGCCTGATGCAAGCCCGGATTCCATACAGCATCGTAGGCGGCCAGCATTTTTACCAGCGCAAGGAGATCAAAGACCTGCTGGGATACTTGGCTACCCTGTGCAACAGCAGCGACAACGAGAGCCTGTTACGAATCGTGAACGAACCTCCAAGGGGGATAGGACAAACCAGCGTGAACCGCTTGATATCTTATGCCGCAAAAACCCGCATCAGTATCTTTTCCGCCCTGCAAAACGCTGAAGCGATCGAAGAACTTGGCTCTGGAGCCAAAAAGCGAATCGGTGAGTTCACCCAGCAACTGAATGCCTGGAAAACCATGGCTCAGCATAGTCCCGCTTTGGAAGTAGTGAAAACGATCATCGAAGAGCTTGGCCTGATCAGCCAGTATCGCAAGAGCAGCGATCCCCGGGAAATCGCCAGAGCGGAAAACCTGATCGAGTTCGTTAGCTCGGTCAGTGAATTCAGTGAGAAATTTCTGCGCGACAACGACCGGCAACCTATGGTGGAGGACTTTTTACCCTTTGTTGCTTTGCAAACGGACATGGATATGGTAAAAGAGGAAGCAGATTCGCTTAGGCTGATGACACTGCATAACGCCAAAGGACTTGAGTTTGAGGCAGTTTTCATCGTTGGCCTGGAAGAAGAGCTATTACCTCACCGGATGAGCATGGACAGCAGGGAAGAGATCGAGGAAGAACGCCGTCTTTTCTATGTGGGGATCACCCGTGCCAAGCGAATTCTGCAGCTTAGCAATGCCAGTTCACGCCGGCTCTATGACACATTTTATTTTACCAAGCCCAGCCAGTTCATTGGCGAGCTTGATGCCTCGTTGTTTGATCAACCAGAAGGAGATCCTGGCATCGCTAAAGCACCTCAGCGCGCCAGAAAACCGCAGAAAGTGATAAAAGAAAGCCAGAAGCATTATCGCATCGGACAAAAGGTTTTCCACGACGAGTATGGCCTGGGTGTAATTCTCAGCGTGGATGGAGAAGGCGAAGATGCCACACTTACAATCTCCTTTGCCGGGAAACTGGCCAAGATAATGGGAAGCTACGTGAAAGCGGAGTTTTGAACTGGCGAATTGGCCATTTCACCATTTAACCCTCTAACTTTATAAACTATGCTCTACCAAAAGATAAAAGACACCCTCGCTCTCAGTGAGTTTCTTCGTTCAGTTCCTGGCTTAGATCTGCAGACCAGGGCTTATCAACTCTATCATCTGTCCCAGAGTGCCCGGGCTCTGGTAGCTGCGCATCTTTGGAGGCACAGCGGGAAGAATGTCATTATCGTCTCGCAGGACGATATCATCGCCGAAGACATCTGGGATGATCTGGTTACCCTGATTGGCAAGGAAAATGCGCATTATCTGCCCGACTATGAGATCTTGCCCTACGAAGAACGTTCTCCACATTACAGCATCCGGGCTACCCGCATGGAAAGCATACTTTCTGCGCTTACCGACGAGGGAAGCGGCATATATAGCCTTTCCATCCGCTCTTTCGGACGCTTCCTGCCTTCCCGGGATAGCATAGCCCGCAATATTCTACACCTTAAGCAGGGCATGGAATTCGATCCTGACAAGCTTCTGCACGCTTTACACAATATGGGCTATGAGATTCAATATCAGGTTTCCAAGGTTTATCAGGCTTCTCGGCGGGGTGGCATTATCGATATCTTCAGTCCGCCGCTTCTCCATCCCGTGAGGTTGGAGTTCTTTGGGGACGAGATTATCGATCTGAAGCCTTTTTCTCTAGCGTCTCAGCGGAGCGGAAAAGAGCATCTTAAGGAGATGGTGGTTATTCCGGCCCGAGAACTTAGCTTAAGCGAAGTGGACAGCGGTTCGCCGATTATTTCTCGCATCCGAGACAAAGGGTTTTTCGAAGGTATCGAGAATTTCTACCCTATTCTCTGCAAGGAATTGCAGCTTTTTGCAGACTTTTTTCCGGCTGCAGAGCGTATCCTGGTTTGGAATAACTATAGCTATGTGCACGAGGAATATCTCGCGCTGATGGAACAAACCCTTTCTGCATACCGAAAAGAAGCCAGGAACCATACCAAAGGCCGTTTGCCGCGTCCGGAAACCATGCTGGCCGACGAGGATACCTTTGCCAGCCTTCACAAGAAGAGTGAAAATCTCTATCTGTCGCAGAGTGAGTTTGTGCTGCCTTTCCCTACCGAAAACGTTCGAGCTCCTTTTGAAGCGCAACCCGGCTTTGAAGCCGACCTCGGTCTGCTGGCCGATCGCTTGTTTGCCCAGAAGAAAGAAGGCTGGCAAACTTGGCTGCTCTTCGACAACCAGAGCCAGGCAAAACGCATGGAGCAAAGCCTGCTCAGCGCTCCTTTCACTACGCATCTAGGGGTGTTGCACGAGGGTTTTGGGATTGGCGACTGCAAGCTGAATCTCTGGACTGATCACGAGATCTTTAATCGCTACAAGCGCAAGCGTTATGCTCCACGCTACTCCCCCGGAGAAACGATAATTGACTATGAAAACCTGAAGCCTGGGGACTACGTGGTTCACGTGGATCATGGCATCGGAGTGTTTGAAGGGCTGAAGATCATCAAACTGGATGGCCAGGACGTGGAATGTTTGGTGCTGCGCTATGCTGGCGATGACAGGGTTTATGTGCCCACCTTTCAGCTTTCTCTGGTTAGCAAATACATCGCCGAGGAAGGTGCCAGCCCGGTTTTGAATAAGATCGGCAGTGCGAAGTGGAGCGCAACCAAGCATCGCGCTGCCCAACAGATTGAGCTGATCGCCGCCGACATCGTGAAGCTGTATGCCGAGCGCAGCAGCAGGTTGGGAATTTCACACAAGCCGGATAGCGATTGGCAAAAGGAACTGGAAGAATCCTTCATTTACGAGGATACTCCCGATCAAAGCAAAGCCAGCCGCGAGATAAAGGACGACATGGAATTGCCGGCTCCGATGGAACGTCTGCTGTGCGGGGACGTTGGTTTTGGTAAAACCGAAGTGGCGATCAGAGCAGCTTTCAAAGCTGTTTGCAGCGGTTACCAGGTAGCGGTTTTGGCTCCTACCACTCTGCTTGTAGAGCAACACTGGCGGGTTTTTAGAGAACGCTTGGCTCAGTATCCGGTAAAAATTGCCATGCTTAGCCGGTTCAGATCGCCGGCTTTGGTGGAAAAAGACGTTCTCGGCATTCGCAGCGGAAGTGTGGATATCGCAATTGGGACTCACAGACTGCTGTCCAAGGACATCAAATTCCCAAAGCTTGGCTTGCTGATAATCGATGAAGAGCATCGCTTCGGAGTGCGCCACAAAGAAAAACTCCGCAGCCTGCAAAGCAACGTTGATACGCTTTACATGAGTGCTACGCCGATACCCAGAACCCTGAATATGGCACTCTCAAAACTGAAAGAAATATCTCTGATGCAAACTTCGCCCAAAGAGCGTTTGCCGATCCGGACAATAATCACACCCAGAGACATGGATGTGATAAAAGATGCCATTCGCAGAGAGCTGGATCGCGGAGGACAGGTGTTCTTCATCCACAATCGAGTGGAAACGATCGAAACCGTGGCCGCAGAGCTGCGCAACGAAATGCCCAATGTTCGCTTCGGAGTAGGCCATGCCCAGATGCCGGAACACCATCTGGAAAGGGTGATGGATGCCTTTTTGACCAAGGAATACCAGGTGCTGATCTCCACTACCATCGTGGAGAACGGGATCGACATCCCCAATGCCAACACTATCCTGATCGACCGCGCCGATACTTTTGGCCTGGCTCAGCTCTATCAAATGCGTGGCAGGGTTGGACGCAGCAATCGCCGCGCTTATGCCTATCTGCTGATTCCCAAAGGAACTACCCAACTTGCCAGACACAGGCTGGAAGCGCTAACCCAATACGATTATCTGGGAGCAGGTTTTCAGGTTGCCCTGCGAGACTTGGAACTGAGAGGGGCAGGAACCATTCTGGGAACCAAGCAAAGCGGAATTATCCAAGCTATTGGTTTCAACTATTATAACCGGATTCTGGGTAAAGCGCTGGAAGCAGCGGAACGCGGTGAGAAAATCGACCTCAGCGAAAGCGAACCACAAGCCAGCAAGCAGAAAGTACGCACCGAAATAGACCTCTATTTTCCGCCGGGATACATCGATGATGACGAAGAACGGTTGCGCATCTACCGGCGTTTAGGCGAGCTGAATGAACTGAACGAGATAGATGAATTTGAGTTGGAACTGCTGGACAGGTTTGGAGCTTTGCCCGAGCAAGCGCGCTGGCTGCTTAATTTCTTCAAACTTAGCAATCTGTCCAAGCGGTTTAGTCTGTTAAACTGCCAGGTGAAAGCAAACCAATTAATCATGGAATTTGATCCCAAGCAGATGCCTTCCAAACAGGAGATACTGCACTTTAGCAGTAAGATAGACCTTCCTCAGCGCTTTGATGCTGGGAAAAACCTAAAACTGATTGTGGAGCTCAATCCGGAAGCAGATTACTTGCAGCAGTTCGAAACCGCGATCGAGATATTGAAGCTATAGGGGTGCAGGTTGGAGTTCCTGCGGCTCACAAACAAGGTTCAATCGGCGTCTCGCCGATAATATCATCCTTCGAGACAAAGGAGCGAGTGTCGTCCTTCACTACATTCCGGACTCATTACGTTTAATGCTGCCCAATCCCAGTAGTCCAAGAGGCTGTGAAAAAACTAATTCTATCGATTGGAAGAGTCCCAGCGGGACGACATTTTAGATAGTATGGTAGTAATGATTTTTATTTCTTGTGAGTCCCGTAGGGACGACATGTGAATGCCTATCTCCTTGTGTGACTGGATTATATGTCCATATTAATATGTCGTCCCGCAGGGACTCTTATGCCTTTTAGGTTTGCGATGTGCTATCTGAAATAAGGTCCCGATGGGACTCAATATACTCCCTAACAGTTTTTTCACAGCCTCTCCAGCTACTGGGCTAAGCTGACTACGCAGTGGCGTGCTCCGTATGCGACAGCATATCAATCTGTTCCCTGTTCCCAATTCCCTGTTCACTCATCTGGCACCTAATCCCTATCATACCGGAGTCATACCGCATGCTCATCCGGTATGACTCCG
>CAZGWB010000095.1:0-10330 GCA_964529335.1 uncultured Candidatus Cloacimonas sp.
GAGACCAATGGCAAATCAAGATTAGGTTCGATTAAAAAATGGGGGAATGCCAAAGAAAACGAATCCTTGACAAATATCCCTATTCCGATTATCAAGAACAAACGCTCTAAAGGTGTGATATATGAAGACTTGGGAATTAATCGCCCGGGGTCGTGTACAAGGAGTTGGTTTCCGTTGGTTTGTGCAACGGACAGCTATTCAGCATGGCCTGAACGGGTATGTCAAAAACCGTGCAGACGGCTCGGTTTACATCCTGGCCCAAGGCGAAGCGCACCTTCTGGAGTCATTTAGAACTGCCATGGAAACTGGCAATCGCCTGGCGCGGGTAGAGAACGTTGAAACAACAGAACTTGATAGCGCAAAGAAGTATGATGATTTTGAGATTAGATAAAAAACTCTGGCTGCTGGTAATGCAGATAATGTTAATCATTCCTGCATTGCTGCTAGCCGCACCCCAGGTTCATAAGGTCCGTAAGGGTGATACGCTGTATAGCCTCAGTAAAAAATACGGAACATCGGTGAATGAACTGATGAAGCTGAACAATCTTTCGTCCAGCAATCTGTCCATTGGCCAAAGGTTGATCGTGAAAGCTGAAGCTCCCAAGCCAAAACCAAAGCCAAAGCCTGTTCCCGCTGAGCCTGCTGCGTCTGAACCTCCTCAACCGCTTCCTCAAACTCCCTCAGATGCACAAGGCGACATTTCTCCTCCTCCCGCCAATCTGAGCGACGATTTTTATTACATCATAAAACCCAAGGATAATCTCTACAGAGTGGCTGTGAACAACGGGATCACTTTGGCAGAACTGCTTGCCTGGAATGGCTTTGCAAACAGCTCAGTGCCTATTCACCCCGGAGACAGGATTGTAATAAAAAATCCTGTCACTTACAGCGGATCCACTCCACCCACTCCTAGTTTGCAAAACCCAGTGCAACCGGCCACGCAAAATCCCGCCAGTCAGGACTCTGTGGTTATCGAAAGAGTGTATATCGTTCAGCGCAAGGATACTCTCTTCAAAATTGCCACAGAAAACGGCATGACGGTAGAAGAACTGAAAACTCTGAATAATCTTAGCTCAAATGAGATCAAAACTGGGCAGAAGCTATATCTGGCCGGGAAACCCAGAACTGCCAGCCCAACTACTGCACTGGAACGCCTAACCGATGAGGAAGTTCAAAAACGGGATCGAATCCGTAGCGACCTCTTTATGCCAGTAGAGGGCAGGGTAATTTCTGAGTACGGATTGCGCAATGGCCGCCCACACAAAGGGATAGACATCGGAGCGAAAAGCGGTACTCCGATTTATGCGGTTCTGGATGGAACGGTGGTTTATTCCGGGGTTCAGGGTGCCTATGGCAATGTGGTGGTTATCGAACATCCCGATTTTGTAATGACCGTTTATGCACATAATGAAAAGAATCTGGTAAGCGTGAACGATAAAGTGACCAAAGGGCAACAGATAGCCACAGTAGGTTCCACAGGCAATGCCCAGGGTTCGCATCTGCATTTTGAATACCGCCTTAAAGGCAAAGCGATCAACCCCCGCAAGGTTTTATCTTTTTAAGGGGCAGTGGGATGAACCGAAGAGAGAGTGTATTTTCCGACAAGGCCTTGCAGAATTATTTGAACGAGATTTCAAAATACAAAACCCTCAGCCGGGAAGAAGAACACGAACTGGGGATTAAAGCAAGGAACGGCGATGCAGGAGCCATGAACCGGCTGATCCAGGCTAATCTGAAATTCGTGGTAAAGATTGCCTCACGTTATCAGAACCGCGGCCTCTCGCTTTCGGAACTGATCAGCGAAGGCAATATTGGCTTGATCAAAGCTATCGAGAAATTCGATCCAGACAAGGACATCAAACTGATCTCCTATGCAATTTGGTGGATTAAACAGAGAATAATGCTGGCTGTAAGCGAAAAAAGCTCATTGATCAGAGTTCCCATGGGAAAATCCAGTGCTGCGCACAGAGTGAAGGCAACCCAGGACAGAATCTTTGCCGAAACCGGAGAATTGGCATCCACCGATGAATTGAGCGAAAGAATGCACCTTACTGGAAAGTCCATCGATCAACTGAAGGGACAGATACCCGAAACCAGCTCTTTCGACGAAGTTCTTTCCACAGACGATTTTCAGGACTATACCGCTAAAGACCTTCTGGTGGATAAGGAGGGTTCGGATCCACAAAGCCTGTATTACCATGAAAGGATGCAGGAAAAGATCAATTCGGCCATTGACAAGCTTGATGCGCGGGAAGCCGATATCATAAGAACCTACTTCGGGCTGAATGAATCACATGAATCACGCAATTTCGCGCAGATAGCCGAAAAAATGGGGTTGTCGAGAGAGAGAGTTCGCCAAATTCAGAAAGAAGCCCTCAAGAAGATATTGCACGAAATCAAACCAGAAGAAGACGCCTTCGTAGATGAATTTATAGAGAAATATCATTACTGATTAAGAATGTATAGCTAATATATAAAGAACAAATCGCGGATAAGGAGCCAAGAATATGTTTAAAAATTTCGATGAAATGCTACAGCATGTTAAAACCAATTGCCAGGGCACTGCGATAATTGCAGGAGCCCAAACCGAATCAGCCATGGAAGCTGCGATCCTGGCAAAGAAACAGGGTCTCTGCGATAGCATCCTGGTCGGCGATGGCGCAGTAATAAGAGATTTGTTGCAAAAAATGGCTCCTGAATTGGTAAATAGCTTTCAAATAGACGACATAGGCAGCGACCTTACAAAAGCCGCCATAAGAGCCGTGGAACTTGCCAGGGAAGGCAAGGGAAACCTGATCTTGAAAGGCAAGATGGAAAGCTCTGTGATTCTGAGAGCAGCTTTGGATAAAGACAAAGGCCTGCGCATTAGCGACGTGATCTCCGACGTTTTTGCCTATGAACATCCGGAAGGATTGAAGCTGCAAACCGATGGTGGAATAAACATCCTGCCAGAACTTAATGAAAAAGTGGCGATGGTGAAAAACGCAGTAAAGGTAGCACATGCCTTTGGCAATCCGAATCCCAAAGTAGCCATGATCTGTGCCATCGAAACCGTGAATCCCAAAATGCCGGCAACTGTGGATGCGGCATTGATCTCCAAAATGAATCAACGCGGGCAAATCACCGGTTGCATAATCGAAGGTCCGATGGCCTTTGATAATGCAGTGGATAAAGAAGCTGCCAGGATAAAAGGCATTACTTCCGAAGTGGGCGGTCAGGCTGATATTCTGGTCTTTCCCAATATCGAAACAGGCAACGTGCATGGAAAAATGCTTACATATTATTGCCACTACAGAGTGGCGCACGTTGTGATGGGTACCAAAGTCCCCATCATGATCCCTTCCCGTGCCGACGATGGTGAAACCAAGATGCTGTGCATGGCGATGGGATTGGCCACAATGCATATCAAGTGAAGATAAAGCTAATTCAAGTAGGAAAAACCAAGGACAAATGGCTGCAAGAAGGTATCGACGAATACCTCAAACGTTTGTCTGCCTTTACCAAACTGGAAGTGTGTGAAATTCAGGACGAAAGCCTGAAAACCAATGCCAACCCGGAGGCTGTGAAAGAGAAAGAAGCCCAAAGCATCTTCAAACAATTGAAGCAGGATGACTTTTTGGTCCTGCTGGATGAACGCGGCCAACTGAAAACATCGCTTGAATTCAGTGATTTTTTGGTTAATATATTAGAAACGAAAGCCCCGGTGTTTTTGATCGGCGGAGTGTTTGGGGTGGCTCCCAGCGTGTTTCAACGTGCCGATAGCTGCCTTGCCCTGTCCAGATTTACTTTTACACATCGAATGGCCAGGCTGATAATCTGCGAGCAGCTCTATCGTGCTTTCATGATCAAAGCAAACCGGACTTATCATATATAGAGGATTTAAAAAATGATACCGATAATGGTTTCAACCATATACAACCTGAAATACTCCTTGTGGATGATGGCTCAGGGAATGCTGGGCATCTTCTTGTTCATGGCGGTGTTTTATCTGCTTATTTATGCTTTGGAGCGTATCTTCAGCCCTAAGGAGCAGCGATGAAGAGGCTGTCTCTTGCTGCGCTTGGGCTACTCCTGTCCCTATCATTGTTTGCTGGGATCAAGCTTAGCAGCGATGGAGGTTCAGAGTTCATTCTGGAATATACCCTCAACTCCTGGCAACTCGTTGCAGAGGGTGATTATACCCGGATCATTGCCGAAGACATGGATTATAGCAGCATCTCTGGAGCACCGCTATTACCTTACGACGAATTCAAGGTTGCCCTACCTCCGGATGGTGATTTGCGCTTTGTTTTGCTTAGTACAACCACGGAGAAAGTAACCTTGCCGTCTCGCTTGCTACCGGTTCCCCAAGTCTTTCTGGCTGAGGGAATCAGCAATTACCACTACCTGCCGGATGAAACTCATTACCGGGAGTCTGGTAATCAAATTCTCTTTCAGCACAATCCCGCCAGTTTTCGCGGGCTCAACTTCGTGCCTATCAGGATCAACCCTTTCATATACGATGGCCAGCGCGAACTAACCTTAGTCAAACAAGCTACAATCAAGATAGAAGTGCTGGGAAATCTCGCTTTCAAGTCTGCTTCTGTAATTGATCCCGCTCTTGAGCTGCTCCTTTCGCAACTTGTAAACCCCAATGACGCCAAGAACTGGATTACCAATACCCGTAGCCAGATCAACTATGCCCCTTTTGCCAGTAGCGACAACTGGGTAAAAATCGAAACCAACCGTGACGGGATCTATAAAATCGACCCTGCGCAACTGGCTGGACTACGGCTGGAAGATATTGACCCACGTGAGTTACGTCTCTTCAGTTCAAGCGGCAAGGTTCTGCAAAACACTCACGAGGAGAGTGGAGCGGAGTTTCGAGAAGTGCCGATCAAGGTTTTGGGTGAGGCAGATGGAAATCTGGACTCTGGGGATTATATCCTTTTCTATGGCAGTTCTCGAGACAGCTATGCTCAGAATGTTAATGTGCAAAGCGATCCTCTGGCGATTAACCCCTATTCGCAAAACCAGGTATTCTGGCTGACCTTTGGCGGCAACTTTGGTTCCGATCCCCTAAGAATACAAATCGCCGATAATGCAACTGAATATCTTACCACGTTAAATACCACGACTGAACAAAAACAGGTGGAAAGCGAAGTTCAGCGACGGGAAGACTATGGCTTTACCTGGTATTCTGAAAGGTTTTTCGGCAATAGCACCGCTGAATATGAACTGACCACCACTCTGAACGATATCCAAAGCGGAGGTGCTCAGAGCCTTAGCTTCAGATTAAGACAGGAAGACATTATGAGTTCGCTTCAACACGTGATAAACGTGCATGTGAATGGTGTTCCGGTTTACAGCAACGAAGCCGAAGGGAATCTGAACTTCAGTTGGTATGGCAATTCTTTTTACACCTTCAATCGTCCTGTATCAAGCTTGGTGAATGGCCAGAATACCATTCGCATAAAAGTCCTGAGGAGCACAACCGATAACCTGTATTTGGACTGGTTCCGGCTTTCCTATCAGCAACCGCTTGGCAAAGGAAGTGGACAAAAGCTGTTTTCTCATCCTCAGGGAGAAAACACAAGCTATCGCTTTGCACTTAGCGGAAACCTGAGTGATACCATGATTTTCAAGATGAATGGGATATACCAGGTGGAACAGCTAAATATAACTGATAACAGCTTTGTGTCCACAGGCAACACAGCTACGCGGTATGTCATGCTAAACCTGTCTGAAGCGTGGACTCCAACCTCGGTTCAAGTCTTCGACCCATATGACCTTACTGCGGACACCAGCCAGGCTGATAACATAATTGTCAGTGCGGCCGAGTTTGTTCCACAAGCGGAACAACTGGCTTCCAAATACTTGGACACTTATGGGGTAAGAAGCAGAGTAGTAGCTTTGGATGACATCTTCAATCAGTTCAATGGAGGTCATCCTGATCCGGCAGCCATCCGTTTGATGCTAAAATACTTATTTCAAAATCTGCCCCAACCTCGCATCAGTTCAGTTACCCTTTTAGGGCTTGGGACTATTGACTGGCGCAACCACTCCGGCAGTTCAGCTACCAAGAACAAAATGATTGTCTGGCAAGGTGATTATGTCCTTTCCGACGATTATTTTGGAATGTTGAATAATAATTCTTATCCAGAGCTGGCAATCGGCCGTTATCCGGTAAAAAATACTGCAGAGCTTGAAATCATGTTGCAGAACTGGACGAACTATACAGCCAATCCTACTCCGGGCTGGTGGAGAAATTCGATCGTGGTCCTGGGCGACGATCTGAATAACGGTTCTTCCACCAACGAATATCTGCATACCCAGCAAACAGAGGATGCAGCAAATACTGTGAATCCCAGCATTCTTTCCGACCGAATCTTTGCCTTGGAATATGAATACGACGAGTTTCAGAACAAACCCAAGGCACGGGATGACATGTTCAAAGCCATCAACGAAGGCCGTTTGGTTTGGTATTATATTGGGCATGGAGAATACGACAAGCTTGGCGCAGAGGATTATCTGAACGGTGCCACGGATATGGGCAGGTTCAATAATCATGGGAAACTGCCGTTCTTCATAGCTTCTTCGTGTAAAGTATCTCACTTCGATTATTGGGGCTTCGAAAGCCTTGGGCAGAAACTGGTGATGATGAACGATCTGGGAGCCATCGCTTCCTATTCTGCCACCAGGCTTAGCTATCCCGACAACAACCATCCCATGGCAAAGTATCTTCTGAACAGCATGTTGAATGATCGACATCCGCTTGGTTTCAGTGTGATGACTGCCAAGCTCAGATATACCGCCAGCGACAGTAATGACGCGGTTTATGTGCTGCTTGGCGATCCTGTTATACGCGTCCTGCCGCCTGAAAGAGACAGCAGTATGACCGTTTTGGGACATGATGATACAACAGTTCTGCAATCCCGCGATTCGGTTAATATTGATGGCTCTTTCACAGGGGAAGGTCTTTCCGGTGAAGCAAGCATTAAGGTGTTTGATACTCGCAAACGATACTCACTGGGGCCACAGACCACAGTTAGCCACAGGGGTGCTCAGCTTTACCGTGGCAGCGCTGATGTTTTGGATTCCCAGTTTGAATCAGGATTTGTTGTTCCAGACGATGTGCGCAATGGCAGCAGCGGCCTGGCAGTGGCATATATATGGGATGAAGCCACAAAGAAAGATTATAGTAGCTATTACTATCCTGTCAACTATTCTGATGTCGCGCTGGCAGTGGAGAATACTGATGCGCCACAGATCCAGCTTTTTATGGGAACTCCTGATTTTCGGCCTGGAGATACTGTGGGGACTTCGACTTCTCTTCTGGCGACGCTTTCCGATGCAAATGGGATAAATCTTACCGGAACCGCAGGGCATGGAATTCTTCTGATACTTGATAATGCCTTGCAACCGATCTCAATTACAGACTATTTCAGCTATGAAAAAGGCTCACAAACCAGAGGAAACCTGGTTTACCCGCTTTCCAACCTCAGCGAGGGACCGCATACAATCCAGTTGATCGCCTTCGATAACTTCAACCTGCCTTCTGTAGCCACAACCAATTTTGTGGTAAAAAAGAGCGGTGAGTTGAGTTTGGATCGTTTGCTTATCTACCCCAATCCCATGAGTAAGGACGGTCAGATCACATTTATGATGTCTGAAGCGGCTGAATTGAACATCGCGATTTACAGTATGCGGGGAAAGAAGATACGCAATATTAAAACCACTGGCAAAGAGGGGTTTAACAGTGTTTACTGGGACGGTAGGGACGATCAGGGCAGCGTTTTGGCAAATAATACTTATTTCGTAAAGGTAAAGGCACAGGCACCTGGCGGAAAAACCAACGAACTGATAGAGAAAGTAGTTATTTATAAATAGGAGCATAAAGCGTGTTACTCTACAACAGCAAAACCCGTAAAAAAGAAGAATTCATACCCATAACCCCGAATAAACTGACGTTGTATGCCTGCGGACCTACGGTGTATAACTATTTTCACATCGGCAACGCCCGTGCTTTTCTTTTTTTTGACGTGGTACGAAGGTTCTTTCAATATAGGGGCTATGAGGTTACCTATGTTCAAAACATCACCGACATCGACGATAAGATAATAGCACAGGCCATTGAAGAAGATGTTAGCTTCAAAACCGTGGCCGATAAATATGCAAAGGCTTTTCTGGAGGACACAACCGCCTTGGGGATAAAAGCACCGGATCAACAACCCAGGGCAACGGAGGTTGTGCCTCAAATCATTGCCTATGTCGAACAACTGGTGCAACAAGGCTTTGCCTACGAAGCTGGGGGAGACGTGTATTTCGATACCTCGTCATTGCCTTCCTACGGCAGTCTTTCCGGCAAGAAAACCGAAGAGCAACTTGTGGGAGCCAGGGTGGCTGAGAATTCTCATAAGCGTAATCCTACCGATTTTACGCTCTGGAAACATAGTAAGCCAGGGGAACCAGTTTGGCCCAGTCCCTGGGGCGAAGGTCGTCCCGGCTGGCACACCGAATGCGTGGTGATGAGCCAGATGTATCTGGGCGAGACCTTTGACATTCATGGCGGGGGTAGCGACCTGATCTTTCCGCATCATGAAAACGAACTGGCTCAGGCTACTGCCCTGAGTGGGAAGCCTTTGGCCAACTATTGGATGCACAATGGTTTTCTGAATATCGAAGGCGAGAAGATGAGTAAAAGCCTGAAAAATTTCTTCACAGCCCGGGATATCCTGAAGGAATATGATGCAGAAACAATCCGCTTCTTCTTCCTTTCCAAGCATTACCGGTCGCCAATCGATTTTAACCGGGAGTTGATTGAAGAATCCCGGAAAGCCCTTGGCAATTTCTATGCAGCGCTAAAATCTGTGGATTTTCTGAAGAATCAAAACCAACAGACAGAACCGGATGCGGAATCAGAAATAGCGCTTAATGCCTTGAAACAGGAATTTATCGACTCCATGGAGGATGATTTTAATACTGCCAAAGCTTTGGCTGCAATGTTTGAACTTAGCCATTGGGCAAAACTAAACTCAGGCAACCACAACCTCAGATTGGCGGCTGCCAAGTTGCTGGTTGAGCTGGGGCAGGTCCTGGGCTTTTTTGGCAATCTGGAAGAGCGTTTGGGCACTCAGATGCCTGATCTGTCCAAGGGTTTAATCGAACTAATCATATCCTATAGGGCAGAAGCCAGAGCGAATAAAGACTGGGCTGCTTCGGACAAATATCGCGATGATCTGGCCAGGCTGGGAATCGAATTAAAGGATACCCCCGAGGGTTGCACCTGGGCATTAAAGGAGCAAAGATGAAGAAAAGATACCTTTATGGAATGGGGCTGCTGCTTGTTTTGGCTTTAGCCTTCCTGATCTATCTGCTTGTTGTTAAAGGCGGTGCCTTGAATGGTCCCGAAAGTATCGCCTGGGATGCCGAAGGCAAGCGATTTTTCGTTTCCAACACCCTGGGTCGTAGCATAGTAAGCATGAGCCCGGAAGGGAGATACAGTTCTTTCATGAGCAAAGGCTTAAACGCTCCGCGCGGGATAGCCATCTGGAAACAGAAACTCTATGTGGCAGATGAAAACACGCTCAAGATTATTGATCCCAAAACAGCCAAGCTGCTAAAGAGCTTTCCAGTTCCCCAGTCCAAGATGCTGAATGATATCGCTCTGGACAAAACTGGTATGGTTTATCTTACTGATACGGCAGCAGATTGTGTTTTTCTGGTAAATCCTGAAAGTGGCCAGTCAGAAGCAATTCGCAACAGGCTGTTAAAAGCACCCAACGGTATTGTTTACGATATGCCCAGGGATCAGATGTTCATCGTGGGCTTCAGCAAACGCAGTCCGATCCTCAGTCTTAGCACCAAGGACAAAAGCATTGGGATCTTTATGGATAGCATATATTCCGATCTGGACGGCATTGCCATCGACGATCTGGGAAGAATTTACATCAGTTCCTGGTCGGAGGATATGATCTTCATGATTCCTCAGGAACAGAACCGCTTTATTGCCCAGTTCAAAGAGATCAATGATGCAGCGGATGTCTTTTATTACCTTCCAGATAATGCTCTTATCGTCCCGCTGTTTTCCCAGAACAAAATTATCCGCATTTCTTTGGAGTAATCAGCCATAAAGAGTAAGATGGAGTTTGGGCTAGGAGAAGTAATCAAATACTTTTCCTCAGAATCCTGCTTTGCCACAGAGCTTGGAGTTTACAATTTGAACTTGCCTATGCTGCCAAAGTTGATCGGTTTCTGTGAACCAAATTGGATAAAGCTGTCACGAGTGAGCGGAACACCTTATCTGGACACTGATTTCGATGCTGCGATTTTGGCCAGAACCATATTAGCT
>CAZGWB010000096.1:0-10259 GCA_964529335.1 uncultured Candidatus Cloacimonas sp.
AATATGTCGAAAAATCGTTGACCACAACTCTTGAATGGGCGGAAAGGGGAAAGAAAGCCTTTACCAACAACAAAGAACAAGCTCTTTTCGGCATCGTTCAGGGTGGGGTTTATGAAGACTTGCGGGAAAGATCGGCTTTGGCCTTGATGGATATTGATTTTCCGGGATATTCGATTGGTGGATTGGCCGTGGGTGAAGAAAAAGATGATATGTTTCGCATCACCGCTTTTTTGAATGATATCCTTCCCAAAGACAAACCCCGTTACCTGATGGGGGTGGGCACTCCGTCTGACTTGATCAATAACATCGACAACGGAGTGGATATGTTCGATTGCGTGATGCCGACCAGAAATGCCCGCAAAGGCAGCATTTTTACCCGCTATGGCAAGATGATCATCAAAGCGGCACGCTACAAAGAAGATTTCCGCCCGATCGATCCGCTTTGTGGTTGCTATACCTGCACTCATTTCAGCCGCGCCTACATAAGGCATCTGATCACCATGAACGAAATCCTGGGTATGAGGCTAACCACCATTCACAGCCTGTGGTTCTACCAGGAATTGATGCGCGACGCCAGAGCCGCCATTCTGGCAGATAAATGGGAAGAGTTCAAAGCAGCCGTTTTACCGGTATTGGATACAATCGTAGAGTAGAGTTTAGTCCGGTTTGGGGTGGTGTTTCTCTCTGGCATGACTCTGGAGTGGACTACCCCATAAATAGTGAGCCACCTAGTTTTTGCTATCAAGTCCCTTGGGGTCAAAGTCCAGCGAAACTTCGGCTGACACCTGATACCTGAAAACTGACACCTAATCCCTATCATACCGGAGTCATACCGCATGCTCATCCGGTATGACTCCGGTATGACTCCCTTCTAACGAGAAGTCGAAAATTCCCAATGAATCAGGTGCGGAAAAAAGTTCTTTACATGATTTCCCTTTTTTTCAGTCTTGTTATCTTCAGGTGGAATGGGCAATAAGCCCCCCAAAATTGAGGTTAACGTTTTAGATCAGGAGGCTTTTCCCAACACCGTAATAGATTGATTTTAAATAATATAATATAAAGGCGAAAACATGGACAAAAGGTGGCTGATCCCTACCCCACCGGGAGAGAAGTCTGCGCATGCGGTGGAAGAGCTGATCGCTGCTTTCAAGATTCCCCGCTTGGTGGCACAATTGCTTTATCGCAAAGGGCTGTCCTCGGCAGAAGCAGTGCAGGATTTCTTTTCTCCATCATTGGAGAGTTTGCATGATCCGTTTCTGTTTCCTGATATGGAGAAGGCGGTTCAGAGAATCTTACAAGCCCTGGAGAATCAGGAGCGGATAACCATTTATGGCGATTACGACGTAGATGGAACCACTGCCACGGCATTGCTGTATCTGGGTTTGAAACGGCTTGGAGCGATTATCGATTTTTACATCCCTCACCGGATGATCGACGGCTATGGCCTTTCCCTGGGAAGTTTGGACGCCCTGAGGGAAAGCGGTTCTTCGCTGATCATTTCCGTGGATTGCGGGGTGAACGCTTTGGAAGAGATAAACGCCATAAATGCTATGGGGATGGAGATTATCATCACCGATCATCATAACCCCAAGGACGAGCTACCTCCGGCATTTGCTATTATCAACCCCAAGCTTCCCGGTTGTCCCTATCCCTTTGAGCATCTGGCCGGAGTGGGAGTTGCCTACAAGCTGCTGATGGCGATATATACCCGCAAGGGCATCGCCAATCCGGAAAATACACTCAAATACATGGATTTGGTGGCAGTTGGCACGATTGCGGATATCGTTCCGCT
The DNA here is from genome assembly GCA_964529335.1 of uncultured Candidatus Cloacimonas sp. Classification (GTDB taxonomy): domain Bacteria; phylum Cloacimonadota; class Cloacimonadia; order Cloacimonadales; family Cloacimonadaceae; genus Cloacimonas. The sequence continues at coordinate 1,793 of CAZGWB010000096.1, forward strand.
CACCTCAGAGAACCGGATTTTTGCCTGCATAGGATTGCAGCATCTGATCGAGAAGAAAAACCTGGGTCTAAATGCCCTCATCCAGATTTCCGGGATGAATCAGAAAAACCTGGATACCACAGACATCGTGTTTGGCATTGCACCCCGTTTAAATGCCGCGGGACGCATGGGCTCGGCGGCAATAAGTGTGGAACTGCTGATCTCCACGGACGAAAGTAAAAGTGCGGAACTGGCCGAGATCATCGAGCGGCAGAATTCGCTGCGTCAGCAGGAAGACCAGAAAACCTTCCACGAAGCCTGCGAGATAATCGAAAAGAAGTATAAGGACTTGCAGCACACTTCCTGCATGATTATCTCATCGGACGACTGGCATCAGGGTGTGATCGGGATCGTGGCTTCCAAGCTGGTGGAGAAATACTACCGGCCGGTGATCATGATTTCGTTCAAGGATGGTTTTGGCAGTGGTTCCGGACGCAGTGTGGCCGATTTTGACCTCTTTGAAGCTCTCAAACACACCGAGCATAATCTACACAGCTTTGGCGGACACAAATACGCCGTGGGATTAACGATCTACCAGGAATACATTGATCGCTTTGAAAACGAGCTTACCCGCTATGTGGCGGATAATCTGAGGCTGGAACAGATTCAACCCCCAATGCAGATTGATGACGAAATAGAGCTTTACGATATCAATAATACCCTGCTGGACGGCATCGAGCGTTTTGCCCCCTTCGGTCCTGACAACAACCGGCCGCTCTTCATTACCCGCAAGGTTGCCGTAGCCAGCTATCCCTACAATGTGGGCCGCAACCACTTGAAACTAAAAGTAGTGAAGGACGGAATCTACCTCGATTTAATAGGTTACAACCTGGGTGATTACCTGCCCCTCCTGAAGAAAAACAGCATTATTGATATCGCCTACACCCTGGAATACAATCGGTTTGGCAATAAAACCACGATTCAGGGAAAATTGCGAGACCTGCATTTTGGAGGTCGTTGAGGCCATGCGCACCCTTACTGTCGCTCTGGTTTTTACGGGTATCCTGTTACTCCTAAGTGCCTGTGTTTCCGTGCCTCAATCTCCTCCCAGGGAGATTGCCTCCTTTGCCCTGCATGATGTCTTTCCCCTGGATAGCCCGGTGGACAAAGCCTTTTACTCAGAAAGGCAAAACCTGCTTTGCACTCTCAGCACCAAGACTCAGGAAGTGATTATCTACAAAGACAAGCAACGGATCAATGTTTTGGGCGGTTTGGCCAGTTTCAGCTACCTAAGCGACCTGGCTCTGGGCTCGGATGGAGACCTCTGGTTGCTGGATTCTGTGGCCCGGCAAGTGCGGAAATATAACCCAGAAGGCAAAGCCACCGGCACCTTGGAGCTGAAAAATTGCCAGCAGCCCACTCTTCTGACCCTGCTGGGCGATCAAACCATCTTTGTATACGACGCCGCTCCAGCCGAAATCATTTGCTATTCTGCTTTGGATGGAGGCGAACTATATCGCTTCGGCCGCTTTCAACTGAAGCAAATATCTTCGCTGAGCTCAAATCGCGATTACCTGATTGCCTATGGCGCTGCCGACCAACAAAGCCGCATCTTTTCCACGCTTGGCCAGTGGTTGCGATCTGAACCGGGGCAAACAATTTTCGATAGTTATAACAACGCCATAAACCTTACTGACAGAACCCTTAAAAGCAGTGCCAGCGCAGCATATTTGCCCCTTACCAAGGCAACAACGAACCTTGGGATTGAGCGTGATCTGCTAATCCTGAATCAAGGCTCTGAGCTATTGCTGCTGAAGATATCCTATGCGTCTGAACCATAATCTGCAACCTCTGCTCTGGGTAGCACTTTCGGCTATATTGGTAAGCCTTTCCCGCCTACCGCTGCATTGTGGCTGGCTGGTTTTTGTGGGTTGGATACCCTTGCTGCATGTTTTACCCCGGCCAGAACTGAAGCTATGGCAGGCAGCCGCAGTTTTTGCGCTTATCTATATCTCGATCATCTTCCCCTGGATCGGACTGGTTACTCCGGGAGGAGTATTTGGCATTGGAGTGGTTTACTTCCTGTTCTACTGGCTGTGCTACTATCTGATCCGCAGAATCGGCCAGGCTTTTCCGGCCTGGAGATATATAGCTTTCATCGCAGTTCTGCTGAGCTTCGAATTTGTGCAAAACTTTGGCGAAACCCGCTTTCCATGGTTTCACAACGCCTATTCCCTGTCCGATTATCAGCTTTTAATCCAGGCTGCCGAATTGGGTGGAGTGATTTTGATCTCAGCGCTGATCCTGGCGGTTAATGTGCTGCTATATCAGGTATTTCTCCGGCGTTGGCGCTACCTTTATGCTGTCCTGATTCTCTTTGTGCTCTGGTTTGCGCAGGGCTATTTCAGCCAAAAAACTCTGCGGATGGAAAAGCATGATGCCAGAATCAGCCTGATGCAGCCATCCATCCCTCAGGACGACAAATGGGACGCAGCATTTTATCAGGAGATTTTGAAGCGTTATGACCAGCTTTGCTCCAAGGCTGCAGAGGATTCCACTCGCCTGCTGATCTTTCCTGAGGCTGCCATGCCGGTTTATCTGATGTCCGACTATACTTCGCTGAATGTCCTGCAAGGCTTTACCCGCAAGTATCATCTGGATATTTTTACGGGTTTCCCGCATTATGAATATGCCCCGCCTCAGCACGTGAACAAGCTTTATTTCTATAATGCCGCTTCCCTGTTCAAGCCCGACGGCTCAATCGGCAAGCTGTATTACAAGAATATCCTGGTTCCCGTGGGTGAACGCATGTTGTGGCTGGATTACTTCCCCTTTTTGTGGAGTTTGCAGTTTGGCCAGGCAAATTGGGAATTTGGCCGCGAACAGCAATGGTATGAAAGCGGTGGTTATGAGTTTTCCCCCTCCATCTGCTATGAAATCGCCTTCGCCAATCTGCATCAGAAGATGGCCATTCCCCGGGATGTCAAAACCGGCAGGCTGCGTAAGACTGATTTCCTGGCCAATATAACCAACGATGCCTGGTTTGGCACTTCCTATGGCCCCTGGCTACATGGCCTGATGACTAAGTTCCGGGCTGTAGAGAACCGCATTCAGATATATCGTAGTGCGAATTCCGGGATTTCCATGATCGTTTCGCCCACTGGAGAGGTGCTGTCCCAAGCCGGGCTCTTTGAGATAACCAATCTCACTGCACCGCTATATACCTGTAGCCGGATTCCGCTTTACAGACACATTGCCTGGTATCCCTGGCTGTTTGTGGGGCTGGCGATTCTGCTGTTTGGCCTTAGTTTATTATCTGGTAAGCAAAGGAACCCGCTATGAACAAATACTACTATACCATCGGCGAAGTTAGCAACTTGCTGGGCGTTAAACCCCACGTGATCCGCTATTGGGAAAGCGAATTCCCCGTCCTGAAACCCAAAAAGAGCAGCGGCCGCATCCGAAAATTCAGCCAGGAACACATTCATCTGCTAAAAAAGATTCAGGATTTGCTATACAATCAACGCTTCACCATCGAAGGCGCACGCCAGAAACTGAAACAGGAACGTGACAGCATAGCAGCCATCAAGCTGGATGCCGAACCGGCCATCAAGCCAAAACCGGTGCAACAGCTTGGCCCTGAACAACTCAAAATGCTGCAAGGCCTGCGCAGTGAACTGCTAAAAATAAAAGAACTATGTAAACAATGGAAATAACATGAATTTTCAGAACATCATCCTCACTTTGCAAAACTATTGGGCGGAAAAAGGCTGCAACCTCGTGCAACCCTACGACGTGGAAATGGGAGCCGGAACCTTTCATCCCGCCACCTTTTTCGGAGCTTTGGGCAGCAAGCCCTGTGCGATTGCCTATCCTCAGCCCTGCCGCAGACCAAAGGACGGCCGTTATGGTGAAAATCCGAACCGTCTGCAGCACTATTACCAGTTTCAGGTTATCATAAAGCCAACTCCCGATGACATTCAAAACCTCTATCTGAAAAGCCTGATAGCCATCGGTATCGAAATCGAAAAGCACGACATCCGCTTCGTGGAAGACGATTGGGAATCCCCTACCCTGGGTGCCTGGGGTTTGGGTTGGGAAGTTTGGCTGGATGGCATGGAGATCAGCCAATTCACATATTTCCAGCAGGTTGGCAGCATCGACTGCTTCCCGGTTAGCGTAGAGCTTACTTACGGCCTGGAACGCCTGGCCATGTATATTCAGAATGTAGAAGATTACCGCGATTTGAACTGGAACAACAGCACCAAATACCGTGAGTTGTTTTTTGCGCGGGAACAAGAATTCAGCGCATATAACTTTGAGCATGCCGACACAAAATTGCTATTCAGGCTCTTTGCCGACTATGAAAGTGAATGCAATGCCCTGCTGGAAACAAAGCTGGTTTATCCGGCTTACGACATGCTGCTGCGCTGTTCACACAGCTTCAACCTGCTGGATGCTCGCGGCGTGATAAGCGTAACCGAGCGTGCGGCTTACATAGCCCGAATCAGAAATCTGGCCAGAGCTTGTGCCAATGCCTACATTGCCAAATATGCGGCTCAGGAGTAATGATGAATAAAGACTTTAGCAAAGTGCTGGAAAGCCTGGAACCGATTAAATCGCAGCTTCTTCAGGTAGCCGTTTATGGAAACCAGGGCTCGCGTTGCGTGATCATTCTAAATAGCGACCCTCCCGGACTGCTGGACAGTTTGGATGAGCTTCGCAGGTATTGTGGCAAACGAAATCTGGCCTTTCCCCTGCTGATCAACCGCCAGTTTGTGGAAAACTCCCTGGATTCGTATCCATTAGAGTTTCTGGATATCGTTAGCAGTAATTATCAGAACCTTTTCTGCCAGGAAGACTTGCTGCAAAACCTGGTTTTCAGCAAAGCCGACCTGCGTCTGCAGATGGAGCGCGAGATAAAGGGCAAATGGCTGCTGACCCGACTCAGCGTGTTGGAACAAAGCCCCAAACCCAAGGTGCTGGCCGCAACCCTGCAGCTTTCGATCCGTGCGATCCTGCCTGTTCTAAAGGGTATATGCTATCTTGCCGACCGGCCAATCCCCCAGGAGACGGCCAAGCTGATCACCCAGGCTAGCCAGGTTTGCCACACCGAACTAGGCCTTCTGAATAGTTGGCTGCAAAGCAAAACCGCAGTCCGCCAGAACGTTCAGAGCTATCTGGACATTCTGCAAGCCCTGATGCTATATATCGAGAACCTGGATATATGATCTACAGCGAAATCACCATTGGCGACTCCAACAAGCCGCTGCTGGCCTTTGCAATCCATAATGGTAACTATTTACCCCCGGCTTTGAGAGATAACTGCGGAATATCCGGCGACCAGAGATTTCAGGAAGAAGACCCCTTTACCGCTGGGTTTGCCCAGTGTTTTGCCAATAGTGTCGTTTTGCAGACCAGCCGTTTTGCCGTCGATTTGAACCGTAGCCCTGAAAAGTGCGTATATCAAAGACCGGAAGACGCTTGGGGATTGCCGGTAAGAAAAACCAGCCTGAGCCCTGAACTGATCACACAACTACAGGAAGCCTATGAAACCTGGTATCGGATGGCGGCCTACCAAGTGGATAAACTGCTGGCCAAGCATGAACGCATTCTGGTTTTGGACCTGCACAGCTACAACCATCGCCGGGGTGGGCCAGATGCAGAGCCCGACCCTCAACTGGCCAATCCGGACATCATTATCGGCCGCAACAGCCTTCCCGAAAGCCGCTATCCGGAAGCGGACAAGCTGCGTTTAATGCTGGATGGAACCAGCTTTATGGGAAAAGTCCTGGACTGCCGTTGTGATGTAAAATTTCCTGGAGGCTACTTCTCACGTTGGTTAAACAACCGCTATCAGGATAAGATTCTCTGCCTGGCAATCGAATTCAAAAAGATATTTATGGACGAATGGAGCGGCGAACTGGATCTGAAGGCCTATAACGAGTTGAAGCTGCTTTTCGGCCATGCCGTGGAGAGCTTTCTGCCCAATTGGCTAAACAGCTAGGCCGTTTTACTCCAAAAGATTGCGATTATATAAGGGTACTTCATGAAAACTTTCTATCTGTCTCTATTGATGATAATTGCCAACAGCCTTTGGGGAACCTGGGACTGGGCTACGAGTTTGGGCGGAACCGGCATGTCCCGCATCTGGGATATCACCAGTGGTGCAAACAGCGATATATATGTTTGTGGCGATTTTACCGACAGCCTGAGAGTAAATGGAAGCTATCTGCCGGGATTTGGACTCGCCGACAGCTTTGTGATTTGTTATGAGGCTTCAGGTGCCCTGCAGTGGGCCAAAAGCTGGGGCTCCACCGATGAGGACGTGGCTTTGGGTGTGGGTGTGGATAGCTTCGGCGCAACCTATGTGGGCGGATATTTTATCGGAGACCTGGCAATCCAGGGACAAAGCGTCAGCTCCAACGGCATGTGGGACGTTTATCTACTAAAGCTGGATCCAACCGGAAATCTGGTTTGGCTGCGTTCCTTTGGCGGGCCACTGAACGACATTGGCTATGGCCTTGCCGTGAATCCCAGCGGGCAGGTTTTTATCACCGGATGGTTTGCCGATACGATCAGCTTTCCAGGAGGCGAGCTGCTGGCCAGCTATGGCGGCAGCGACGTTTTTTGCTGTTCTTACAGCTCTGCTGGAGATTACCTGTGGTCAAGAAAAGCAGGAACTTCCGGAGTTGATTATGGCTATGAGATCGCCTGCGACAATGACGGTAATTCCTATGTAACCGGAGTTGCTAATGCCTCTGCCCAGTTTGGAAACTTTAGTCTGCCAACACCGGGTATGTTCGTGGCAAAATATAGCGCTCAGGGCATGGAGCAGTGGCTAGCTTCAAGCATAAATACCGCAGTGATCAATATCGCGGTGCAGGCTCAGCCAAGTCCGTCTCAGTATGGATTGGTGGCAGGACGTGTGGCCGGAATGGGACAAATCGGCAGCTTTCCATTCAGCACTGTTGAAGGGGGAGACGATGCCTATTGGGCAGCCTTTGACGCAAACAGCGGAACCTGGATCGACATGCAATACTACGGCGGAAATGCGGCCGATAAAGGCAAGGATGCAGATTGCGAGTTTGTTCCCGCCTATATTGCAAACTACGAAGGACAGGTCTCGTTTGGCGGGATGCCTTTTAACAGCCAGGGTGAAAGCGATATTATCCTGGGCTACGGTCCCTTGGACAATCTAAGCTTCGCTTCGGCAGGAGGAGAAAACATCGAAATCTCCACCTGTGTAAAAGTGCTGCCAAACTCAATGATAGCAGTGGCTGGCTGGCATTTTGGCCTTGCTCAGTTTGGCAATCACTGGCTGGATACTGGCTCGGTTAGCGATCAGAATGCTTTTTTGGCGGTTTTCGATCCCGCTTCTGCACTCCAGGATTTTCAGAATGCAGCTCCTGCAACCATGCGCCTAAGTCCCAATCCTTTTTCCGATAAACTGCAGATCAGACTGAAGAAAGAGGGCAATATAGGTGAAATTGAGATTTACAATCTGAAGGGGCAATTGGTAACCAAGCTAACAAGTCCTCTCCAGAAAGATAATGAAAGCGCTTATCTGTGGGATGGCAAAGATGCCAAAGGAAAACCTGTCCCCGCCGGCGTTTACATCATCAAGAACGGCACTAATTCCATCAAAACTGTGAAGCTACCTTAACCACATTATCTTACTGTCAACCAGTTGCTTGTATCTTGTGCCCTGTCGCACAATTTCCTGTCACCTTGCTCTGGCGGCCACATCCTGTTCCCCTCCTTTAACCATCCGATAAAAGTAGCCTAAACAAAGGCTGGAGAAATGATTAGCTGAATCCGCCCTGGTTTGACACCTAAACCTGTATCATACTGGAGTCATACCGGAGTCATACCGGATGAGCATGCGGTATGACTCCGGTATGATCAAGGAGTGCCTGCGTCCCGCAGGCAAGGTAGCTCCGTCGTCTCGACGGAGGAATTAGCGTTATCATGGCTAAGTCAGGCTAGGCAAGCTCCTTGTTGCTGCCGTGATGGACAATAAAATCTAGAATTCTGTTATTCTTTCTCAGGATTGCCCTTCGCGGCTAAGGGTATAGAAAAATGCGGCAAAGGCCAAGCTGATCAGAACTCCCATCAAAGGCATCAGAGAGGCCAGCAGAGCATATTTGAAGCTGTCTTCCACGATCTCGACAAAGGTCTTGCCTGTGTTATACATCGCTCCCAGTGTCGCCAGTGCCCAGAAGAATGAAAGAATAAGGTAACCTATCGGACTGAAGTCGTTTTTGCCAACGCTTTTCTGGTTTGCCAGACGTCGCACTCCTCCAGCCAAAGCTCCCATCGAGGCAATAAACAGCACAGCCAACGCGGTATAGATAACCATTTTGGTAGATATTTCCACCCCGTTGGAATCCAGAGAGACAAGGAAATAAATGCCTCCGGCCAAACCCAAGATCAGATAAATCAGCTCCCAAAGCAAGCTGCCAAGCCTGGAATAATGCGGCAATCC
>CAZGWB010000097.1:0-10235 GCA_964529335.1 uncultured Candidatus Cloacimonas sp.
TCACAAAAGAATTGACAGAACGGCCAATTCCAAAATCCTTGTTAAGCTAAGCTAAAATAAACAACTACAAAAAAATAGATACCCTACGGGAGGAGAAGATGAAAGCCAACGGATGCAGATACGGAACACACAGAGTTGTGGAACCAATGGGGGTCTTGCCCCAGCCTGCCAGAGTGTTGAATAACGATATGAGCGAGATTTGGGACAACGAAATGCTGATCGATGTGATCAGGTTAAATGTGGATTCCGCCTCGTTTCACCAGATAAAAAACAAGCTGATCGCCCAAGGACATGTAGATTTGGAAAAAGCCTTTGCCGAGCATGCCATAGACCTAACCCAGCGCACCGGCAAGCACAAAAACGAAGACACCGGTTCCGGAGGAATGCTGATCGGCCGGGTAGCCGCTCTGGGCGACAAATTTGAAATGAAAGAGCAGATCAAGGTTGGCGATAAGATTGCATCCTTGGTTTCGCTTTCGCTTACTCCTCTGAAGATCAACAAGATCAAGAAAGTGCTGTTGGATAAAGACCAAGTTGAGATAGAAGGTCAGGCCATCCTCTTCAGCAGCGGCATCTATGCCAAGCTTCCAGACGACATGGACGAGAATCTGGCTCTTTCGGTTTTGGACGTAGCAGGAGCTCCTGCTCAGGTGGAGCGCTTGGTAAAACCTGGTGATACGGTTGTCATAATCGGAGCGAATGGGAAAAGCGGGATTCTTTGCAATGCCGTGGCCCGCGAGAGAGCCGGAGTAAGCGGCAAAGTGATCGGCGTGGTGCGCAACGAAAGCTATATTCCCACCTGTAAAGCCACCGGCTGCCACGAAGTGATTATCGCCAGCGCTACCGATGCCATCACCATCCAAAGAGAGGTTTCATGTCTAACCAATGGCAAGATGGCCGATGTGGTGATAAACGTGGTAAACATCGAAGATACCGAGCTTCCCACCATCATGGCTGCCAAAGACCGCGGTTTGGTCTATTTCTTCTCCATGGCCACTTCCTTCACCAAAGCCGCTTTGGGCGCAGAAGGCATTGGTGCGGACGTGGATATGATCCTGGGAAATGGCTATGCGCATCATCATGCTGAAATCTCCATCGATCTGCTGCGCCGCAATCCCACCCTGATGAAGCTTTTCAAAGAACGCTATACAGACTAAGCCTTGGAGCTGATCATGAGCAAGATCATCGATATTAAAAGCATTGCCACTCCGGAAGAATGGAACGACTGGCATTGGCAGCTTAAAAACCGCATTACCACCTATGCGGAGCTGAAAAAATACATAGAACTGCAACCTGAGGAAGAAGCGGTATTTGCAGATAATGCCTTCTCTTTCCGGATGGCGATAACTCCGCATTATCTGTCTTTGATAGATCACAATAATCCGCTTGATCCGGTTCGTCTGCAAGCTATTCCCAGAATAGCCGAAAGCGATATGAATGCCTCCGACATGGCCGATCCATTGCATGAGGATGCAGATGCTCCCGTTCCGGGAATGACGCATCGTTATCCCGACAGGGTTCTTTTACTGCTTACAGATCAATGTGCCATGTATTGCCGGCATTGCACCCGCCGTAGAAAAGCCGGAGAACACGATGCTCCGATGCCCACTGAATACGTGGAAAAAGCTCTGGACTATATCCGCGAACACAAGGAAGTCCGGGATGTGATCCTGAGTGGCGGAGATCCTTTAACGCTTGGCGACGAAAGGCTGGACGAGATATTGGGCAAGCTAAGCCAGATCGAACACGTTGATATAGTCCGTCTGGGAACCAGACTTCCCGTGGTTTTACCCCAACGCATTACAGAAGGCTTGCTTGCAGTGCTGAAAAAGTATAAATTCGTATGGCTGAATACGCATTACAATCATCCTAACGAGCTGGGTGAAGATGCCAGACAGGCATTGGCCAAGTTGTCGGAAGCCGGAATACCCCTGGGGAATCAATCGGTACTGTTAAAAGGCATAAACGACAATGTGGACGTAATGAAAGCCCTGGTGCACAAGCTGGTAAAAAACCGCGTCCGTCCCTATTACATATATCAATGCGACCTTTCTGAAGGCATAGGCCATTTTCGTACTCCCGTAGCAAAAGGTATCGAGATTATCGAAAGCCTGCGCGGTCATACTTCCGGGCTATGCATACCCACCTACGTGGTGGATGCACCCGGGGGCGGCGGAAAGATACCCGTTATGCCAAATTACCTCATCTCCCAGATGCCGGGACGGATTATCTTACGCAACTACGAAGGCTTTATCACTGCCTACACAGAGCCTGGTTTTGAACAGCCTGATGATGCCAAATACCGTGCCCTATGCCCGGAAGAACGTAAATCCAGCGAAGGCCTGATGACCCTGTTGCGTGGTAAGAAGGTTTCCATTGGGCCGGCTGAAACAAAACGCAATCAAAGGCGCAAGAACTAAGGTTTTTTAGTGCAACTACCCTGGATTACCGAGGATCGAACTAAAATCGTGGCGATCGTCGGAATCTGTAAAAACGCTGGTAAAACCACAGTCCTGAATGCTGTCCTGAAAAAGTTTGACTACCCTTGGGGAGTCCTGAGCACAGGCAGGGACGGTGAACGTGAAGACATAGTATTCAAAACTCCCAAGCCGAGGGTAGTTATCCCGGCCGGGAGTTTTTTTTGTTGCGATACGCACAGCCTCCAAGAGCATGGATCCAGCATTGAAGTGATGCTTGCTTTGCCAAGTGGCAACCGTAAACTTTGGCTGGTGAAGGCTTACACTGAGCTGGAAACGGAAATCACCGGTCCGGGCAATGCCCAGGCTCAAATGGCTTGTGCGCAAAAGCTTATGTCGCTTGGTGCGGGGAAGATCATCGTGGATGGCTCGCTCGACCGTAAGTCGATCGTGCTGAACAAAGAAGTGGATGGCATTATCTTGGCGGCTGGAGCCAGCTATGGTTCCAAGGAAGCCATTATCCAGGAGTTACAGCGTCTGCTGTTGCTTTCGGAAATAACGGTTTATCCTGCCAGAAAGGAAGAGGGTGATGCACTCTGGCAAAAGCAGGAGCTACTATACAAAACAAAGGGGCTTTGGCAAGGCAGCGGCTTGAGTTCGCTGATAGGTCATGATATAGAGCTAAAAGCCCTGCTGAGCTCAAATCCTGAAGCAATATACATTCCTGGAGCCTATACAGGCAGTTTGCATCACAAGCTTTCGGGCCAGCTCTTGAACTGTGAAATAATCTTCCGCCACCCCGAATGCCTGAAGCTGGAACAAGCTGAGCTGCAGGAATTTATAAAATCGCACAAAGTTAGCTGCTTAATTCCGTTTGCAATAAAGACCATTGCCCTAAACGCGCATGGGGTGGGAACGGCTGACCTTGCAGCGGACGAACTGAGAAAAGAACTACAACAGAAGTTTGGCAGACTCCCGATTGTGGATGTCCTGGCTCTGGAGGAAAGATGAATGACAGAGATAAACTGACCAACCTAAGCGTGAATCTGGGCCTCGTATCCAATGTCCTGCTTTCCATCCTGAAAACCGGAATCGGCATAGTGGGGCATAGTCCCGCGCTATTGGCAGATGGGATAAACTCCTCGTCGGATGTAGTGTATTATATTGCCGTAAAGATATTTATGCGTCAGGCAAGCAAGCCTGCGGACAAAGAACATCCTTATGGACACCGGCAGTTGGAATCAATTTCGGCGATAGTGGTGGGTGCTTTTATTCTAACCACTGGAATTGCAATTTTCTGGGAATCGATAAACAAGGTTTACGAGCTTATCACCCTTACCGAGACGGGAAGGGCGGCTTCGGTTTGGGCATTGGTGATCGCCATTTTTACCTTTGTGCTGAAGATATATCTCTACTATTACACTCGCGCCAACGTCCGCAAAACCAACAATCCAACCCTCAAAGCCCTGGCTAACGACCATCTGAACGATATTATGGCTTCTGTGGCGGTGATCGTTGGCGTGATCATGGGACGTTTGGGCTTCTATTGGATGGATCCTGCCGCAGGTGCGATCGTGGCGGTTTACATCATCAAAACCGGGATGAGTATCATTATGGAAACTTCCCAAGACCTGATGGACAGCATTCCGGATGATAGCTTTGCCCGTGAACTGAAGAGCACGGCGCTATCCGTGGAAGGAGTTCTGGGGATCGACGAACTGGGCATTCACAGGTTTGGCCCTTACTACACGGTAAACATGACCATTGCAGTGAACGGTTCGATCAGCGTGGACGCCGGACACACCATTTCTCACGGGGTGGAGAGCAAACTGCTGGAGCATTTCAGCAGCGGTCTCCGCCAGGTGCACATCCACTATCATCCATCTCAAAAAAAGCCTTCACCTGGCATGCCCCAAAACAAGGATCATGAGCTATGAACTACGGAAAACATATTTTACTTATTCTGATCATTTTTCTCCTGGTCAGTTTCAGCCTGTTTAGCGTTTTCGGGAGCTCTTCCCGCTATGCAGCAACCAAAGACAAAGCTTTAACCACCGCACCAGACCCCTGGATCGTGGAGACTATTCCGCCTGGTGGAAGCATTTTTTCGGTATTGGCGAAGCAAAATCTGCCTCTAAAGGAAATCGCGATACTGGCTTTCCGGTTTGGAGACTATATCGATGTAACAACCCTGCAGCCTGGAGACACCCTAAAGATAATGCTAAGCAGCGATAAACAGCACATTGACAAAATGATGTTCATCCAGGAAAAAACTACCAGACACCATTTTACGGTTGTGGGCGATTCCCTTGCCTATAGTTTGGAAGCCCTTCCTGTCAGTTATCGTGAGCGCATTCTGGAGGGAGAGCTGAGTAGCACTCTGGATGCTTCGTTGATTGCTCTGGGCTTGGGTCAGCGGGATAAACAGGCGATCAACAACGGTCTGGAAGGCGAGATTAACTTCAGCCGCGATGCCAGAAACGGCGACAGATTCCGCATTTTTCTGGAGGAACGCATATTCGAGGGTGAGGTTTTGCCGGGCCGGAAGATATTTTATGTGCAATATAGCGGCGAAAGAACCGGGATGCATGAGCTGTTCCGCTATGAGGACAAGGAAGAGAATTCCGTGCTGAACGGACTTTACAACAAGGAAGGCAAAAGCAACAGCAGCAGTGGAGTTGGTTTCCCCTTGTCCGTAGTCCACATTATTTCGAGTTTTGGCAAGCGGATCGATCCTTTTTATGGCCGGTGGGCAAATCATCAGGGAGTGGATTATCGGGCCAGGTATGGAACTCCAGTTTATGCCGTGGCCAATGGCACGGTTAGCACGGCTGGCTATCATGGCGGGTGGGGAAATGAGGTGCAAATCAAGCATCCCAGTGGTCTCAGCACCCAATATGCGCATCTTTCTTCCATCTCAGTTCGCCAGGGCCAGAGCGTCCGGAAGGGCCAGATAATTGGCAGAGTGGGCTCCACAGGACGTTCCACCGGCGCACATCTGCATTTTGGTCTCCTTAAAGGCCGGAGCTTCATAAACCCCACAAACCTGAAAATGGTCGGCGCAGAAAAGCTTAACGATGCACAAATGCAGGACTTCAAACGCCAGCAGCAATTGATTATCAACCAAATGGCACAATCTGCGGGGGCGATCGCTTCTACTGCCAAGCGATGATTCTCGATTAGAACAAGCTTGAGAGTAACAGAACTAGATATTCAGTGGACAGTGATTCTGTCCCCTATCCCCTAACCACTCTCCACCATATCATACCGGAGTCATACCGGATGAGCATCCGGTATGACTCCGGTATGATATGGGTATCAGGGGTAGCTCCATCGTCTCGGCGGAGAAGTGAAAATTGTGAAATGGTTACAGGTTCCAGGTGTCAGGGTGAGGGTCAGAAATTAGCCGATAAAATCCATTGCCAAACAGCTCGCTTGGCTTATAATATCACTATCTGCTCTCAGGCTGGTGTATTATGTAGCAATTCTGAGAGCGGGGAGGAAGGATGCATAACCAGGAAAACGACGTGACAAACAGCCAGAATCAGCAGGATACAACTGCGCTAGCTGCAAAAATCCTGATGGTGGACGACGAAGAAAGTTTGCGGACTTTATACGCCAGGATATGTAAAAAGCGGGGTCATTATCTGGTGGGAGCGGAGAATGTGGAGGAAGCCCTGCAGCATCTTTCCCAGCAAAGTTTCGATCTCATCCTGATGGACATGAATCTGCAATGGATGAATGGCGTTCAAGCTCTGCAGATGATCAGGGATGCGGGTTTTTCCACTCCCGCGATCGTATTCAGTTGTTCGGTTGGCTATGAAGACCTGGAAAGCCTGCAACCAATGGGAGTAGTTGGAATAATGGACAAGAGCTTCAATAACGAAGCCCTGTTTGAGCTAATAAACCGGCAGGTGCAAAACAGGACAGCAGATTAGTATTGGCCACTTTCGTTTATCTGCAGCCAATACCTCTCCAAAACTGAAAACACCTCTAGAAACTGGTTGAAATCTACAGGCTTGCGAATATAGCTGTTTGCGCCCAGATTATAGCTGTTTCTAATGTCCTCCGTTTCAGCCGAAGAAGTCAAGATCACCACCGGAACGCGCTTGGTTCGAGGATTCATTTTGATCTCCTTTAGCAGTTCAAGCCCTTCCATGCGGGGCAGTTTGAGGTCGAGCAACACCAGGCTGGGCAGGCAAGAACCTGCGTCAGAACAATCTTCCATCAGGTAAACCAGGGCATCCAAGCCGTCTTCTTTTACGACCAGATGGCAGGGAACACAGCTTTTATGTAGGGCTCGGCGGGTCAGCTCGATGTCGCTGATATTATCTTCCACCAGGAGGATAGTGTGCTCGTTCATTTTTGTTCTCCCAGAGTAAAATAGAAAGTTGCTCCCATGTCCGGTTCTACCATTACCCAGATTCTGCCTCCGTGCCGGGTGATGATTCTTTGCACTGTGGCCAGTCCGACCCCTGTGCCGGGGAAATCGCTATTTTTGTGCATTCTTTGAAATGCGCCAAAAAGTTTGTTGGCATAGGCCATATTAAATCCAGCCCCGTTATCGCGGATAAAATAAACCGGTTCCTGGGGACTGGGAGCAGGAGTTCTTCTGTCTTTGGCATCGCAGGCTGCATAGCTGGTTTTGCCAAACATGATGTGCGCTTTTTCCTTTTTCCGGGTGAATTTCCATGCGTTACTCAGTAGATTGGTGAGCACAATTTCCATTAGGTTATTGTCTCCCAGAACCTCAATGTCGTTCTGGATATCCACTTGCACGGTTCTATCAGGTTCTTCCTCCTTCAGCCTGGTAAAGATACGCTTTGCCATCTGAGATAGATCCACTTCTTCCTGCACCATGGCGATTTTTCCTATTTGTGCCAGTTTCAGCATGCCCTCTATCAATTGGCTCATGCGTTGGGTTTCACTTCTGATTCTATCTATATAACCTCTGGCCTGCTCGTCCAGGCTACCCTCATAATCTTCGGCCAAGGCCTGGCTCCAGCCGTCGATTCCTCTAAGCGGAGAGCGGAGGTCATGCGATACGGAATATGAAAAGGCTTCCAACTCCCGATTGGCAAGTTCGAGCTGAATGGTGCGTTCGGCCACCCGGTATTCCAGCTCTTCGTTGAGCTGTCTGATCGCTTCCTCAGCTCTACGCCGTTGAGTGATATCCATGAAAAACGCCGTTACCCGGTTCTTGCCCGTCTGCATGGCGTGCACTTCATATTCGGTATAAGGTTCCTGGCTTTTATAGGCGAATTTTTCCAAATGCACATTCGCTCCCTGGCTGGCGACCTTGTAATAGAGCTCTGGAATCTCAGTTTCCACCAGAGGCGGAAAGGCTTCCTGGATGGGTTTCCCGATAAGAGGTTGATTTGGGAAACCCATGATCCGGTCTGCAGATAGATTGGCCGAAATCATAACCAAAGATCCATCCGGCTGGATTTCATAGGTATGAGCCCCAAAGGGTGCATTGTCGATGATTCCCCTCAGGCGGGCTTCACTTGCCAGTATTTCTTGCTCGGCATTGATGCGCTCCGTGATATCCTGTCCTTGAGCCATGGTGGCCAGCAGCTTATGACCATCGCTCTGGTATATGTTGGCCGAATTCCACAGCACTATTCTGATCTGGCCGTCCTTGCGTAATACTGGAATTTCCACGCCTTCCCAATTGCTGCCCCGGGAAGCGGAGATCATTTTCGCCATGCTCAGATTGCTGCTGTCCTGTGGGAAGAGGGTATCCAGTTTCTGGCCGATCACCTCATCGGCAGTGAATTGAGTGAGGTGTTCCGAAGCCCGGTTAAAACGCTCAATTCTATATTCCGTATCCCATACCACGATTGGAACGCTTGCATAGTTAAAGAGGTTCTGCAGATATTCGTTTGTTTCCTTTAGTTCGGATTCGGCATTGATCTGATTTGTAATATCTTCATATATCGCCACCAATTCACCAGAATCCAGTTTCAGGACGTAGTTATCAAGCCAGTATTCCAGTTTGCCTTCAACGTAGTTAAAGGAAAAGCACTGCTGGGGTTTGCCTGTGCGGTAAACCTCCTTGAATACATCCATCAAGCCCTTTTCGATGAGTCCTGGGAAAACCTCCCCGGCAATTTTGCCAACCAACTCATCGCGTTTTCCGTTCGTGATCCTTTCTCCCGCTGGATTTATATCACGGATGATGAAGTCTTTTCCATCTTCGGTGGGGGTATAAACAGAAACACCGATGATTAGATGTTCGAAGAGAGCTCTGAAACGGTGTTCACTTTCCTTAAGGGCTATCAGCGAGCTATTCCGGTTTTTTTCCAACTCCAGTGTTTCCAATGCGTAGGCTATATCGTTGGTTACTTCTTCCAGAAGCTTCAGCTCTGATTCATTGAAGAAATCGAGCTCTGCCGAGGCCATGCTGAATACCTTTACCACTTTGTTATGGACTTTGATCGGAAAAGCAACCGTGGATTTGAATCCATGTTTTATTGCGCTTTGTCTCCAGGGTTCCAGGCTGGGGTCGCTGGTCATGTCGTTTACCAGACAGTGTTTGCCAGTGCGGACTGAAGAACCAACCGGACCTTGTCCCAAGGGTTCATCGAGGATCGAGATATGCCCAAGTTCGGTCAAATATCCATTTTCGGCTCCTGCCCAATGGATGGGAATAACCCTGTTGTTGTTGTAGTCCACCTCTCCGATCCAGGCAAGCTTGAAGTTTCCATACTCCACCGCTATCTTGCAGGCTTGCATGAGGATGGAGCTTTCCTCCCTGGTTCGCACTACCATCTCATTTATTTGGCTGATTACCGCATAGACCCGGTTCAGCTTGATGATCTCCTGCTGAGTTTGCCTTTGCTGGGTAATGTCCTGAATAGTGGTGATGAAATACAAGGGGTTTCCATCTCTATCTCTCTGCAGCACTGTGTTCAGGTCTGCCCAAACAATGCTTCCGTCTTTATGCAGGTATCGCTTGGTAAAACGGGCGTGGTCGGTCACTCCGTTTAAAATTTCATCGATAACCTTTTGAGTAAGGCTGATGTCCTCTGGGTAGGTTATCACCTGCCACTTCTGCTTCATTTCTTCGGTATCATACCCCAGCATGGCTGCAAAAGCAGGATTTGGCAGAATCGAATCATCAGGATATGTGATAGATTTTCCGGTGATGGACTTCTCAAAAATTATCCGGAATTTCTCTTCATTCTCAGCGATTGTTTGGGCTGCTATCAGTTTGTCGTGTTCCAAGGCCAATTGTTTAAGCAGCCAATCTGCATCCTTTTTTCGCTCCAAATACCCGATCAAGAAATAGAATCCGACCAGGATGCCCAGAGCTGTCAGGCCAATGCTGACAGCTTTCATATAGAAAGGGCTGTAGATATTTGCCCTGGTGTTCTTTACCACCAGGAACCAGGGAGTTTTATATATCTTACGGGTAGCGGCCAATACTTTTACCCTCTGGCAATCCCGGGTTTCATAGATTCCCTCAGGTTTTGTGATGGCCAGGATATCAGGTATTTCAGGATAGTCATTTATACTATGTTTCAGCTTGAGCATAGTGTCTTTTCTGTTTCTCATTTCGCTGAGATGAATGGCCTGATCTTTTTCTCTTCCTATCAAAATGGACTCGGCGGTTTTGCTTTGAGCAGGCATAGAACCAACGATGGGAAAAAGGATCTTTTCGGGATCTATCTGCAGAACCCACACCCCCAGAACAGGACGACTTTCGCTTGGCCCGATTACCGGTATCCAGAAGGACATAATTGCATGGCTGCTTTCTATGCCTGCATCGTCAATATCTCTGTGGATATCGGCAAAAGCTATTTTTCCCGTTTC
>CAZGWB010000098.1:0-10219 GCA_964529335.1 uncultured Candidatus Cloacimonas sp.
CCTGTAAATTCTCCGTACATGGTAGCGATTAAATCCATGTGGTTCACCGCTGACAAAGGCAAGCAAATCGCCCCCAAGGCGATGACTGCCAAAACTCGCAACACAATGTTCATCTCTACCTCCCAGGCAATCTGACCACTACGGAATCGTCTTGCTTCGTTTTTATGCAATATTTATTCCAGTTCACTAATTCGAACGCCTATCTGTAGGCAGGAGAAAAAGAGCCTATATGGGTGTATTCCCAAACAGACCTCAACCACAGAACGATAACCCAGTCCCCAAGGCGATATCTTATTACGATGGGTAGGACAAACTACTTTAATTCACCAGAGTATATGGAGAGTTCACTACCCTCGTCCAAGTATTGCCTGCCTTAGGCGTTTGGGTTTATGAAAGCATCGATGTGGGGTATTTGGAGCGTACTTGGCAATTGCTGGCGAAATAATGACTTTAGACTTAGTTTAAGATGAATGAATTAATGATAGCATTGCTGCCATCTATACTCCTTGAAACCCCAGTGATTCCTATGTTAAGTATTCTGTGAGCCAAATTGAAGTTTTTAGCTGACCCTCTACAATCATAACAGCCTGCTAAGTAACTGCCTTAGTTCATCAGCGGACTCGGCATGATTGATCCGGTTACGCAGTTCCGCTCCCCCCAGTTGGCCTTTGGTATAAAAGCAGATCTGCGAACGCATTTCCTTTACCACTACCACTTCCCGTTGATACTGCAAAGCCAGTTCCAGGTGTTTCAGCACAGTGTCCAGCAGGTGTTTTTTGGTGATTGGTGAATACGTGCCGCTATCCAGATACTCCCGGCATTGAGCAAAAATCCAGGGTTTGCCCAAAGCTCCCCTTCCGATCATCAGTCCGTCGCATTGGGTCTCTTCCAGCATTTGTTTTGCGGTTTCCGGGTTAATTATGTCGCCATTGCCGATCAAGGGGATGCTTAGCGTATTTTTCAACAATTTGATGTGCTCCCAATTGCTTACTCCTCCGAACATCTGTCTGGAAGTTCTGGGATGCAGGACACAATAGTCTGCTCCACTGTCCTGCATTAAAAGCCCGAAATCCAGATAGTTCAGGCTATTCATGTCCCAACCGCTACGAAACTTCACGCTAAGGGGAATTAATCCTGCCAGGGCATGTTTGGTTTCTTTCACTATCTTCGCAGCTTTTTCCGGGGTTTGCATTAGCGCGCTTCCTGCTCCTCTGCGCACCACTTTTTTTACCGGACAGCCCATATTGAGATCTACAAAATCTGGTTTGAAGGGGATCAGAAATTCCGCGGCTTTTGCCAAAACAAGGGGGTCGGAACCAAAAAGTTGAATGCCGAAGGGTCGCTCCGTATCCAGAAACCTGATGTATTTAATGGTTTTTGCAGAATCCCGGATCAAGCCGTCGGCACTAACCATTTCGCTCACTAAAACATCTGCTCCCCATTCTTTACATATCTGGCGGTAAGCCTGGTCAGTGTAGCCTGCCAAAGGTGCCAGCCAGAGCTTGGGTTTGGCGAATAGTCCGTTAATCATGCAGGGTAATATTTGCTCTTGATGGCTTCTATGTTCACCTCGTCGGTGTATTCAGGTTTCATGAATTCCTTAGCATAATCCAGATACAGGCCGCTATCCAGGAAATAGTTTACCAGGTCTTTGTCCAGATGTCCGTCCTTTACCATAAAAGCGACTATGGTAAGGGCTTCGGAAAGGGTTTTGGCTTTTTTGTAGGGTCGGTCGGCAGCGGTTAAAGCTTCAAAGATGTCGGCAACGGCGATGATTCTGGATTGCAAAGGCAATTGCTCTGCTCCGATGCCCCGCGGATAACCTCTTCCATTCAGGGTTTCGTGGTGGGTGGAGGCATAGAAGGCTACATTCTTGTATTTTTTTGGGAAGCTGAGCTTGGAAAGCATTTCCCAGGTGATGGAAACGTGATCTTTCATGATCTGATACTGGTCGGGAGTAAAGGTTCCCCGGCCTTTGATCATCATATTCCTTTTTTCGTCGTCGGATAGGATATAGTATTGCTTTCCAGCATACTCAAAATTGATTTCAGAGATTTGTTCCACTCTTTTCAAGTCTTCCTCGGCCACGAATTCTTCGCCCAGATTCATTTTTACCAGAAAGCTGATGATCTCGCCAAGAAAAGCTCCATAATCATTATTCTCCAGATTCCGGTCCAAATGTTTGGCAAGAAAGGCGGCAAAATCTGTGGGTGGCATGATTTTCTCCAAATGGTCAAACAGCAATTCCAGCTTCTCGATGCGCAGTTTTATCAGTTCTATGCGGTCAACAATGGATTCCAGTTTGGTGCTTTTATCCATAATGAATTCAGGGGTAACGATCTTGCCGATGTCGTGCATCCATCCTGCCATCGAGATTTCCTTCAGTTCCACATTGCTGAATCTACGTCCGCCAAAATATGTTTCCGGCGCTTCGTTGATTCTGGCTGCGAACATCTCGGTCAGAACCGCCACGCGTTGGATATGATCGGAAGAATACTTGGACTTGCGTTCGATGGCCACGGCTATCGAGCGGATAAACTGGTTCAATAATTCTTCCAGGCTTTCGATCAGCTTGCGGTTGGATAGCGCAATGGCCGCTTGGGAAGCCAAGGACGAAAGCATGGTTTTGTGCTCTTCTGAAAAGGAGATGATGTTTTTGTTATCGTCCATGGCGTTTATAAACTGGATAACTCCCAAAACCTCGTCTTCATGATTTTTCAGAGGTATGGTAAGCATGGATTTACAGCGGTAATTGTTTTCCTTATCAGTCTTTATGGTGCCGCTTACGTCGTAGCCTTCAGCTTCGTAAACGTCATCAAAACAGAGGCTGCGTTTTTTGAAATAGACATTATTGGCGATTTTATTCATGGAAGGGTTGCCGTCTTTTTCGTAAAGAGCTATACTCGGCCAGTTAACGGGCCCCCTGGTACCACCTTTTCTCAAGTTCAGCGTGGCGTTGTAAACAATCTCAAATTCCAGTTTTTGTCCATCGTCGCTAAGTTTGTATATTGTCGCAGCATCGGCCTTGGTGAACTCGATGCCTTCTTCCAGGATCATGTCGAAGATCTTGTTTAGGTCGGTTTCTGAAGAAAGGGATTCGCCAATCCTGGTTAGACGCTGGATATGCTTCAATTGCTCTTCCGTGATTGACGTGATGCAATGCACCACATTGTTCAGCATGTGGTTTACGTTTTTGTTGCTGCTGAAGTTAAAGCTCATAATTAGCTCCTAAATGCGTTTGAATAGCATGAATTTTGGATCGTATCCCAAGCGGCGCTGTTCAGCTTCGAACCAGGTGGTGATGTGATTATCAAAAGTGGAATGCTGCATCAGTGCTTCTTCATATACTGGCAGGAAGGCAGGACTGGCGATGAATTCCTCCACAATCCAGGCTGCATAACCAGCGTGATCGGTGGAAATCTGCACCTGCGCTTCGGGCTTCATAATATGGGCCAGGGCTTCCAGAAAATCTGGTTGAATCAGTCTGCGGCGGTGATGTTTGCGCTTTGGCCAGGGGTCTGGATGCTGGATGAAAACCCCGGAAACTGATTCTGCGGGTAAAAGCCTGGAAAGGGTGGAATCTACGTAAAGGCGTAAAAGACGGACGTTGGAGTTTATAACAGGATCAAGCTTTTTCAGGGTGTTGTTGATGCGTTTGTCAGCAGCCTCCAAGCCAAGCATATTCACTTCAGGATGAAGCTTGGAAAAGCCCGAGATAAATTCCCCCTTGCCACAGCCGATTTCTAACAACAGGGGCTGAGGAATGGGGAAGAGCTGATCAACCGCCAAAGGTTCCAGATTGCCATCAGGGTCGCGCTTTGTTTCCAGCACAAAGTAATTACGGTCGCTAAGCATCGCTGTCGTCTTCCTCCTCATCCATTTTGTCCAGCTCATCCAGTTCTTGTAAGGTCATGGGAGGGCGGTCGGCATAATCTTTGCGGATTATCGCTACATCGGCTATTGAAAGCCCAAAACCGACAAAAATAAAGAGGAACAGGGAGTTCCAATAGAAACCTGACCACTGGGAACTCAGAAAAGGCAGATCCAAAACCAAGTACAAAATCCTGAAATAGAAAGTCAACACCAATGCTGCCAATAAAGAGAAGATTGCCGTGCGTAATCTTTGTATATGTGCTCTGAAAAACACAAAGCGTAAGATTGCCCATAGTCCCAGGGTAAGAGTGAGATTCAATGCATAGATTACTGCCAGGCTTTGTTTGGGACCCAATTGCGGCATTACTGCAAAAGCGTAAAGCAAGGGCATGAAGATAATGATAGCAGCCCTGAAAACCTGGGGAAGACACCTGATTCCCAATGCCAAAGCTCCACATAGCAGAGCCAAACCCAGAAAGAGCTGTGCCTGAGAAATCCCACGTCCACCCACTGGGTGAAAGAAAGCACTTGTGTTGCCTATAAACAGCATACCGCCCACCAGTGCTGATGCAATGGGTAGAATCAGCAGCAACAGGTGTCGCGGCATTAGCTTTGTTTGTTCCATTTATTTTTTGTCCTTTGAATCCTGAACCCTATTTGCGCTGCTCTGCCAGCAGATTTCTGTTGACGGTTCAGACTGTGATGCAATTTTATCGCACATGATAGTAGTGTCAATAATAATCATGAGAAGGATGGATTTACCGAAGTGCTTAGTTTTGTAAGAAACCTAAAACAGAAACTGACCAAAACCAACAGCGGGTTTATGGGCAAGATAGAAGAAACCGTGAAAACCCGTGGAAAAGTGGACGAAGAGACCCTGGAAGAAATAGAAGATATCCTGTTGCGATGCGATACAGGAGTGGAGATGACCGAACTAATCCTGGATAGATTCAGGGCAGAGATCAAAAAAGAGAAGGTCAGCGATCCCGAGATAGCGCAGATTTACCTGCGTGAGATAATGCGCGACCTACTTCTGTCTGCCGATGAAGATCATCCTGATTTCTTCCGCCAGCCTGAAGCCAAGCCGCATGTAGTGGCCTTTGTGGGAGTAAACGGCACCGGGAAAACCACCACCATCGGAAAAGTGGCGCATAAGTTTTGTAAAATGGGCAAAAAGGTTTTAATCGTGGCTGGTGATACCTTCCGGGCTGCAGCGATTGAACAGATAGCGATTTGGGCAGACCGGGCCGGGGTTGCCATTGTGCGCGCTCAGCCCAATAGCGATCCTGCTTCTGTAATCTATGACGGAATATCCTCAGCTATGGCCAGGGATTTTGACATTGTGCTGATCGATACCGCAGGACGGCAACATACCAAGGAAAACCTGATGAAAGAGCTGGGCAAGATTGACCGCAGCATCAAAAAGCTGATTCCTGATGCTCCGCATGAAGCCATCCTGGTGGTGGATGCCACCACAGGCCAGAATGCCATATCTCAGGCCGAAAACTTCGACAAATCGATTAAATTGACCGGCTTGGCTCTTACCAAATACGACGGCACTGCCAAGGGGGGGATTATCTTCAACCTGCGGCACAACCTGAAGCTACCGGTTAAACTGCTGGGAATCGGAGAAGGAATAGAAGACCTGATCAATTTCCGGGCAGTTGATTTCGTAAAAGCTTTCTTTAGCGAAGAACATAAAGATAAGGAAGAAGAATGAAAAACAACTTTCTCAAATTCATCAATCCAATTTTAGCATTGCTCTTTTTTCTAACCATGATAGCCATGGCGCTCTACCGGTTCGGGCCTGAAAGCCTGCAGGGTTCAGAATCAATGGGGCAATTGCACGCTTGGGCCGGCACCTTGTTTTTCTTGGTGGCTTTACTGCATATTTACTTTAATTGGGGCTGGATTAAGCTGAACGTCTTTGGTATCAAGAAGAAGGGTAAGAACTAAAGGGATAGCATACCCCAAGATTAATGATAACATTGGAGAAAAACAGGGCTGAAGCTCTGGCGCAAAGGCTGCAGGAATTTACCCGGTCAAGCGGAATAAAAGCAAGCGACTTGATCGAGCTGCGAAGAATTCTGGAGCAGCTATACAAAACCCTTACCGAGAACAGCCGGCAAAGCTTCAGCGGGCTTTTTGCCAGGATGCAGTATGCCAATACTGAGTTCTCACTGTCCAGCGAGCTTCAGAGCAAGGCAAATCACTTGCGCATTTTGTGCAACCAGGCGGCACATGAGGAACTGAACGAACTAAAACGCAATCAGCTTGATTCTGGCATACATACCGTTTACAGGTTGCTTCAGGCATTTTCTCCTGGGTTTAGCGAACAATCGCTGGATGAGTATTTTGCTGGCCGTGAAATCAGCTTTCCTGCACCCCTATCCCAGGCAACCAAACATAGCTTTCTCTGCGTGGTGCGGAGTTGGAAGATACAGGATAGCTGTTTAGTGCTGGATGCCTTGCATGAGGATGGTGAACCTTGCCAGATAAGGCTGAATAACGATGAAAAACAGCCAGGTCATGAGGGGCGGATCTGGACAAAACTTGCCAAAAGCCTGTGGCCATTTGCCACTCTGCAATGCCATCAACTGAGTGAAATTCGTGGGCAAGGAAATCAGTATATGAGCAATCCGCTCAGTTTAGTGGTTCTGGAGCCGGATTTCCTTATCGACAGTTCGTCGCTTGCTTCCTGCTTTTTCACCTATTGCGGGGATCCGGCCATATTTTTCCTGAATCATCTGTTCCGGGAGGCTTCCAGCGAAGCAACTTTGCAGGGTTCGCTGGTTAACGGGACCTTCGACGAACTGGTAATGAATCCGGATGCTGATTACGGGGAGCTTTTCCGGCAGGGACTGGCGGCTTTGCCATTGGCAATGGTATCTTTGGGGCAGGAGGTGGCCATGAATCTCTACAACCGGATTCAACAGGTGCATCTGCCACAATTGAAGAGCTTTGTTCAAACTTTGGGGGATGACGAAGTTCTTCTTGAACCTTCTTATCTCTGTCCGGAGTATGGCTTGCAGGGAAGGCTAGACCTTCTTTCCAGATCGGCCAAAGGTTATCAGATTGTGGAGCTCAAGAGCGGCAAGGCACCCGCTAATGAAGTTTGGACTGCTCAACAGATGCAGGTGGTGGCTTATAATCTAATAATCCGCAATGCCTATGGTGCCGCGGGAAAGGGCAATTCCTCCATCCTATATTCCGCCAGCCATTTGAACCCTCTCCGCTATGTGGTGAACATCCCGATTTTGGAGCAAGATCTGCTGATGTGCCGCAATCGCATCGTAGGCATCCTGCGGCAGCTAAGCGATTCCCCTGAACAAGTTTTGAATTGGCTCAAATCCTGCGATACTTCCAAAGCCAATCCTCTGGCGCAAGGGAAGTATGCTCGCTTCCAAGTGTTGAGCCAAGAAATGGAAAGCTATGAATGGGAATGGTTCTGCGCCACGGTGCAAAGAGTGATCAGGGAGATCTGGTTTGTAAAAACAGGAGGTCTGGGTTCCAAAGACGATTCCGGCTATGGCCATAATGCTCTGTGGCAGATGGGAAAAGCTGAGAAAAAAGCAGCCTATAAATTGATTTCAGACCTAAAACCAGTATCCATTAAGCAGAAGCAAATAACGCTATCCATTCCGCCTACCGATGACCTGACCGATTTCCGGTTAGGCGACATCGTGGTTCTCTACGAGCAGCAGAGGGCTGTAAGCAAACAGGAGATCCTGAGAGGAAGCATTGTTGGGCTAAAGGATAACATACTGGAGCTGGTTATCAGAGGTGGCCTGAAGAACGAAAAACGCTTTAGTGCCGAAAGTCTTTGGGCGGTAGAGCATGACATACTGGAAACATCCCTCTATTCTCCACTTAGTTCCATTACCCTATTCCTGAGTTCGGAGAAAAGTAAACGCCGGATTCTTTTCGGTTTGGACCTTCCGCAATGCGAAGACAATCACCCAGATACTGCCAGCGGGATGGAAAGTGTGATAAGGGATATGCATTCGGCTAAGCAGCTATATATTGTGCAAGGCCCTCCAGGAACGGGAAAAACATCAGGACTGCTCAGCACCTACCTCAGTGAGCTGTATCGGCAAAGCGATAAAACAGTGCTGATCCTGAGCTTTACAAATAGGGCGGTGGACGAGATATGCCTCTGTTTGCAAAAGCGTGAGCTCCCTTTCATCAGAACCGGCATTTCTGAGCTGATCCAGGCTGAGCTTCTCAGCAGCAAGATAAATGGTAAACGCTTTGCCGAAATGGAGAGCGTTATCAAAACGAATCGTATCTGGGTAAGCACCGTCCAGAGCGCAAATTCCTGGTATCTGGATATGCTGAAATTAATAAGTTTCGACGAGATTATCGTGGACGAAGCGTCTCAGATCATCGAAAGCAACATTCTGGGCATTCTGGCTCAAGCTCCCAAGACAATTCTGATCGGTGATCAGAACCAGCTACCTCCGATCACGGTGCAAAGCCCCATGCCCTTCAGCTTTAAAGAATCCCAGCTCCAAAGCCTGGCCTATGCAGATTACGGTCAGTCCCTAATGGAACGTCAGCATAAGCTGCTTGTGGGAAAGGGAGTGGCTCAGACAATGCTGGAGAAGCACTACAGAATGCATGAGTCGATCGCCGCACTTGTGGCCGACACTTATTTAAACAGGCTGCAAACAGCCACAGAGAGGCAAAGGCTAGCTCTTCAGACCAAGCCAGGGATTCCGGCTTGGCTTAATCAGCGCTTGATTTTTATCGATTGCCCGCCCAGCCGGGATTTTCATAACGACCCGGATCAGGTAGCCCTGATTCGCAAACTGATTACTGCTATGCAGAAGAACGGGCTGGTAAATA
The DNA here is from genome assembly GCA_964529335.1 of uncultured Candidatus Cloacimonas sp. Classification (GTDB taxonomy): domain Bacteria; phylum Cloacimonadota; class Cloacimonadia; order Cloacimonadales; family Cloacimonadaceae; genus Cloacimonas. The sequence continues at coordinate 8,722 of CAZGWB010000098.1, forward strand.
ATCCAGCTCTGGAGATTGGCATAGTGGCTCCGTTCAGAGCGATGATTCACTCATTGTGGCAGGATTTGTGGCAATCCGAGCCAAGGTTGGAAGGGCTCAGCATCGACACAGTGGAACGCTTCCAGGGCTCGGAGCGGGAGATCATCCTGCTGTGTCTGCCTTTAAGAACCGAAGCTGATATGCGGCAGATAGAATCCCTTTCGGCTGGGGGAGAGGTGGATAGAAAACTGAACGTAGCCCTCAGCCGGGCCAGGGAAAGACTTATCATCCTGGCCAATGCCAGGCTTTGCCGTGCCAGCTATCACTATGGTAAACTAATTGACAAGATCAGCCAAAACGGAATCGTGGTAAATTGCACAACCGTGGATAATGACCTGAGAGATCTAACTAGCAAGGAGTAAATAATGAGCAATCAACCTCAACAAAACCAGATTCAGATCAAACTGGATGAAAAAGTGGGTGAAGGCACCTACGCTAATTTCTTCGTGATCACAAATTCACCTTCAGAATTCATCATGGACTGCGGACGAATTCTGCCAGGCTTACCTGATGCCAGAATCTATACGAGAGTGGTGATGACTCCCACACATGCCAAACAACTGATGCAACTTTTGGTGAAGAACATCGAATCCTATGAAAACCAGTTCGGCGAGATCAAGCTGCAGGGCCAGAACGATAACAAACCAATAGGTTTCAAAACAGATAAGTAAAAAAGTTACTCTGGGGGCTGGGTGAAACTGATCAGGCTACTTATGCTTTGCTGCCTGTGTGCCGGCTTGGGTGCATTGGCAGCAAAGTCATTCTCGGGGCGCGTTACCAAAGTAATAGACGGTGATACCATTATGGTGCTGGCAGGAGCAAAGCAGTTCAAGATCCGCCTGGATGGCATCGACTGCCCAGAAAAGGGACAGGCTTTTGGCAATAAAGCCAGGCAATTCACAGCCCGGGAAGTATTCGGGAAAAATGTGAAGATATTATATCAGACCAATGACCGCTATCAGCGCATTTTGGGAACGGTTTATTATAACCGGGGAAAGGAATTGAATCAGGAACTGCTGAAAGTCGGTCTGGCCTGGCATTACAAATACTATAATAACAGCAAGCTTTACAGCAGGCTGGAGAGTGCAGCCAAAACCAGGAGAATAGGGCTTTGGGCAAATAAGAACCCTATTCCACCATGGGAGTTCAGGAGAAGATAATTGCGACACCATGAGAAGTTGTCAAGCACAACCTCGTAGGAAATAGAACTCATGCATTGTCTAGAAGGAGTTCCCACGTCTCGCGGGAAAGGTCTGCCAGCATCACGCTGGCAGAAAAAAAGTTTGTAGGGAAGACGGAGCGACCTTGCCCGCGAGACGCAGGCACTCCAATAATCACTATTTCGTAATTTCACCACTAGATCTTGACCAATTTAACAGTTCTCTGAGGTTTGCCATCTATCTTTAATTGCAACAGGTAAACCCCTGCTGACACATTTCTTCCCCAGTTATCCATTCCT
>CAZGWB010000099.1:0-10137 GCA_964529335.1 uncultured Candidatus Cloacimonas sp.
TTCTGAATACATTCCCATCGGTAGACATTTTGGCTCTGCATTATGCAAAGGTCTTCCAAAGTGATAAACACCATTCATTCACCAGCGTTGCGGGAACGCTATCGCTTTACATTTTCCAGGCTCTTTCCGGATGCCATTGAATCTGCCTTCAAGGATAAGCAAATTAACTACCAGGCATTAACACGCAGTAATGATTTTGTGTGACTGGAAATCTGCGGAAAAGAAAGCACCTTGCTTAAACTTGATCTGGTGAATGACATTGGCTGTCATGTGGGAGAGTTTGAATCATCTCCGCACCTGGGCAGAGTAGATAATGTATTTAACATTCTTTCCAACAAGATTTCCGCCATTCCCAGGCTGGAAATCAAGGATTTTGCCGACATCGTTTATATTGCCAGCAAATACAAGTTTAACTGGGAAACCCAGATTTATGAAGCCATGCAGAAGGATGAATGGGTTAATCCTCTTGATTTGGCAAGATACTTCTTCGAGCTTGATTCCCAAAGGTTTGAGCTGATCCAATGGATCAAGCCTGTAAACATCGCCAACCTTAAGAAGTGCTGTGAAACCATCGCTGATGATATCGTCCGTGGTGCGGACAATTCTCTTGTGAATCTGGCAGATGAATAAGCTTCAATCTCTATTTAAACTCTTAAAGGAATGCCAGTTATCTTCAATCCCTTTGAGTCACACCTTTTCTTTGAAGCTGAGTTTGGTGAAATCGAAGAAGTTTTATAAATCCAATAATACTCGTTTACTTGATTACTAAAGTGCCTTAGATCAGCATGATTGATAATTTGGTACTTCAACCATTCAAGTTTTTCCAATACTTCACGAACGTTACGCTCTTTGATTGGATGAGGTTCTGCGAAGACTACCTTAACTAAGTTATTATTGGTTAGCTTCAATATGATATAATCCCATCTTCTGGCATTACCATTGGGAAGATCATGGTCTCTTCCTCGAAAGTGATTCTCAATATCTCCAGATTCATACTGATAACCAGCATCAAATTGAAACCATTCTTTATAATGATTTTGAATTGCTTTTTTTCCTACTACCAAAAAAGGTATATTCATATAAGGCATATCATTCCTCAATATGTGAGATTAGAAATCACATCACCTACGTGTGCAGAAAAGGATGTTAACTCTCCCCATGAGTTAACGTCGTTATCTTCAGCAAAAAGATCAAGAGATGATATATCGTTAGTAATGCTTGAAGCATATCTACCAGTAGGTTTAAAGTAGTAGAGTTTAATATCCTTCTGCACTACGACATTCAACCTACTAATCCAGTCAATGGGTTTGATGCCAAACAATTCGCAAAGATAGCTTTCAATAGGAAGTTGTTTATCACTTTTCTGGTATTCTATCAATGCCCAAACGTAGTCTATCATTACAGGTGAGTGAGTTGACATCACTACCCGATATCCACGACTAAGCAAGTCCAATACAGATAAAAATGCATCACCAATAGCCTTGGGATGCAACCCCATCTCAAGTTCTTCAATTATGACAGTATTGACACCATTTACTTTTACCACCTTCCCTGCTGGCAACAGATAATACAGAGCATACAGGTAAGGAGCGAATTCTCTTTGACCTGCAGATGCAGCATTTAATGGGATTGTTTCTGAACCCCCATGAGGAGATAATTCTATTTTATAATTACCCAAATCCTGCTTAATAGATAACTTTGCATTCTCAAATACCGATCTCTCAAGGCCATTTCTGATAGCTCTTCCGATTTTTCCTTCCATTGGGAATATATTTTTATTGTGTTGTCTATATTGCTGAAGTTTTGTATTTAGCACATCACCGAACTCACGCATAACATATGGAGTTCGTTCGATGTAATTATTAAAAGATCGAGGCCATCCATTTTCCAGGGTTGTGTACCTTTGAGCCGGAATATAGAAGCAGTTTGCTTCTTGTTTACCATACGCTAAAGTAATGGCTTTACTTAAATCTTGTTGCTTAGAGTTAACTTGTATCATTGATTCTTTATTAATCAGATAGTCCATTCCTTCACCGAAATATAACTGTAGGAATGTATTTAGCTTTTTATCCCAATACCAATCATTTGATTTTAGTATCCGAAGTATACTTCGAATATCCTCAAACAACTTTAACGTTTGCAGGAAAACTGTCTTGCCTGTCGCCTGAGGGCCTATTAGAATAGTTAAATCTCCAAACTTGATGTCAGCATGCTTTATCGGGCCAACATTCTCTAATGTTAGTCTTTTTACATCTGGTTTCTTTTGATATAATGGCATTATTCCTCCTATTGTAGTGTAGTTAATTTATAAAATCTTGTAAAGGCTATCTGTCAACATATAATTCACATTTCGGTGTTCAATCTCCCTTTATAGCGGGTACTCAGAGCACATATGATATAGTGTCCCGTCAAGCTAACTACTTCGCATGCATTGGGGCTGCAAATCCATTGATTCATAGGTTATTTCGTTTATCTGGATATCAAGATCGTCGCCATAATACAGGATATTCACTTGAAAAATCTCCTTGCCAAAACCTTGTTATCATCTTTTGAAGCATATTTTTATAGTCCAGTTCTTGTCAATATCTTTCGTTCTTCCTTCACATTTCCAATTATTAATTCGAGTTCTCTATGTCTATTACCATATTGCAGTTATAGCGAAAGGACTGTGTAACTGAAGAAATGATTGACAACAGGTGCCGGATAAAAATATGGTAATATTTATGACATCATAACGAAAAAGGAGAATGGTATGACCAGACCAAAAGTTGTGTTATACGTTGGCGCATCGGTGGATGGCAGGATTTCTATGCAGACGAATTCCACCATGTTTGATACTTACAAGCAGCCGGAGCTTTATAGCATGCTGATGGACAGTGGCGAGTGGGAAAGCTTTTCCAAGACCATCTTCGAGCTGTATAAGCCGGATATGTTCCTGGAAGGCAGCAACATGCTGGTGTCCGAAACCGAGGAACTAACCGAGCTTCCCCCTTATGAGGGAGACAGTAAAGAGCTTTATCAGGATTATCTGCCCGAGGATATTCTGAACCGTCCCACCCGCAAAACCTGGACTTCGGTGGTGGATGGCAGGGGCAGATTCCGCAACGGCTATACGGCAGAATGCGATGATCCGTCAACCTATATGGTGCATCTTACTTCCGAAACAGCACCACCAGAATATCTGGCCTTTTTGCGCAGTCGCAACTTACCCTACCTGATCGAGGGACGGGGTAAGGTTGATCTGCCCAAAATGCTTGAAAAAGTGCACAACAAGCTGGGTGTCCAAACCATCGCCCTCAGTTCCGGTGGAAGGCTAAGCGGCGCTTTGATCAGAGCTTCGCTGCTGGACGAGATCAATATTCTGCTTAGTCCCCTGGTTATTGGCGGTTATACGGTTCCCACGCTGTTTGCCTCACCAGAACCGCAATGGCCATCAGTATTGCCCAGTAAGCTTAAGCTGATGGAAGTGAAGAACTTCACTAACGACAAGCTGTGGCTGCGATACAAGGTTTTGTAGATAAGGTCATATAGTCCTTGCAGGAGCTAAACTACGAATTCGCGAGTGGGGCAAAGGAGCAAGATCGTGAATATACGCTATGCAGGTCCCAATGAACTGCACTGGATACGGAACCTGGCAGATCTGGAGGGTTGGAATCCAGGTTTGGACGATATGCGGGCTTTCTATGCACAAGATAGGCAGGGATTTTTGATTGGGGAAGTGGAAAGCCGTAAAATCGGCTGTGTATCCTGCATTAAATACTCCGGGGGTTTTGGATTTTTGGGCTTTTACATCGTGGTGCCGGAAGAGCGGGGAAAGGGATACGGCCTGCAGCTTTTTAACAGAGCTCTAAACGAAATGCTGGGTTGTTGCATAGGCTTGGACGGAGTCTTTACCGAGCAGCAGAACTATGCCAAATCCGGGTTTGAACTGGCCTACCGCAATCTCCGCTATGAATACGTAAATCAGCTAGGGCCGGTTGCGCAGCCCACGATTCTTTCCGATAGGGAGATTCCCTTTGCCAGGCTGGAAGAATTTGACCGTCAGCACTTTCTTTATGAACGTCCGGCGTTTTTGCAGGCATGGCTTGCCTCTGCCAATACCCAAACCAGAGTCTGTATAATTGATGGAGAAATACTGGGATATGGCTGTATGCGCAAATGTAATCAGGGCTATAAAATTGGCCCTCTGTTTGCCAGATCGTCCGAGGTGGCGGAGGAGCTCTTAATAAGTCTCTGCAGCAGCGTGGAGCCTGGCAGCGCAATCTATATCGACATTCCCGAGCCAAATCAGGCTGCCCTGGATCTGGCAGCCAGATACCATATGCGCAGCGTGTTCGGAACTGCCAGAATGTATAAGGGAGCCGCTCCCGCACTGCCAATCAACAATATCTTCGGCGTAAGCACCTTTGAGCTTGGCTAAGCCCGCATTCCCAAAGCCATTAACAATGCCCGGGTCATTGATCAACCATGCTGGCCTCCGCCAATCCACGCGGAAGCCACCCGGAAGCCTCGCCCATGAGATCCGGGTGGACTCCGCGTGGGTTTAGACTGGCGTGCGGGTGGGGAGCAAGCAATAAGGTGGGATAATCTGGAGGAACAGGGATTTTTTGGTTGACTCATTTCTAATCCCGCAATAAAATGACTAATACACAGCTTAGCGAAAAAAGGAGAACAAGATGAATGTTGTTGTAACGCCGCATGCTTCCGGAGCTTTGGGCCCCTACTCCCAGGGAATAGTTCACAACGGAGTGCTGTATATTTCCGGGCAATTGGGAATGGACTATGTGTCCGGATTTATGCCGGATGATTTTAAGGGTCAGGCGGAACTGGTTTTTCAAAAGATCAAGGACATCCTGGATGCCGCAAACATGAAGTTTTCAAATATTCTGAAATGCACCGTATATCTTGCCGACCTGAACGATTATGACGCCATGAACGAGATATATGGCCGCTACTTTCTTCCTCCCTATCCAGCCCGTGAAACCATAAAAGTGGCGGGCTTGCCCAAAGGCGCAAAACTGGAGATATCAGTTATCGCAAGCAAATGAACCGGATTAGCGCCCTTTGAACTCATTTGGCCTTTGAGAAGACTGTTGTATTTAGTCTGCTTATGCGCACCCAAACTGCAATAAATCAACAATCGACACAAAACCCCGAAGGGGTGCGATATCTTAGCCTGGGGTGTAAACCCCAGGTATTGAATAAGTTAGATGAAATAACCCCGAAAGGGGTGACACACAACGCTATGCTGTTCATGCTTGAGTCACTCACAAAGAGTTTGCCGGTTAACTTGCTGCCTACCTGTGGTTTACACCACAGGCTAAGTTTGTATCACCCCCAAAAGGGGTTTTAAAAGAACTACGATTGTTCAACGGTCTTTTGAGTGATTCCCTGTTCCACAAGGAAAGACCTACCGTCCAGAACTGGTAAACTTATCTGTAGCCTGGGAAGACGGTTTGAGCTATAAACTCCTAATCGTTTAATCGCCAAAACCTACAATCTCGCAGGCCAACCCTCCGGCTTTTAGCAGAGAGGCAAAATGCTGATACTGTCTGGATTCCCAGTGGGGCTGGTTTTCCAGCAGGTAAGCCCGCTGCAGGGTCGGGTATTTGCTTTTTCCATACTCGTGATAGGGTAAGAGGCGTGTTTTGTTTATCCTCAGCTTTCTGGCCAGGTTCAGAACCCAGAGTATAAAAGCTTCATCGCCATTTACCGTAGGGATGATTGGCAGGCTAAGGGTGATCGCTTCCGGATTGATCGCTTGGCACAGGGCTTTCAGGTTGTGTAATATCCGCTGGTTGCTTTTTCCTGTGTAGCTTTCGTGCAAGTTGGGATCATGGTGCTTCAGGTCGAAATATACAAAATCGAAGAGCTTGAAGCGTGAGAAATCTATTGCTTCGGAAAAGTAGCCGCAGGTTTCCAGTCCCAGGTTCAAACCTTCCTCTTTGATCCTGGCTGCCAGAGCGAAGGCAAAATCCGGCTGAGCCAGAGCTTCACCTCCGGAAAAGGTTACCCCCCCTCCGGAGTTCTGATAGAAAGACCGTTGAGCCAGTAATTTGCTCATCAGTTCTGCGATGGTCCAGCTTTTTCCTGCCAGTCTCAAGGCATCTGACGGGCAGGCTTCGAGGCAAGGGTGTTCTGGGCAGTTTCTACATAAACTACGCTCAATCTGAAATCCGTTATCAAGAGAAATTGCTTTTTGGGGACATGCCCTTACGCAGCTCAGGCAGCCCTGGCAAAGTTCGGCGTGATACAGCGGTTCCGGGAAATGGTTCTGGCTTTCCGGATTTGAACACCAAAGACAGGACAGGGGGCAGCCCTTGAAGAAGATTACTGAGCGTATCCCCGGTCCGTCCTGAGTGCAAAAATCGGCCAGGTCAAAGATGGTCCCTGTCACAAGCGATGCTCGGTACGGGCGATAATCTCATCCTGAATTGATTTTCCCAGCTCCACAAAGAAGGCTGAAAAACCTGCCACGCGCACGATCAGATCGCGGTAATCCTCCGGCTTTTCCTGGGCCAGACGCAGCATCTTGCTATCCACCACGTTAAATTGAATCTGGAAGCCAAGGCTATCAAAATAGGTCTTGATCAGGCTGATCAGCTTGCGGGAACCGGATTTGCCCTGGATGCTGGAAGGGAGAAACTTCATATTGTGCAATCCACCCCGGATTCTGGTATGGTCTATCTTGCCAGCCGAAAGCAACACTGCGATGGGGCCGCTTACATCAGTTCCCGGGAAGGGCGAAGTAACCCCATCCGCCAAGGTTTGATGCGCCATTCTGCCATCGGGTGTGGCACCGCAAGCCTTGCCAAAAGGCGCATGAGTGCTGATGGCAAGCATGGAGGGATCATAGCTTTCGCCCAGATAGTTCTTTTGCTCTTTTACATAGTCGCAATAGCGGGCAAAAAACTCTTCATAATACTTATCGGCCCGGGGATCGTTATTACCCCATTTGGGTGCACGCAGCGCAAGTTTGCGCAGGGCTTCGTGGCCTTTCCAATCTGCGGCAAGCGCTTTACGCAAGTCACTAAGGTTCTTCAGTTTGGCCGTGCCCAGCAGTTCTTCCACTGCGGCAAAGCTGTTTACCACATTCACCAGTCCGCTGCTGAGCGTAGTGGGCGAGCCATTCACGATAGCGCCGCCATCGTCCAGCGATTTGCCCCGTTTGATGCAATCGCGCACCAGCATCGAGGAAAAGATAAGATTGCAGGTGTTGCGATGCGCCGCCATCACATAGTTCCAATAGCGCTGCCAGTTGCCAATGGCCAGCTTCAGGATGGTTAGATAGTTCTGTTTTAGCTGCTCCAGGTTCTGCGCCATTGGCAAGGGATGCAGCTCCAGCTTGCTGAGCGGATCTTTACCGCCATTCAGGGCCAGTTCAAAGAGCTTGGCATGATTTATAAAACCGGCTTGGACGATTCCATAGCTCATGCCTTCCAAAGTGGGCTCGGTGCATCCACCCATCGCAGCATATTTGCGGATAGTGGAGAGCGGCAGTTTGCTTTTTTCCAGCTCATGCTGGAGGTAAATCTTCGTATTGAAAAAGGCGGGAAAGCCCACACCGGTCTTTACGCACTCGATCGCTTTCATCAGAAAGGCGTCGCTGAGCCGGTCATCATACCAGATGGAGAGGGTGGGCTGAGTGGTCTGGCAATTTATGGCAGCCTGCAGAATAAGGATGGAAAGTTCGTTATCGGCCGGGCGACCCGCTTCGTCCAAGCCGCCTAAAATCATGTTTTGATATAGGTTTCCGGAGCCAAGACCTTCCCAGGAGAAGGAGGCCATGTATTCAATCTCGGTCAGCTTGATCCGCAGGGCTTCCAGCAATTCCAAGGCCTCATCGGGTTTTATCAGTCCCTTTTCCAGGTCATGCCGGTAATAGGGATACATATAGCGGTCGAAACGTCCTGGAGAATAGCCCAGGTGCGAACCTTCCAGATGTCCGGCCAGGTAAACCAGCCACCAGGCCTGAATTGCTTCACGGAAACTGGAAGGCGGATTGGCCGGCACTTTCTTGCAGATCCTGGAAATCTGCAACAATTCCTGTTTACGAAGAGGGTCTTTTTCCTGTTTGGCCAGTTTGGCGGCCAGCCTGGAATGATTTTCCGCCCAGCTTATCACGGCTTTTAGGGTAGTTATCCCGGCTCTCCAGAAAAACAGCTTCTCCGAAGATGCGTAGTCGCTAATCTCATGAGCCTCGATCTCGGCCTGAACCCTATTGATAACGCCATTCAGACCTTCACTGAGTGCGGTTTCGAAATCCAGAACGTAGCGGCCTTCCGGAGCTGGGTCATGCGGAGCTGTGTAAAGCCCCATCTGCCAGCCTGTTTCGATAAAATTAGCCTGCGGATAGGCGGATTTCCAAACGCGGTCGCTTTCATCCTGCATGCAGCGACCTCTCCAGTAATTGGCAAGCTCTTTCAGCTTCGCTTTTTCGGTTTTGGGAATCAGGAATTTCTTGCCAAACATTTCATAATCGCCACTTCTGGCAAGCTGGACGCTGAGGTCGATTCCACCTCCGGTACCCACGTCGGTGAATTTGTCCTGTGCTTCCTGTTCTTCGCGGTTCAATTCCCGTAAAACGTATTGGCAGGCATAATTAAGATAGGGAACAGCACCTCGGACATATCTGGTTTTGGAGCCTACCAGCAATTCATGTTCACGGATTTGAGGGCTGAGTTGCTCCATGGCATAGGCATGACAATGGGCACGCCGTTCCAGGGGATTATAGCCGTCGCTCTCCTGGTGGGCTGCAGTGTAGTGAGAGATATATTCCAGATCAATGTGCAGGGGAGAGGATAGGTAGCGTTGACGTAATTGTAAAATGCGGGACGTGGAAGGGGCACAGCGAACTTCACGTGTTTCGGGGCTTGGCTTCATAATTCACCTCCTTATTCTCTTACTGGTGTTCACGAAGCTGAGTTAAATCAAATCTATGTTTGAAATCAGTCAATCTATTTCTTCCTAAAAAAAGCCAGGAATGAGCAAATCAATCAACTGCATCATTATCCACATTTTTCTTGACCGATGACCCAATGATTCAGGCTTTGCTGTATCAGCGATGAAGGAATCACCAGATATGAAGAAGAGATCAGACTTTACCCAAGCAAACCGGCAGGCCTGGAATGCCGCCATGCCCTTTCACCGCAAGGCCAGAGACGAATATTGGGATTCATGTTTCAGCCAGCCAAACTGGGTGTTTCAAACCGAGCCCGAACTTAGCAAACTACATGAAACCGGCTTTGTCGGCAAGGATATTGTGCAGCTTTGCTGCAACAACGGCATAGAGCTTTTATCCCTGAAAAGGATGGGGGCCGGCCGTTGCCTGGGATTCGACATCTGCGACGAAGCCATAAACGATGCCCAGCGACGGGCAAGGGTGTTTGGGCTTGATGTTCAGTTCCGCCAAAGCGATGTTTACGTCATAGAGCCAGTTTATCACAACTCCTTTGATCTGGTTTACATAACGATAGGAGCTCTAACCTGGCTGCCAGACCTGGAAGGATTTTTCCGGATCGCCTGTAAACTTCTGCGGGCTAACGGCAAAATCTTTATCTATGAGCAGCATCCCTTTACCAATGTTCTGCCTTGGGATGCTTCGGGTCAGCAGGATAGACCCGAATTGGTGAATAGCTATTTTCAGGATAGCTATCTGGAAGATGCTTCGTCTTTGGACTACTACGGTTGCGCAGAATATGACAGCCCCACCAAATATGAGTTTCTGCATAGTCTTTCTGAGATAATCACCGCCCTGTTGAAGGCGGGATTTAGCATCTGTGAATTCCAGGAATATGATCACGACATTAGCAATGGGATGCAGTGGATCAAGAAAACCGGACTCAGGCTACCCCTCAGCTACATTTTGATAGGCGGTAAAGCATAGCATTCTCTTTGTGGGTCGGTACCATTCGATCAGTTAACGTGCAGCATGTTGCTGCTTCTAATTCTAACGAAACTCTACAGGCATTATTACTGTGGTGTCAACTGCCTTTCCCTTGCTCTTTCCAGGCTTGAATTTAACAGACCTGACCGCATTGATGGCAGCTTCATCCAAGCCTCCTGCACCAGGTTGTATGGATCAGGCATTCCCCCAGAATATTGAATATACGATTCTATAAAGCCTATATAAACAGT
>CAZGWB010000100.1:0-10084 GCA_964529335.1 uncultured Candidatus Cloacimonas sp.
GAGGATAATGAAGTCCGAGATTGACACTCTGGAAGTAATTACTGACGATGAACCATTAAAAGGTGAGTTTACGTTGCAATTGGTTCATTACAAAGATAAACCTCAAAAAAGGCAACTTGGAGATGGTAGTTTTATGTATTCTACACCTATCGATACAACTAAGGTAAGAACTACGGAACATGGTTGCCCCCCCTACCTTTCAATTATATGTTTATCGTGTAGCAGAATCACTAACAGGAAAAAATGTTCATCAGCACGGATCGGGTAAGTTCTACTATGATCAGCAAGGTGGAATTGCTCTCACCGGTAAAGTACAAGATGAGAACTACAGAAAATCTATAGACAGAGGTTCTTACTCGCCGTCTCCAAAGGATAATGATTACCTACCTCAGCAACCTGATTTCAAAGAGCTTGCACAAGGAGGTATATTGGAAGACCCGATAAAGGTATTAAAAAAATCCGACTTTGAAATGGAGGATAAACTATAATGATCCTCCAACTCCCTTAACATCAGTGGGCTTCATAGGAAGCTCTTTAGGGTGTTCCGTAATGATAAATCCGGATAACAGTAGTGAATACATACTAATCACCGGAAATGTTACAGGTATAGTGCATATACGGATTTCATGCACACCCGTTAGTTGCGGTATGCGAAAAAGTGTTTGACACAATTCCCGGTATGGGCAGATTTACGCAAAATACAAAAAAGGAGATGTTCAGATGTTTATACTAAATTGAATCAGTAGCGGTTCTTGCATAGATTTAATTATCTGATATCTCAAGCTAAGGGCTGTTACTGCTTACCTCCCCTCTCAAACTGAATAAAGGAGTATTATATGCAGTTTATACAGCTAAAAGACATCTACTATTGCTATCCCGATCAATACAAATCCATCCTTTGCGGCATAGATTTGGTGATTGCTGAGGGTGAAAAGATTGCCCTGATCGGCAGCAACGGTAGCGGAAAAACCACCCTGTTGCGCATCATTATGCAAGAACTACATCCTACGAAAGGAACCATAAACTATCCCGGCAGCCGTCCCACGATTGCCTATTTGCCTCAAGATATCAAAGTAAGCTCTGAAATACGGGTGTGGGAATTCTTGTTAAGAGTTCAGCCGGAGAAATACCATTTGATCCAAGAGATCGAAATGCTTTCCGCCATCAAGGAACTTAGCCCGGAACAGGGAATATACTTATCATCTCTCTGGCACGAATATCACGCAACCAATGTGGCAGATTGGGAAAGCGAAGTGCAAGCAGTAATAACGCAGATGAATTTGAATCATCTGGTAGAGCGCCAGAGTGCCAGCCTTTCCGGTGGCGAGTCCACTCGTCTGCAACTTGCGGCGTTGCTCTTGAGAAAACCGGATATCCTGATTCTGGACGAACCCACCAATCACTTGGATCTATCAAACATTATGTGGTTGGAGGACTGGCTAAATTCCTATAACGGAGCGGTTTTATACGTATCTCACGACAAAATGTTTATCGATAACACAGCCACAAAGATAGCGGAATTGAATGCCGGGAAACTGGATATCCGCATGGGAAACCTTGAAAGCTTCAGCCGCGATAAGGCTGACCTTCAAAACCATCAATTGATCCAGTATCAAGAGCGTAAGAGATTGATCCGAAGGCTGCAGCAAGCAGTTCAGAAACGCCGTAGCTGGGCGCAAAGCTTTCAGCCGGAGACGCGGGCAGAAGGTAAAGCTGCGGTATATGAATCCGTTTATAACGCAGCCAGAACTCAGATGCAGCAAGCCCGGAATATCGAAAGGCGAATGCGTATGCTAAATGAGCGCTATCCCGTAGAGCGGCCGAAATTTGATATAGAACGCAAATTGTTCTTTGGAGAAGTGCATCTTTCCAATCGGGAACTTATCAACATCAGTGCGATGAGCTTTGCCTACGATGAAACGTGGATACTAAAAGACTTCTATTTCAATATGGACTCTGCGGAACGGGTATGGCTTAGTGCCGCCAATGGTTGTGGTAAAACTACTCTGATGAGGCTGATCTATGGTGAACTAATTCCCCAAAAAGGAGATATATCCTACGCTCCCCGGCTTCGAATTGCCTATTATCGGCAAGACCTGAGCCTGCTGGATTCCAAACAGACGGTCCTGGACTATCTTCAGGACAGCGGAAGTGAAACTACACACATTCACAATATGATGGGCTGTATCGGCCTCAAAGACGATCTTGCCTATGTGGAGATGGGAGGCCTGTCCTGGGGAGAAAAAGCCAAAGTTCAGATCTTGGGCATCCTGCTGGGAGACTTTAATGTGTTACTTTTGGATGAGCCTACCAATCATCTGGATATGCGTAGCCGGGATCTTCTGGCCAGTGCGCTTGAGAAATTCAACGGAGCCGTGATCTTTGTATCTCATGATCGATCTTTTATCAGAAGGATAGCCACCAGAGAGTTGAAACTGGAAATGTATCTTGAATAACGGAGGGTAAAACGGGAAATAAGTTTAGAATTGTCCCACTGATCCCAGAATCACCATCGGGTTATATTTGGCATTAACACTCCATTTCCTCACCTCACCATCTCCCTTCTTCGTTCTTGCTCTTTCGCTCCGGGCAAGCTACGCGGAAGCCTCCCGAGAGCCACCCGGGGACCACGCCAATGAGATTCGGGAGGATTTCGGGTGGACTGGCCGTGGCATTAGCGAGCCAAGGAGGCAGCAGGCATGAATCTTTCCAGTAAGATGAAAAATCAAAAAGAATTGACTTGACTAATCTGGCTACTGAGCCAAAATGAGTCAGATATTCAGATGTATATGTGTAAGGTGTTGAGATACAGGACAATACAACAAAGGAAAATGTATGAGTAATGCTCAGGAAAAACGGCAAATAATCCTGGAAACGGCTTCAAGGTTGTTTTCCAGATACGGTTTTAACAAAACTTCTTTGGATGAAATTGCGGCAACCGCCCAGATCGCCAAAGGGACCGTTTACTATTATTTTGCCAGTAAGGAAGAGCTGTTTATGGCAGCGGTGGAGAAAAAAGCAGAAGATTATTTTTTGGCTCTGAAGAGCCAAATCGAAGAGAAAGAGACTTTTGAAGCGAAACTCCATGCATTTCTGCATATTCCCATCAGATTCGTATATGAGAACATGCCCATTCTGATAGAATGTATGCGCAATTTGCCCTATAATTACCAGGATCGTTTGAACGAGTTTCGGCTTGGTAATCGCGGTCGGATGACGGAGATCATGAAGAGCATTCTAAAGATAGGAGAAGAACAAGGGATTCTGGCAGACAACGTATCTGTGGATCAGCTTTGCGATATGCTGGTGGATTGGTATCTGCTGGGTGATACCAGCTTTACGGTAGTAGATGTGCCCAAACTGTTAAATAGGATCGAGCGGGATCACGAACTGATAATTCAAATGATTTTATATGGAATAGTAAAACGAGGTTAAACATGAAAAAAACCCTCATAATGTCTCTAATGCTTTGTGCAATGGCCTTTGGGCTATATGGCATAAGCTTGGAGGAAAGCATCGCCAAGGCCAGGCAGAACAACAAAAACCTGCTGATGGCCATGGAAGATGTTAAAAAAGCCGAACAAACCTACAACGACGTGCGCGGCAGTTTACTACCGCAGCTAAGCTTACAGGGGGCTTATGGGCTAAGCAAGACCTATCTGCCGCCTTCTGCCTTGCCTTCAGCTTTCGACGTGATGTCTGGCCTGGATTCCACGGCCACCGATAACGACAATTACTTGGGTGCTGTAGTGGAGAACATGGTGAATTCCATGATCCCTGCTTCTCCCAGCGGAGAAGGTTCCTTTGCCCTGCAGTTAAAGCTCGATCAAGTGCTGTTTCTGGGCGGAAAACTGATCAATGGAATCAGGGCGGTGGATCGTTATCGCAGTATTCAAAGGCTTCGCTATAGCCTGGAAGAACAGGACGTGGTGCTACAGACCACAGAGCTCTTCTACCAGTGCATGCTGGCCAAAAAACTCTGGGAAGTCCAAAAGGAAGGTTTGCAGATTGCCAATCGGCATTTGCAGAGAGTGGAACTTTTCCAAAGTGAAGGCCAGGTCTCCGAATTTGACCTTCTGAGAGCCCGGCTGGAAGTAGCCAAGCTGCAGCCCCAGGTTTTGCAAGCTGAAAACACCTATGATCTGGCCCTGGCCGCTTTTCGCAAACAGATCGGCGAAGCTGATTCCCAGCACGTTCCCGAAGGTGAATTCCTGCTTCCCGAAGAACATAAGATCAGCTTGGAAGAGGCTACCAGCCTTGGTTTGAAACAACGTACCGAACTTGAGCTGGCCGATATAAACTCGCAGATAATGCAGATTCGCTACAACGCCGAAAAGGGCAACTATCTGCCGAATGTGGCTCTAAGTGCGGATTACTCACTTTTTACTGCGGCTGACGATTATGGAATTCAACGCGATGATTTTGGTAAGAAGTATGGCTTGAGCATTGGTTTCCAAATTCCCCTGTTTACCGGCTTTTCCAATACTTCAAAGCGAAACTATGCCCGTCATGATTATCAGCAGGCAAAGCTGCAACAGCGCGACGCTGAAGAATTGATTGCGCTTCAGATCAGACAGGATCATCAGAAACTGAATAATTCCTGGGAAAACTACCGGGTTCAAGCTGAGAACATCAAACTCGCTCAACGCAGCTTGGAACTGGCACAGGTTCGATATGACAACCAGGTCGGCATCCAACTGGAAGTATTCGATGCGCAAATCATGTTGCAAAGCATAAAACTACAATATTATCAAGCGATCTACGAGATTATCTCGGCCGACCACAATCTGAATAAATCACTGGGTATCAAACTGTAAACGGAGTGAAAATGAAGAAACTACTCATAATAAGCCTAAGCCTCATGCTGATCCTGCTAACCGCCTGCGGCAAGAAAAAAGAAGCAGCCAAAAACATGCAGCAAATCCAGGCGGAAGATGGCATTCCCGTCCGCCAAAAGATTGTGGAAGCCACAACTTTCCACCAGGAACTGAAATATAACGCCAATCTGAACGGCCTGGAAGAATCCACTGCTCAGGCCATGGTGTCCGACATTATTACCCGCATTAATGCCAAGGTGGGGGACAGAGTGAACAAAGGCGACGTGATTATCAGCTTTCCCGCCAATACTCCTGCAGCGCAATGGGAACAAGCCACCACAGCCTTCAACAGCATAAAGACTGTTTACGAAAGAATGCAAAGGCTTTTCGCCCAGGGTGCCATCAGTCAACAGGACCTGGATAACGTGGAAACGCAATACAAAGTAAGTAAAGCCAATCTGGAGGCCAGCGAGCAGATGATTAATGTGCGGGCTCCCATTTCCGGAGTGATTACCGCAATGCTGGTAAATCCCAGCGAAAAGGTGTTTCCCGGCAAAGAGCTGTTCACCGTGGCTTCCACGGGTGGATACAAGGCTGTTATCATGGTTCCCGGTGCGGAAGTGAACAAGATCAAAAAGGGTGCCAAGGCCACAGCCACCTGGTTGGATACCACCATTCAAGGACGCGTATCGTCGATCGCCATGGCGATGGATATGAATAGCAAAGCATTTCGAGTGGAAGTAAGCTTCCCCGGGAAAAATCCCAAGATCAACTATGGAATAACCGCCGACCTGAGCATCGAGATTCTTTCCAAACCAAACGTATTCGTAGTGGATAGAGAACACATTGTTTACGAAAACGGCGATGCCTTTGTTTGGTTGAATGAAAACGGCAAAGCGGTAAAACGCCCCATTGAGACGGGACTGGATAATTCCCTTTCTTTCGAAATAACCAAGGGTCTTACCGGAGGTGAAAACTTGATCGTGGAAGGGATAAACATGCTTTCCGAAAACGCCAAACTGCAAGTAATAGAATAACACAGGAATAAACAAATGTTTCTTTCAAAACTCTCTATAGAGCGCCCGGTAATGGTAACCATGGGCTTGCTGGTTTTTGTGGTCTTCGGACTGCTGGCCTACATAGGCATGCCTTTGAACCTGATGCCGGACGTTCAATTGCCCTACGTAGTAGTGCAAACCGTGTATCCCGGAGCCGGCCCCAACGAAGTGGAAAGTCAGATCACTGAAAGGGTGGAGGAAGCCGTGGCCACGGTGAGCCAGATCGACTATATCCAGTCCTATTCCATGGAAAGCGTTTCCATTGTAATGATCGCCTTTGAGATGGGAAAGGATGTGGATATAGCCAACCAGGAAGTGAAAGACAAAGTGGATGGTATAATCCGTGATTTCCCAGACAACACAGAAGCGCCGGTTGTGCAAAAGAGAGACATCACAGCCTTCCCGATTATGGACTTGGTGCTTACCGGCAATATGGATGGCCGTGAACTGTATGAGCTTACTGATACGAAGCTGAAGGAAAGACTGGCTCAGATCGAAGGTGTGGCTCAGGTATCTCTGACCGGAGGGGCCAAACGCCAGATAGATGTGCGCCTTTCCGACAAGATAGTATTCGAAAACAAGATCTCCATAGCTCAGCTAAGCGGAATCCTGGCAGCCCAAAACATGGATATGCCGGCTGGTAACTTCAACCGCGGAACTCAGGAATATTCAGTTCGTTTAAAAGGTGAATTCAACCGGATTCAAGACCTTATGAATGCCGATATTCCCACTGCCTTTGGGGTAAAAAAGCTATCCCAGCTTGCCACAGTTACCGACGGAGCCGAGGAAGTTCGCTCCAAAGCCATCTATTACAATGTTCCCAAGCAATTGCAGGATGACAACATAATCAAGCTGTCCATCACCAATGCTTCCGACGGAAACGTAGTTAGTATTGCCGAGGAAGTAAGAAAAATCCTGCCAAAACTGAACAAAGAACTCCCAAAGGGCACAAGCCTGGAAGTGATAAGGGATAAAAGCACTTTTATCAAAGACACCGTGAGCGGAACCATGAACAACGTGCTGATGGGTATCCTCCTAACCGGACTCATCCTGTTCCTGTTTCTGCATGACCTGCGCTCAACCTTGATCGTGGGGCTTTCCATGCCTTACTCCATCATTTCCACTTTCATGCTGATGCAGATAGCAGGATTCACCATGAATATGATGACCATGATGGGGCTATCCACCTCTGTGGGTATCCTTGTGTCGAACTCAGTGGTTATTCTGGAGAACATCTTCCGGCACAAGGATATGGGAAACAGCCGAAAAGAAGCGGCTGACAAGGGAACTGCAGAAATCACCGTGGCAGTTATGGCATCCACGCTTACCAATATCGTGGTGTTCCTGCCGATTGCTCTGATGGGTTCGATGATTGGGCAGTTCTTCAAGGAATTTGCCCTTACCGTTACCTTTGCCACTATCTTTTCACTGATTGCATCCTTTACCCTTACTCCGATGCTGGCTTCCAAGATAATCCCACAACAGAAACATGACAGTAAATGGGGTTTGAAGTTCGATGCCTGGTTTAATCGCTTTGCTGGTTTGTATGCCAGATTCCTTGGTTTTGTTCTCAAATCCAAGAAGCGTAGTTTTTCCATCTTGGGCCTAACGCTGCTGACTTTGATAATCAGTGCGGGGCTTGCCTCGTTTTTGGGAATGGAGCTTTTCCCGGCCATGGATCAGGGCAACGTAACCATCAACGTAGAGATGCCACAAGGCTCAAATCTGGAAATGACTGCCAAAACACTCACTGAGATCCAGAATCGCGTAGCCAAGCATAAAGAAGTTCTGCACATCGCCACCAGCCTGGGGTCGCAGGGATACATAGACACTGGAACCAACCTGGCCTCTGCAGATGTGAAGCTGGTAGACCGCAAGGACCGCGCATACAGCAGCCTGGAGATAGCCGATCAACTGACCAAGGAGCTTTCCTCGGTTCCGAATGCGTTAATCAAAGTAAGCGGAACAGCCTCAATGGGTAGGGGTTCTGCACCCGTGGAATTCTACCTGCAGGGTCAGGACAACGAACGGCTGGAACAACTGAAGAAAGAAGTGACAGCCGGGATAAAGGACATACCTGGTCTGATCAATCTGGATACTTCCACCCGTAGCGGACGCCCAGAGCTTACTCTTTATCCCAAGAGGGATCAACTGGCTTCCGTGGGTGCAACGGTGTATGATCTGGCCATTGCCATACGTTCCTCGGTGGAAGGTTTGGTTTCCACCCAATATCGTGAATCTGGAAACCAGTATGACATAAAGATCTCATTGGACGATGAAGCCGTGAACTCCCCTGATAAGATTATGAACCTCAGTGTAGTGATCTATGGTCAGAGCTATCTTGTTTCCCAGCTTGCCGATGTTCGCTTTACTCCCAGTGTGAATAAAATTACACACCGCGACCGCTACAAGACCATCGTTTTCACGGGTGATCTGGCCAGCGGATATCAATTGGGACAGATCAAAGGCGAAATCGATAAAAGGATTGAGCAAATGCGCTTACCCAGCGGCTATCAGGTTATCTGGGGCGGTGATGCCGAAATGATGGTCGAAACCTTTAGCGAGATGATACGCACCTTCATTCTGGCCGTGTTGCTTACCTATATGCTGCTTGCAGCAATTTTAGAAAGCTTTGCCCAGCCATTCTTGATTATGGCCACAGTGCCATTGGCCTTGATCGGGGTAATCCTTTCCTTGTTGCTTACCGGCCTTGCTTTGAACATCATTTCGATGATGTCTATCATAATGCTGGTTGGCATCGTGGTAAATAACGCTATATTGATATTAGACTACGTCAATATTAAACGCAGGGAAGGATATAGCGTTCACGACGCCCTGCTGGAAGCTGGTGAGATGAAACTGAAACCGATAGTGATGTCCACGATTGCCATAATCGTCGGGATGCTTCCCATGGCCTTGGGAACCGGCGGAGCAGGTAAAGAGATTTACCAGCCGATGGGTATTGTTTCCATCGGAGGGCTTATCGCATCCACTTTCTTAACCCTAATCATCATTCCGGCTTTCTATTATCTCACTTCCCGTGATATCCACAAAACCAGCAAAACCAACTAATAGACAAAGGAAGGAAAAAATGAAGAAACATGCACGTCTCATCAGTATCACCCTGGTTTCAGCCCTATTGTTGATCAGTCTTAGTGGCTGTTTCGGCAATTTCGCCCTTACCCGCAAAGCCTACCAATTCAATGAATCGGTTGGCGACAAATGGGTTCAACAAGTGGTATTCTGGATCATGAATATTGTTCCGGTTTACTATGCCGCTGGCGTATTGGATGTAGTTCTCTTCAATACTGTCGAATTCTGGACAGGCTCTAATCCTGTTGCCATGAACTCTGGCCAGGAAGTGATCAAGTATGCCACTACCGAAAACGGTGATTTCCAGATCAAGATTTCCCAAAACCGGATCTATGTAACCCAAACTTCTGGTGCCAATGCAGGCGCAGCTGCGGAAATGACTTTCAATCCTGAAAACAATTCCTGGTATCTGAGCAGCAATGGCGAAACACACAAAATCGCCCGCGTGGACAACGAGTATCTTAATCTGATCTATCCTTCAGGCAAAGAACTCGCCATCCATCTGGCAAAATAACGAAGGAAGAAATGTGATCGACAAAGTAAAACTCGAAGCTGTGCTCGACAAGATCCGTCCTGCCATCCAAGCTGATGGGGGAGACGTGGAACTAATCAACATCCGCGAAGACAATGTGGTGGAAGTCCGTCTGAAAGGAGCCTGCAATGGTTGCCCGATGGCTACCCTTACCCTGAAAGCGGGCATTGAGCGCATCGTGAAAGAAGAAATCCCCGAAGTGGTGGAAGTAATATCAGTATGATGATCTACAGGGCGAGCTTTGGTTCGCCCTTCCTTTTATGTAAATAAAGCCCCAAGTGAGATAGACTCTAGAGATGGGTGGGAAGCCGCAGGCAGAACCCCTCGTCTCTATATAAAGTATTTAGCATGAGCCCGGAAGAGCGATAGAAACGGAAAACTACTTTTTAAGGAATTCTGTCACCTTCCGGGCTTATTCAATTTCTGGATCATTTATCGAGGGTCTTCGCTTCGCTCCGAACCCATCGCTATGATCTTTAGCCTTCAGGTTATACTAACAAAGACTGATGCATATAGTTTACTTCATCGTCTAAACCTGAAGCTATCCCCAAACCTCTGATTACCCTATCATACCGGAGTCATAC
>CAZGWB010000101.1:0-10078 GCA_964529335.1 uncultured Candidatus Cloacimonas sp.
CATTGGCCTGGCTATCCAGGTAAACGTGGGTAGTGGGAATGAAGCGCAGACCGTTGTTTGGGTTGGTGTGGATTTCCAGCTCTTCCATCCCTTTGGCGGTGAGGAACTGGATATTGCCGGCTCCATTCCACTTGAACCAGGTTTCCAAAGTAACTGCGCTCAGGTTTTGCAAGGGAGCTGCCGAAACTGCACTGAGATATTCACCGCTGCCATCCAAAGCCAGTGCTCCGGCAAAGTTTGGCGCAATGGCCGTTCCAGAAAGCGGAATCAGGGTGTCGATGCGGGTCAGATTATCGCGCACCAAAAGGTTTGCGCTATGCGATCCTTCGCTTAAGGGATGATAGGTGATATCCACAGAAGCCTGATTTGTAGTAAGGTGAATCGGGTATGCATTGCCTTCGGCGAGCGTGAAGCAATCTGCATTGGTTCCCGTTATCCCCGTAAGCGTGATATCCAGGCTGGATCCGCCTATATTGCTGAAGGTAAAGCGGATGACTTCCGAATTAAAGCCTGTTAGGGTCGGTGAAAAGTTTCCTGCATTAGGAGTTATTGAGAGCAGCGGTTGCGCCAGAATATGCAAGGCATAATCTTCGGTTTCTCCATAAGCCATTTCGCCTGTGGGGCTGGGGCCATAACCTCCGTTTGTATGGATGCCCTGGATACGCATACGGTAATAACCGCTTGGCGTAGTTCCCGGAATCTGAACCCCGGTTACAAATCCGTTGTTCCAATAACAATCCCAGTATTCACCCATGCCGGGAGTGTTATTAAAGACGTGGTCATTGTTCAGATCTACCCACACTCTAACCCCCTTCGGGACCATAACCGCCTGTCAGATATACCGACACCGGGAAGGTTGAACCTGCTTCAGCGGTAGCGCAAATATCCTGATAATTAGTATAATCGCCCCATCCGCTGTTATTAGTTATCCCGCCCGTAATTACGGTGGAAATGTGTAAGCCGGGATTTTGGTGATGCGGAGTCTGGTAGGCCTGGGTTGTGAAGCTCCAGGGCTGAGACCAAGCGGAAACTCCATAGCCGCTAAGACCGCGCACCTGCCAGTAATAAGTGGTATTTGCGTTCAAATTGGAGCAACGGTAAGAAGTTGCCGCTGTTGAATAAATCGTTCCGCTGCTAGGTGAAGTACCAAGCCTCACCTCATAGCTTGTGGCGTTTAGTCCCATCCAGCCAAGCAGTTCATAGCTGCCAGCCGAAGCAAAACCATTTGCGGGAGTAGGGCTATGAGGAACTCCAGGGGGTTGAATGCTCAAGCTGAAATCGTCGATCACCCAGCCTGTGCCAATCTCGTTTTCATTCCAGACCACAACGAATCTTACCCTGAAGTTCTGGCAAGCGGCCCAAGGCAACAGGTCAAAGGTTTCGGTTCTCCAATAGGGAGTGATTCCCAGATCGGGATTAAAGCTTGCCCATTCGGGATAGGAACCACTGTCAAAACAGGGTCCCAAGGGATTGTTCTGTGTGGGAACGTCATAACTCCCACTGCCCAGATAGCTGGACACTGGGAAGAACTCCCAGTTTACTCCTCCATCCATGGAATATTGCAGATAGCCATGGTCGGCTTCTGCTTCCATGAAACAGGCATGCTTGAAAGACAAATAAAGAGCCGGAGAGGAAGACAAATCATGGGTGCCGATTTCCACCGTCTGGCCAATGGCTCCAGAAACCATGGGAACAAAAACACTTTGCGGATTCCCAGATTCCACATTTCCAGTCATAAAAGGACAATTGGGATTCACGTTCAAAAAGATATTCGTGGCTCCGTCGAAGTTTTCAAAGATGGGAGTTGCCAGGATGCGTGGGCCTGTTACAAAATAGTATATCGGAGTGTAGGCTTGGAAGCTCATAGCAGTGTTTGTGTAGCTAAGTGCGAAGTAGTAGGTAACGCTGCCTGCCAAAGGAGCCGGAAAAGCGAAGCTGCCATCGCGGGTTTCGATGGAGAGAGGGAACATGAGCTGGGGTTGCAGATTGTAAGGGTCGACCCCAAAGAAGATGTCCCATCTGCCGAACCCACTACCGTCACCCCATCGCCAGGTAAGCTGAGAAGCGTTTACATCCACACTAATCGCACCCGGAACAGGATTGAAATTGGAAGGGGGAGCGGCATTGGTCATAAAGCCGAAAAATTGACCACTGAGGCTGAAGGAATAATCCCCAAACTGGCCTGTTAAGCTTTGAATATAGATGTAGCGTGTATCATCATTCTGAGGTGAGTATTGGAATCCACTGGTATATACTCCATCCACATAGTTGCTGGCTATGATATTGTTGCCTGGATCCACCAGACAAACCAAAGTGTTGGAGGGAGCGGTTAGAAAGGTAAAATTAAGCAGATCGCCGGGAAAACATTCTACCTGCCAATAATCTACATCGGCAAACGCCAGGAAACCATCGTGAGTGCCATTCTCACACCAGAAAACACCTGAATCGGTAATAGAATTGTTCGGTTCGGTTTCGGTGGAGGCAAACAGATTGGCAGTAAAGACTAAAAACAGACAAAAGACAAGAACTGAGCTACGCATAACTGATCTCCCATATTTGAATATTTGTGCTTGTTACAGTTTATTCGTGAAGCCGTTCTAGCTGCAGATACAGCTATCTGGCAATTAACGTAAGATTCAATATAAGACACAGAAAAGAAGGCATCTTAAATATGTCAATCTTTATTTCACTTTGCATACTCCCATTAATTGGACGAGCCTGATTCTCTGTTACTATCTCTTGCTCTGTTCTTGGACGTATGGTGAAGTACTAAAGCCATTGTCAATTATCCGCAGAGTATCGATTGTTGGCCGTTATTTGAATCCATCAGGCTGGTCAGAATGCTTTTGGAATGAGCTAGACCCGATAGGAATTTCTTATTATCCCCTTCGGCTGACAATACAAAGAGTAACCATTTTTTCATGGCTTTAAGACTCCAATAGCCATTTGATACTATTTTAACATGAGCATTTTGCGAACCAGAGTTTTATCTGAAGTTCTCAGCTTATAACAATATACGCCTGAGGAACAGGCAGATCCTTTACTATCGATTCCGTTCCAGATTACCTGATGCGAGCCCATGTCCTGCACCCCTGAATATAGGCTCTTTACAAGCTGACCCTTCAGGTTATATATCTCAAGTGAAACCGGTCCGGGCTTATCCAGAGAGTAGCGGATGGTGGTGCTGGGATTGAAGGGATTGGGATAGTTCTGATATAGCAGGCAGCCCTCTGGCTGGGGAACTACCGGATCGTCAGTGCTTACCCAGGGCACAGAGCCATATTCAAAGCAGCCCATATCTATCCTGCCATCCCAGATGCGCCAGTTGCCTGCCAGATCATAAGGCAGGAGTTCCAAACCGCTGGTATCAGGCGTTCCAGTATTTATGCAGGGCGAAAGCTCCGATAGGCTATAATAAAGCGGATCATGAATATCATTGCCTCCCGCAAAAAGCGGATTGCCGCAGATGTTATTATCTGAGTAGTTAATCGTATTGCCGGGTGCTTGCTGGATTCCTGCCAAGCCATCTTTGATACAGGAATAGTCTATGTTCAAAGTAGTAAGTTCATTATAGCCCGTCATGGGATTTACCTTGATCTGATAAGGGGTATCATTATAGAAGATGGAATTGGTGATATTCACATTACCGTTTACCAGCAAGGTATAGGCATCGCCTTCGTTACCGGCAAAGGTGCAATTTGTAAAACTCAGATTGGGGTGGTTTACAGAACCCACATAGATCATCTCACCATTCGTGCTGATGTTGCTAAACAGGCAATTGTTAAAGCTGAAGTTGTTGCTTTGCTGGGGATATTGGACTCCTCCAATCGCTATCGCTGAGGCGTTATCATCGGCCATGGTAAGGTTGTTGAATTCACAGTTGTCAAATATAAGGCTTCTGTCCCCTTCTATTGATATTAGGGCTGGGGCTGGTACCGAGGCAGAGACAAAGGTTGAAGTAGCATTTCTAAAAACACTATTAGAGATTGAACCGGACATTTTCCCTCCCACAAACAGCAACCTACTTTCTGTCGTTGTTACATTCTCAAACAACAATCCATCCCAAACGCAATTATATTCATTGGTTAACCATACATGGATTGCCGAATCATGGTTTGGGCTGACATCATGAACTCGTACTCTGGAAAGATTAATACTACCCTTTAATTGACTTTTAATAGAGCAACTATTATCGGTGTTAATTGTGGTGATGGACAGTTCAGATAAACTTGTAACAGGTTCAGAATGAGTTTGAAATACTTTGTTAGATGATCCATAACTAACAGGAATTAAAGGATGGGGTTCTCCTACTACTTCAGTGCTATCCATTCCGCTGCCTTGCACCTTCACCCAGCTTTTCAGGGCAATGGGGAAGATCTGATCGTTATCTGTGCGGGAATAGGTTCCGGGGAGCAGATGCACGGTCTTTTGGTTCAGGCTGTCCGCAGCGATCCGGTAGATCCCTTCGTGGATGGTTTTCAGTGGACTGGCGGGACTAAGCCCATCATTGTTGTCGTCCCCATTAGGGGAAACGTAAAGATCACTATTGATTTCCTGGTGATGAACATTTTGGATATCAAAGGTCATCTGGTAATCTGCGTTATCCTCGGTTAGGAAGATTGCATAGTAGGTAGTGGGAACAGCTACGGAAAAGGTATTCAGATATACATTCAGATTGCTGGTGGCGTGCTGAATATAGATATCCTGACCCGATCCGGAGCGGTTGTTATAGATCGAACAGCGATTTACGGGGTCGAAGGTGATGTTGTTTACATACCCGCTCGCGGTGGAAGCATAGATACCTCCGCCTAGATTTAATGAGTAGTTATCGTGAATCCTTACTCCAGATAAAAGGACTGTCGCTCCGCCAATAACTATCCCCCCTCCATTAGAGGCTATATTGCTGAAAATATCACAATTAACTACAGATAATGATGATGGCCATACTGATAGTCCTGTACCTAAACCATTTACTAGAGAAAACCCACGAATTAGGATATTTTGACGTGAAAGTGTAACAGATATTGCAGCTGATGTCCGATTTCCATCAATGATCGTAGAGTCAACATAAGCCGGATTATTGGTTTGTGCTTCCAGGCTGATCAGGTTCAGGTTATCGGTTTGGATTCTCAGGTTTTCATAATACCTTCCGGGATAGACCAGAATCGTATCTCCGGATTGTGCGGCGTTCATGGCTGCCTGGATGCTGGTGTAATCTCCGCTGCCGTCCAGTTTCACAGTGCGGGTAATTCCCATTGCCAGGCCCGGGATCAGCAGGGTCAGGGTAAGCAGGGTGAATAGAGCTTTCATCTTTCCTTCATAATTTTTGGGGGAGGGGATAGCCCTCCCCCATATTAAGTTATTTCATCAGGAGCATACGTTTGGTTTGGGCCTTATTGAGGCTGCTCAAACGATAGAGATATACTCCGCTGGCAACGCTGCGGTTGTGGCGATCGGTGCCATTCCAAACTATGCTGTGCAAACCGGAATCCTGAGAGCCATCGATCAGAGTCTTTACCAACTGCCCTTTCAGGTTATAGACTTCCAGTCGTACCTTGCCTGATTCAGGTAGCTGGTAGGATATGGTAGTTTTTCGGCTATGGCGATTAAGACAGGTCTGGTTCAATGCAAACTCGGGAGGCACTAAACCTGCAAGATCATCTTCAGTGATCATGATTTCAAAGTAGGGGTATCTAAGTCCACCTATTCCATATCTAGCCTGTAATCTTTCTGGTTTCAGGGTAAGATACCCCAGTTTGTTGTCAGCTTTTTGAGTTGCAAAGTAAAATCCCAGTTCCACCTTGCCTTCCAGTAGTTCATGGGGAGTATCAAGATAAGCTGAGAGCTGTTCCATGCTGTCCTCAATTACCACTGCACCTTTGCATTCTCCCCGAACATACAAGCTGAGCTCTTTCACTTTATTTACCAGACTGTCCTGTAAGTATACATAAATGGGGATGTAGTCCTGTTTCTCATTGAATACAAAGAACTTAGGTTCACTTTTTAGGGCAGTAGGGTCTGGAGCATAACTGCTCCACCTGAAATTGTGGTTGTTTTTAGTTACCAGCACAAGCATATCTCCAGTGCAAAGAGGAGATGATTTGCCAATCATTTCTCCGCTTTCACTAGAGCGAATCAAACACCAGTCTTTGGTTTTTGCCGCCAACACATCATCCCATATTGCTCCCAGTGCTTTTTCCGGCATTTGTGATTTTTCGAGATAGTAACCTATCCAGTTTTCTGTCCCGCTAAAAATAGGAAACTCCAAAGACTCTGAAGCCTTGTCCCCCCTGATAATGAGCGAAATCTGAGATGGATAAGCGGAGCTTGCCCTTGGCTTAAGGTGAACCTTATAACCCTGATGATGGGTTACAACATGATAATTATGATTGGCAGTCCAATCATTCATCATCCATGTTATCCTATTGGTAACCCCTGCTTCTCGCCAGTAAATATCTTCAAGATATGTGGGCATCAGGTCAAGATCATTCTCGAAATGAGTATGTAATATATCTCTAAACACATTGTATGCACGGCAAGCTTTTACCGTTACCGTGTCCAGAACTGGAAAGCTGATCCAATACCACTTATCTGTATCTGCTTTGCTTTCCAAGGACCATTCCCAAACACTCTTACCAAGCCCCAGATGTTCTTTCGATACCTTATCAGTTTTTGAACTCCCACCATCTTTATTGCCAGGTACGTTATCATATTCACAGATCTGAGTAGTGCCCACAATCGCATCTTCTTGGTTTACGTTGAGGCTTTCATTCAAGCTAAACACTGCGAAAAGACCAACAGAAAACAAAAGGCATGCAACAAGGATCATTAGTTTCATAGTCATTGGAACTCCCTAATATTCATGCTTGAATAAATACTGATTAATGTCAAGTTGTATATGTTATCATTCATTTTCAGCATCAGCCGTTTTTTACTATATGGGATAGTTGGTTGTTCAGCTCCGTTTCTTACTCTCTATCCATAGCCTTACGGCGAATTATCTTAATCTTCATTAAGGTTTCTCCTTTCACTATCTCTATTCTATTATCGGGTTTAAAAAATCATCCCTATATAATAGTAGCAGATTTCGGAAAGTGTCAACCAATACAGGTGTAAGCTACTGATAAATAGGTAGATATTTTTTTTGATTTACTCTGGGGAGATTTTAGTTACGGGGCATGAGAGTCGAGGGGTCTTGGGGTCTTGGGGTCTGGGGGTCTAGGAGTCTTGAGGTCTTGGGGTCTAGGAGTCTAGGAGTCTTGAAGTCAGCGGAAAAGTGGTGAAGTGAAAAGTGATACAGAATTCCAGCATAGATGCGAGGCGGTAGCATTATGGGATGCTTAAGACTTCCTGGCTACCTGTTAAGGATTGCCTTCCCAAGGGCTGCCAAACTCTTTGCCAGCAAGACGCTGGACATACCTTGCCGACGATAAATCGGCCTTCCTATTATACCTTAGTCATACCGGAGTCATACCGGATGATCATGCGGTATGACTCCGGTATGATATAGTGATTATGGGTAGCTCCGTCGTCTCGACGGATAAGTGGAATGGTTAAAGATGTCAGGTGTCAGGACATGGGTATGAAGATTGTTTTTATCCTGCCTTATAGAAACAGACCTTGTTTCACTTTTTTACTATCTTCAAGACTCCTAGACTCCTAGACTCCCAGACCCCAAAACCCCATGACTCCCAGACCCCTGGACTCCTAGACCCCCAGACCCCATGACTCCCAGACCCCAAGACTCCCAGACCTTATCACTACTCCGCCACCTGTAGTTTTATCCCGGTCCACCAGTTGAATCCCGGCTGCGGAGTATCGGCATAAACGCTGTAGCGTTTGTTTAGCAGGTTATTGGCCTTCAGGTCGAGCTGCAAATAGCAGAAGGGCAGTTTGATGCGCCAGAAGCCTGCCGCCTCCAGGTTATCGAAAGCCGCCAAAGGTTCGATCAGGTTATCTGGCGTGCTATATTGTTCACCCGTATAGTGCCAGGACAGGCTTATTCCCCGTTGTTCATTATTCAGGCTCAGCTTTGCCATCGCTTTCAGATTTGGGGTATAGACCAGTTTTTTATCATAACTTGGGCTGGGGCTTCCATCCGGGTTTTTGGATTTATCCAAAGCCAGGGTTTTGGTAAGGCTGCCGCCAAGCGCCAGATATTTGCCCCAGCGAAAGTCAGCTTCCGCTTCGTAGTTGTGGATTTCCGCCTTGCCCACGTTAAAAGGCTTCCAGCTAAGCCCATTCAGGTAATACTGCCGCCATTGGATCAGGTCTTCCACCTGGTTCAGATAGTAGCTTAGCTTCAGGTTTAGGCCATTGTAGCGAAGCTCGGAATAAGCACTATAACCCAATGAGTTTTCACTTTTAAGATTTGGATTGCCCTGAGTTTCGCTATCCCCGATCCAATACATGTCAAACAGCGAAGGTTGGGAATAAGCCGTTCCAACATAGCCACCAAGCTTCAATTCGGGCTTCCCGGGATACCTCAGTTCGGTTTCCAACCGCCAGGTCGGATGCAGTTCCGCTTCGCTGTAATCCCCACGGATTGCCCCCAAAACCCGGTTTTCAAAGATATATGGAAAGAAACTGCGTTGAGCAGAAAATGCCAGGGCAGTGTTTTCCCTATTGCCTTGGATGTCGCTTCCGGTAAGGTGATTTTGATACTCAAAGCCTATATAGCTGTATTCTGCGTTCAGAGCCAGTTTGGCCAGCTCCAGTTCGATACTGGTTCCAGCTTTCAGGCCGGAATTAACTTGCCACTGTTTGTAATGCGCTGCTGCGATGGGATTGCTGGATTCCAGATTGTGATAAACGCTATTGTCGCTGTTTCGCCAGAACAGCAGCTCTCCGGACAGCCTGTCGCGGGTTGCAGTAGCCCGCAAACTATGCTGAGCGTAGTTTCCACTTAGCCGAGAAGCATTGTATAGCTCCAGGAAACTGATGGGGCCCGGCAATTCCCGGACAAACGAACCTGCGTTCAGGCTATAATCAAGCTGAGCAAATGAGCTGAACAAACTAAGCTTGCCAAAGAAACCGTCCATGGTTTTACGGTTGTGCTGGCGACGCAAAACAGGGTCTATATTCCAGAAATCGGGTGTGTCATATTTAAAGTCGTTCTTGGCGGTTTGATGGCTGTATTCGGCATTCAGGGCATACCAGGCTCTGCTGATGGCCAGGGCATAAGTCTGTTTGAACTGGCCAAAAGACCCGGCTGACAGGCTGGTATCAAATTCTGGCCAACGCTGTTTAACAGAATTTTTGCTACGTATATGAATGATTCCGCCAATGGCGGCAGAACCACCAAAAACCGAAGCATTACCTTTGATGATTTCGATCTGGCTGATTTGGCCTAGGGGGACTTTACTAAAATCAAATGCTTCTCCAGCCGGATTTTGTACCACTCCATCCAGAATTACCAAGCTGTGCCGGCTAAGGCTTCCCAACAGAGAAAGAGTTTGCCGTTCGCCGGAAAGCTGGATGTCCGAAGTGCTGAGAGAGGTATTTTCCAAAAGGAGTTCTGCTGCACTTTGTGCTCCGGCATTGGTGTCCGGATGAATCAAGGATGAGCTAAGCGAAGGAAGCAGGCTATGATATTCCAGCGCCTTTACCCGCACCGTAGGAAGCACAATCTCATCTGGAACAAGGATTATCGGCGATCTGAAACCTCGCACAGAAAGATGTTGTGAGACAAAACCCAAACGTGAGATTGAGATACTGTCGGCCGCTGTTGCCATGCTGAAGGAACCGTCTGCAGCACTGTATGCCACCATCCTGCCATCAGTAAGCATGGCATTGGGAATTGCCTTGCCATCCTGGCCGATTACTCTGCCGCTGATGGAAAACAGCAGTAGCGGGCTGAAGAGAAGCAGGATAAGCATTCCTTTCCAGCCCGAACCTGGGAGATTAATTACATGCACTATGTTCACCTCTGTAGTTTGTTGTGACTTGAGATGAACGTTCTTTTGGCCTGGCTCCTGCTCCGTGAGCCTTTATTCCAAACTTGTGGCAGGTTTCCTGGCTTGCAGCGGCTGGGTTTGACAACCCTAAAAGGGCGTCTTCCCGGTTTCCCAGTGACGAC
>CAZGWB010000102.1:0-10075 GCA_964529335.1 uncultured Candidatus Cloacimonas sp.
TTGTATTACTGCTTAATACAGTTATCAATATCCGATTTTTTGGGGGAATGCCTGATATGTTTGGTTCTTCCGTTGCCTGAGCTGCGAACCATGAGTAATAGGGCAGTTAAGGGAGTTTATTTTTGTTTCCCGGACGAATGGCAACATTACAATATCTCTTTATGTTTGGTAGCGATCAGCTCAGCCAGAGCTTTCAGTTCCTGTTTGGCAGGCTCTTTGGCTTCTCCTTTGCATATCACGGAACCCAAAACTTCCGCCTTCAGATTTGGCAGTAGAGCCAGAGTGTTTTCCACCACTTTGGTTGCCCAGCCATAAGAGCCTATTATCGCTGTATAGCGAGCCTTGGGTTTGATCGCATTGGCCAGGACAGCAGCAGAGGCTACCACAGGATGCGGGCCCACATGCACAGTGGGACTGCCGATCACGACGGTGGCCGCATCCACCAGAGCCATGGCAAGCTTGCCAATATCGGTTACCGCCAAGTCAAAAAGCTCTACCTTCACACCCTGGTGAATCAGCTCCTTACTGAAGTAATCCACCATTTTGGCGGTGCTGCCATGCATAGAGATATAGGGGATAACCACCTTGTTTTGCAGCTTGTCCGAAACCCAGTTTTCGTAGGCAGCCAGTATCTTTTGGGGATGATTCCAGATGGGGCCGTGGCTGGGAGCAACCAGATCAAACTGCAGCTCACTCAATTTTTTCAGGTTGCTTTTAATCTGGGTGCGGAAAGGCATCATGATTTCCGCATAATAGCGCTTGGCAGCTTCCAAAACGGCAGGATCGTCATTGTCATATAGTTCGCTGCCAGCCGAATGGGAACCCAGGAAATCACAACTGAACAGGATTCCATCTTCTTTCAGATAAGCCACCATGGTTTCCGGCCAATGCACCCACGGAGTATGCACAAAGCGGAGGCTTTTATCCCCCAAAGACAGTATTTCATTGTCCTCCACCGCTTTCAGCTTGCTTGGCGGCAGCAACAGATGCTCCACCAAAAGGTCTCTGGCCTTGGGACTACAGATGATCTCGGCATCCGGAAAGCGTTCCAGAAGATGCGGGATGCTACCTGAATGATCCTGTTCGGAATGGAGGGTAACAATGTAATCCAGATTTGGCAAATCTTGCAAATTCCGCCAATATTCGTCCCAAAAGGCAGGATCCACCGTGTCGATAACTGCGGTTTTTTCCGAGCCACAGATAAGATATGAGTTATAGCTGGTGCCATCGGGCAGAGGAATCAGCGAATCAAACAGACGGCGGCTCCAATCCTGTACTCCCACAGCGTAAACACCGTTTCTAATCAGTCTGGTATTCATGGTGTGCTCCTTATTTTGTTCTTTTATTGGATATAATAATCTGATGAATTGCAAATCCCAGTAAAATAATAGGAAATGTATTCAAACTCAAGCGTTGCCGATGTGCCTTAAGAAAAAAACCCCGGTTTAAAGCCGGGGTTTTTCCAGTGCACGGTATAATCTGTTATCTATTTCATCAGGATCATTTTCTTGGTGCTGCTGTATTTTCCGGCATTCAGCTTAAAATAATATATCCCGCTGGCCACGGACTGGCCATGTTCGTCGGTGCCGTTCCAGCTTGCACTGTGGATTCCGGCAGTTTTATGGTCATTTGCCAAGGTTTTCACTTTTTGTCCTCTGGCGTTGAAAATATCCAGGCTGACCGTAATATCTTCTTTCAGGCTATATCTGATGGTGGTTTCCGGATTGAAGGGATTGGGATAATTCCCCAGAAGCTCGGTTTTGAGAGCCGGAACTGAAGGATCGGTCACAGACACCGGATCGGCAGGCAGATCCAGCAAGGCAACTTTGTAAGTCTGAATCACTTCTTTGGTGTCCAGATTCTGAACGAAAGCCACGAGTTCGCAATAGAACATATCCCAGGTGCTGCCAATGGCAAAATTCAGAGGAACGTTCATGATACCCAAAGGCGCATCCTTCAAGTTCACGGGTGTCCCGCTTAAACCAGGGATCATATTGCGGTTCACGAAATTCATTTCCGTTTGTCCCTGCCAGTTGTATTGGATATTGCTTTCAGTGATGGCAAAATGCAGCACCAAATGTTCATAAGCCAGGTTTGCCTGTTTGTTTATCTGCACGGTTACCGCGTAGTTCAGTTCGTCATTGGTGCCATACATGGAAAGCGAGATAGGGGTTTTGAGCGGGGCTCGCTGTTCGTAGAGCGGCAAATACGAAGGAAATACGCTGGTGGAGTTGCTGCCACCCACGTAAGAGAGTTGTCCATCGAAGAAAGCCGTTGGATAGCCGCTGATCCCGTAATAAGCATTTCGTCCGTTGGAGATATCCGTGGCGTAGGGATCGCCATTGTGATTCTCGATCACTGCCACGTTATAGCCCTCATCCACAAAGTGATCCGCGGCCATTGCTGCTCCTGGACAATACTGACACCAGCCACCGGTTCCGATTTCCAGCAGCACGTTTTGCTTGCCTCCGGTCCAGGTGTTCACTGCCTTCTCCTTTGTGTTATTGGTCAAATCCCCATCCACTACATCTTCCAGAGAACTGACGGAATAAACAAACCTATAAAGCTCATTGGCCACAGAAGGGGTGAACGCAGCAAATTCCACAGCTTGCGTTTCACCATAGTTCAGGCTTGGAAATTGCTGCTCAGGATAGGTATTTAGAAGGGTTTCATTCTGGTAAACACTAAGCGTAACCGTGGGCGTCAAAGCATTAAAACCAACGTTCTTAATCACGCAAGCGGGGGTAATGGCAGTTCCGGCTTCCACGTGTTCTTCGCCGGAAACCTGAGTGATCGCCAGATCAAACTCAAAGGGTGTATAAAGCTTTACATTGTCGATATACCAATAGTCGATGTTATAGGAATTGCCGCTGAAAAAAAGAGCGAACTGGAAGCTCGAAGAGCCAACGTCTGCATTGTTTATCAATACGGTTTGCCGAACCGGACCGACATTGGCGGTGGGACTTTGGCTGTAAACCTCGTTCCAAGCTCCTCCTGAGGAACGGGTTGCCACTCCGATCGTGAAGGGATTTGTATACCAGTCTACAAAATGGTCAAAATCCAGATAGAGGGACGTTTCACCCGTGGTATCGTAGGTAGGGGAAATAAGATAAGAACTGCCATTGAACTGAGGATTCCAGCT
The DNA here is from genome assembly GCA_964529335.1 of uncultured Candidatus Cloacimonas sp. GTDB lineage: Bacteria > Cloacimonadota > Cloacimonadia > Cloacimonadales > Cloacimonadaceae > Cloacimonas. The sequence continues at coordinate 3,143 of CAZGWB010000102.1, forward strand.
GAAACGCGCTTCCGGAGCGGAACCACCTGCTGCGGCACCCTGAACTGCACTCCAGTTGGACGCATGTTCGCTGATCGTCCATCCCGCGGGAGGAAAAGTAGCTGATGAAAAGTCTTCGTTCACCCAGATTTCCCGAGTTTGGGCAAAGAGCGCTGATCCAGCTAACAATATTAGCATTAGCGTAATACTTACAAGCTTTTGCATCTTTCATACCTCACTGATGTTTTACTGGTTTCAATTATCCAGTGTCTCGGGATGCATGTCAAATACTTTTTTCGCTACCAAGCAAGTTGCATAAGGTGATACTCATCTTTGCCAAACCTGATTCCTTGGACATATCACCCTTTTATCTCTATATTGAAGCTTACTATACGCAGCCAAATGTCCGGGGGTCTGAGGGATTAACCCCTATGTCTTGTTTAGGTCATACCGGAGTCATACCGGATGATCATGCGGTATGACTCCGGTATGATAGGGTGATCAGTGGTTAGGGGAGGAAAGATTCATGTCTTCAGACACAGATATTGACGACGATTATTTTACCAATCCGTCTCAAGGAAATCTGGCCATTCATCTCAATCCAGTCATACAAGACCCTGCCATAGAATTTGAACTTTACAAAGCAAAAACCACCACCCTCAGATTAGACATGTTCAACAGCAGATAAAGACTTCTCAAAAGCCATTGCCTGCAAATTCTAAATGTTTTTAGTTACATCCATATCTCCGGATGCCATCGGTACGCTTCTCCATAGGGGAACAACCTCTGTTTAAGTTGTTGAGAGGCCTGTCATTTTCTCTTGATTTTCAAGTGTGCATCCAGAAGTTTAACTATCTCAGCGGTTGGATAAAAACCCTCATGCCGGTGAAACTCCCTGCCGTCTTTATCCAGAAAGACCTGAGTGGGAATTACCCGGATCTTGTATTTATCCCCCATGGCTTTATGCTTGGGTTGCCATACATCGTAGAAGATCACTTCCACTTTGTCGCCATAAGTGTCTTCAACTTCTTTCATCACGGGTTTCATCATCTTGCAGGGAACGCAATTCACCGAACCAAGCTCAACAAAAGTAACCAAGGGTTTGGCTTTGGATTTGGTAGTAGTTTTTTGTGCGCCAAGCAGCAAACAGCTTATTAATAACAGGGTTAAAATTACGCACTTCTTCATCTTACAGTCCTTTGTCACTTAGCTTTTCCAGCAGTTTGGGGATTAGTTCTTCATTATAAACGAAAGTTCCTTCTTTCTTTACTCCCAGTTGGGTGATGATGATATGGTTGAAATTGGTGATGCCTTTCTTTTCAAACATTTTTTTCAGGCAGGCAACTTTGCAGCCATCTATCAGCAGGTCTTTTTTGCCATCAGCGGTTTCTGTGCCGCCACAAGCGCAGTCTCCGGCTCCGATACAGGTGGAACAGCCCATTTTGTATTTACCTGCCAAGTGCAGGGCTTTGGTAAGGTCAAAGGAAATTACACCCACATTGCTGGCTCCAGCACAGGCATAAACGCTGGTGGGGGCAGCATTGGTAACGCAGCCTTCGGAGCAACTGCTTCCGCTCTCAGAACTACAACCGCAGGAACATCCGCATTCATCTTTTGTCATCTCATCCTCCTCTGATGATCGATTTGATATCTGATACTGCCAATACTTTCCCGCTGGCGACCACTTTTTCGTCGAGAACCAATGCAGGCGTCATCATCACACCATAATCCATGATCTTATCCAGATCGGTTACTTTTTCCACGCTTGCCTCAATTCCCAGTTCTGCAACAGCAGCAAGGGCATTGGCTTCCAGTTTCTTGCATTTGGGGCATCCAGTGCCCAGTATTTTGATTATCATGTGTTCCTCCACACTCAAATGTATTTTTTAAAGATTAAGTAAAGTCCTGCCACAAAGATCAGGATACCACAGATTATGCGGACGATCCTGGTCCCCTTTGAGTTGCTTGTCCAGTGTAGATAGGCTTGCACCGCTCCGGCAAATGTCCCTGCCAGGATTATCACCAGACAGTGCCCTATGATATATGACAGCACGAGGCAAAGAGCAAACATCAGCTTGGTTCCCGCTGCGGTGAATACTATCCCCAGGATGGGAGCCATGAAGGCAAATGAACATGGCCCCAAAGCTATGCCAAGCAGGAAACCCAGCGATAAGGCAGCCCATCCTCCCTTGCCGGATTTTTGTCCCATGTCACCGCTTACAAAGCTGGGCATTTTGAAGATATCGGCGATAAAGAACGCCATTACCAGGAAAACCACACCTACAGCAGGCTCCACCCAGGTTCCAATATTGCCAAGCATTCTGCCCAGCAATCCGGTTATCAAGCCTATTATTGCCATCATGGCCAGAATTCCGAGGGTAAATAATCCTGAAAGCTTAAAGGCCTTCCTGGTGTTCAGGTCTTTCTGGTTATCCAGAAAACCCACTATCAAAGGGATGCCTGCCAGATGGCAGGGACTTAGCAGCACGCTCAACACGCCCCACAGAAAAGCTGCAGATAACGCAATTGCCGGACTGGAATACAGGGCCATACTTAGCTTTTCAAACCAGAGCATTATCATGCTGCAAACATCCCGAAAATGTAACCCGTAAAGGTGGAAAACACCACCACCAAAGCCACAAAGGTAGCAGTCTTCCTAAATCCCAGCACAGTGTTTATCACCAGCATACTGGGCAGCGACAAAGCAGGGCCTGCCAAGAGCAAGGCCAAGGCGGGTCCCTTGCCCATGCCGCTGCCTAAAAGACCTTGCAGAATCGGGACTTCGGTAAGGGTAGCAAAATACATGAATGCACCTGAGATGGCAGCAAAGAAATTCGCCCAGATTGAGTTGCCACCCACCGCCATTTCTATCCAGCGCGAAGGCACCCAGGCTTCCATGCCTGGACGGCCAAGCAGTGATCCTGCAATCATCACTCCAATGAACAACAACGGGATGATCAGCTTGGCAAAATCCCAGGTGGCATCCAGCCAGTCGTGCAGTTCACCCTTCTCCAGGATCAGCCACATACTGAAGAGGTAGATAGCCATCACAAAAGGAATCAGAGGCTGACCGGGATACAAATAGCCTATCAGCCAGACGATTACGGAAGTGAGCAACACTTTCCACAGCTTAAAGCCATAAAAGGCAAACATCGATAAGCCAAAGAGAAATGCTATTGCCCCGGTTACCAGCCATTTATGGGCAAACATCCAGTTCATGAAGGGCGCTGAAGTGGCATTATTTGGCTTAGCCCAGTTAAGAACGATCAAGATCAGAATCATTAAACCGAAATAGATTAGGGTTTGCCACAGGGGTCTGCCTTTTTCGCTCTGAACCTGGGTGGCAAAGCCTTCCTGTCTGCTTTGTTCTTCTTTGCGGAACAACAGGTGCATGAGGTAGCCTATTACTACACTGAATCCCACGGCACCAACCGTTCTGGCAATACCCATCTGCAAGCCCAGGATCCTGGCAGTCATCACAATAGCCAGGATGTTAATGGCCGGACCGGAATAGAGAAAAGCGATGGCAGGTCCCAAACCCGCCCCTCTTTTATAGATTCCGCTGAACAGAGGCAAGATGGTGCAAGAACAAACTGCCAGGATTGCCCCGGAAACGGAAGCCACAGAATACGCCAGCCATTTCTTGGCCTTGGCTCCCAGAAACTTCATTACCGAATCGCTGCTGATAAATACGCTTACCGCTCCGGCAATGAACAAAGCCGGAACCAAACACAAAAGAACGTGCAACCTTGCATATTCCTGCAGCATGAAAAAGGCTTCATGCAAGCCGTTTAAGAATCTTGGGGAAGTAAAGGGCAGGAAATAGGCTGCCAGAAATACTGCGATCATAATTAGCAGTATCTTTAGTTCTTTTAGCTTGTCACTCATGTCTTTCTCCGGTTTCTTTTATTTTTATAACGCACTTATACATATCCAGGACGCAAGGGCAGAGCAAACGGTAGATCATCTGGTTGTTCAGCTTTTCAGCGGCTATTATCCCAGCCTGCTTCAGAATCGTTAGATGCTTGGAAACAGTGGACATATCCACTCCCACCATCTGGGTTAGCTCACTTACGTTGCAGGTTTGCTCGTTCAGCTTCTCCACTATGAATAGCCTGGTGGGATGCGCCAAAGCTTTCATCACGGAAGCCATGTAATCGTATCTAGTATTCATTCATTCTCCACAGTATGTTTGGTAATTTGGCCATTATGCCAAACACCCAAATACTGTCAAGAATTTTCGCCCTGAGACGTTTGTTTCATATCGAGTCGACTTTAGACCCTCACTGAAAACTTCAAATTTCATCCCCATAACTTCAAATGTCCAAGACCAATATAACAGATGTGTATGGCATATCTTACTATCCTGTAATGTTATAGCATGATTTCTCCAAGTGAGAGCAATTTGAAGTTTTCAGTGAGGGTTTACAAAAGCCTTTTATAAGGCTCGCATGGGTATTTGGCTCTATTTATTTTTCTTATCGAGGTAGTCTGCACAGCCAATTAATAATTAACTCCGAGTCAACATCAAAAACCCAGCTATCTACTATCTGCTGAATTTCGGTAGTATAAGCTAATGGTTGCCGTTCGAAGAAAGTCACTTCAGATGCCTTCACCTTGCCATCATTGCCTAAACAAAGCACAGCACGAAAAGTAGAATTTCCCATAATCTCATATTCATCGAATACCCTTACCAGTTCATCCTTACGGCTGTTGCATTGCGCTATAATACGTCTCGAACTGTCGCTATGATCACTATTTTTAACAACCCTTATCTTGCGGTTATAATAGTCTTTTATCACTTCTCGGGACGCCCCACTTATCCTCAAGGGTATGCCATCAATACATTCAGTTCTTACTTGAATTAACCCCGGAGTCCAACTCCAAAATCCTTCAATCTCCGCATACGCTCCTAGGTTTATCTCAATTCTGCTCTCCAAAGGACAATGGTCTGGAAGGTTAAACTCAACTTCATACACACCTGGTTTTAAATCATTAATAGGAGTATTCAATGATACATGTTTTCCGTTAATCTTGGCAGTTGCACCCTCCAGACCAGAAACGAGCTTTATAACCGGTGGAGCATTGTTTCTGGATGGCAGTCCTTTTATCACGTGGTCAACACTCTTAGTTCGATGCTCATCAAAGACCAGATAATAGGTAATATCTTTGCATAAGTCAGTAGTAACTATCTCACAGGATTTGGGCTTCACATTTTTGTACTCGAAGCGAAACTTATGAATGCCTACATTGAAGTTGTACAGAGTAAGTCCTACTTTATCAGGTTCATAATACTTTTGCCTCGGAATGCTGTGTGTTATGCCGATGAATTCATTGTTCAGATATACTTTTACACCTTCAACCTGAGAATGGATAGTAATGCTTTTTCCAGCCAGAAAGCTTGTTAGCACTATAAGCATACTTGCTGTAATGATAACCTTCTTCATATAAGTTCCTCTCTCAGTGTCAAATCTAATAGTAAATCATATTTTGTCAAGATGAGGTTTCTACTACCCTCTTTAGTTCTCGATAAATCTGGAATCCAGAGCACCACCATCACATCCTCACTCCTCGTAATTCCTGCTTCGGGGTACCCGAACGTAAACTTGAAAGCTGGTGGAGTAGTCAAGGCTGGAATTGTGAAAAAAAAGTTCACCAACTATAGACTCTCCCTGAAAACTTCAAATTTCATCCCCATAACTTCAAATGTCCAAGTCCAAAGGATGATGAGCCGATCGAGTCTAATGCCCAGAATATGCTAACTTCTTTCAGATCATATTATTGTGTAAATAGCACTGGATTCGATAAAGCTATAGAGAGTGTCCAAGTGCTTCCTTAAACAGTGGTAGAATTGAAGTTTTGGTGATAAAAGTGGGTTGCCTGGCATGGGAAAGTCCAAGACCAACATAACAGGTGCATATGGCATATCTTACTATCCTGTAATGTTATAGCATGATCTCTCCAAGTGAGAGCAATTTGAAGTTTTCAGTGAGGGTTTACAATCCAAAACACTACTTGGAAAGAACTACCTTCTTTGTGGATTTCTCGCCACCAGCATTCATGAGAATGAAATATACTCCGCTTGGTTGCTTCTTACCAAAGTTGTCCGTTCCGTTCCATTGAAGATTGAAATGACCTGATTCTTTGTTGCCGCTAAACAGGTTGTTTACCAGTTGCCCTTTTTGATTATATACCTGTATAGTGGTATATCCGCCTCTCTTTAAACCGCAGGAAAGGGTAACAGTGGGGTTGAAGGGATTGGGGTAGGCACTGGTGATTCCCTGAACAACAGGTGTTTCATTGTTATTGGGATCGGTGAAAGACACATTCATACTGACTGGACCATAGAAGCTTTGGGCACCGTCCAATTCGAGAGTCTCCAGCCAATAGTAATAAACACCATCGGTTACAACTTCCTCATCGGAAACCATATACACCTGCATTTGGGATGTGTTGGTGGCAGGAATGAACAGATTAAGCATGGTGGCATTCAACAGGTCATCTACACTGTTTCTGTAAACACGGAAACCGGATGCATTGGTTTCTGATTGAGTTACCCACTGTAGGGTAACAAGATTTACTGCGCTCATTGATACTGTAAAAGAGGACAATTCCACGGGCAAAGTTCCACCGCCATCTTCCTGGCCGATCACGTAGGTGCCCTTGGTTAAGGAACCTGTTATAGTAACCGTAACAGAATTGGTAGCCCCTGAAACATTGTAAGATGTTGCAGAGTATTTGGTGGTGCCTTTCCACACTGCTGGTTGCTTACCAGTCCAGTCGAAGTTGTCATCATCAGTATCAGTCCAATAAAAGGTTACGGAAGACCTTTGCACATAATAACGAGAAAGTAGGAGGTTGGAGGTAGTATCTTGCACTGTAAATCCACTATTACAATAATGTAAATATTTCTTGACAAATTAGATAGCACTACATATTGTCATCTTATCAAGA
>CAZGWB010000103.1:0-9842 GCA_964529335.1 uncultured Candidatus Cloacimonas sp.
ATGTAAACGATATAAAGAGGAAGAATGAAGAAGAAACAAGTTCGAATCAAGGAAACTGTGGGTATCGACATCGGTAGCCACAGTATTAAGATCGTTCATCTGCGAAAGCAGCACGAAGGATTCAAGCTGCTGAATTGCGAGATCAGGCCGACGGTTGCCTCGGGGATAGAATATATTCCCAGCGACCTGCGCCCGGAACGCTATGCGCCGGTGATAATCGAAATGCTGAAGTCGCTGCGGATCAATCCAAAGCATATCAAACACCTGGTTACCTCGATCGGCGGTGATAACACCAGTATCAAGCAGATCAAGACCATCTTTCTGCCCGACGAGGAGCTCGAAAGCGCATTGTTCTTCGAAGCCAAGAAGCATATCCCGATCAGCGGAACCGACATGGTTCTGGATTATCAGGTGCTGAGCGTGGAAGAAAAAACAAACAATATGAACATCCTTCTGGCTGCCACCTCCAAAGACCTGCTGAATGAGCATACCACAACCCTGACCAGTGCTGGGCTCACCCCCAATATCGTGGACATCGATTCCCTCGCGGTGGTAAACAGCTTTGCGCTGAATGCCTTTGCCGAGGAAGGGGTTTATGTGTTGCTAAACCTGGGTGCACATCGCAGCAACATGGTGATTTGGGGTCCCGAAGCCAAGCTCTTCGCCCGTGACATACCTTATGGCGGTTATAATTTTACCCGCGACATAATGCGTAAACGTCAGATGGAATGGGACCAGGCAGAACGCCATAAATTGGAATTCGGTCTTCGCGATAATCCTGCTACCGCTACCGTGGAAACCATCAGTATGCTGGACATTTCTGAAAAATCCACCGAAGATGCGATCGTGGACGAGGTTCGCCGTTCTCTGCGCTTCTACGTAAAGGAAGCCGGCAACAGCGATTTCCGCAAGCTGTATCTGATGGGTGGATCCGCCAAACTGGCAGGCCTGCAGGAATATTTCCAGGAAAAAGTTGCTATCCCCACCGAGATCTTCATGCCCTTTGCCAATGTGGAAGTCTCGGACAGACTCCAGAGCAAAAAAGACCCTCAACTCGCCCTGGCCATCGGCCTGGCAATGAGAATGGAATAAGGGGAGGAAACTGATGACTGGTCCATTCTATTTCAAAATAAACCTCAACAAATTCGGCGAACTGCGCCTTCAAGCCGAGCGCGAAAAGAAAACCTTCATCACGGCAGTGGTGTTTTTCGTGATCGGTCTGATCGCCATGATCGCAGGATGGATGTATATAAGCAATATGGCCAAGCTGCGGGTTGATAACCGTCAAAAGTTTTACAACGAAACCAAGCAGCAACTGGAACAATTCCAAACCAGCGCAGATTATCTGTCCAGCGACGATCTTGACCATCTGGCCGAAACTTTCAATAATCGGATTTTCTGGGCCAAAAAGATGATCGCCCTGGGACAGGAAATAGATGATAAGCTGGCCGTGCGCAAGTTTTCATTCTCCAACGGTGTCCTTACACTGAATGGGATCACCGAAGTGGATGTGAACGTGAAAGAGCTCGACCTGATCCAGTCTTTCATCAACCGTCTGAAAAGTAATCCTGAGATCAGCAACGACTTTCCTCAGATCAAATCCGGGCAGATTACACGTCAGATCGTGAAAGACACCGCAATTCTGGAATTCGTGATCGAGTGTTATAGCAAAGAAGCCAATACCGGCGCGGGAAGGAGGCAGTAATGAAAGAAAGATATAGTGTATTCGTGCTGCTGATGATCCTGATCGGGGTGTTGTTCTTCATGCTAACCACAAATACAGTGCGTAAGTCGAAAAACAAGATCGAAGAGCTGGATGGCAAAATCAAAACCGCTCAAGAGCAGTTGAACAGTGCCCGGATAATGGATCAACAGCTCAGCCAGTTTGCCCTGATAATCGATAATAGCCTTACTAAGACCGCCAGCTTCAGTTTCGATGAGATCAACGATTTCAAAACCAAGATCGGTCAATTGGCAGATCAACGCTCCATTCAGCTTAACAAGCTGTCTGACAGCAACAAATTCTCGCTGCCCGGCCTGATCGAAACCACTTATAATCTCGAGCTGGAAGCCAGCTACGTGCAGATTGGACAATTTATCTCCGATCTGGAAGCCTTGGATAACATCCTAAAGATACACGCTCTGGATATCAGCCCTACTCAGGTTTCTGATAAGGAAGTCCGGGCTCCGGGAGCTCCAAACCGATATCGTATGACTTTGGAACTTTCGATATTCAAAGTGAAGAAGGAGGTATAAGATGCAACTGAGATTTATCAAAGACCTGGCCATCGCACTCATAGTTATCCTCCTTTTTGCCATGGCTGTCCATCTTGTGGCTATGCATCGCAGTTGGAAACAGATTCCCGAGAAATCGGTTCATACCAAGGAATCCGTATCCGATACGCTGCTAAACAAGATCAAATCCATCGAGAATTCGATCCAGGATCGTAAAATGTTCGTGTTTAGTTCAAACCGCGATCCCCTGCGCCAGGGAAACATTATCAAAGACAAAGTGGACCGCGAGAAAGAATTCGAAGAGATGGTAAAAAATACCTTCCGTCTGGCTACAACCGCCAGCGACGAGAACGGCAACCGCATTGCTTATATTGAATACCGCGGTGTGCTCCATGAAGCCAGAGTTGGTCAAACCATCGAAGGCAGAAGAATCCTGGATATATCCGACAAAAGTATCCGCTACAGCTATAACGGAATAGTTTCTACCACAGAACTGGCACCCCGGCCAGCCAAACCAGCCGATGACAATACCACGTTCAAAGGCACAACCGGGAGCTGGTGAGGAATATTATTATGATACTGGGAGATAGTATGAAAAACACCTTGCGTGCAAAGTATATGATTGCACTGATCTTAGTACTGCTGCTTATGAGTGTTGCCACCTTAAGCGCACAAACGAGAAGAGACCCGATTCTCGATACTCGTGTAACCTTCAATGCCGATGATGCCACTCTGTCCTCGGTTTTTAAAGCTCTGTCGCGCCTTAGCGAAACAAACATTGTCCTGTCGATCGAACAAGCCGGCGGCGGAGATGAAAAGGAAGAAAAAAGAGTTACCATCAACATCAAAGACGTTCCCATCGAGACTGCGGTTTCTTTGGTGGCACGTTCAGCCGGTCTTTCCTATCGCGTGGTTGGCAGCAACACCTTCATCGTTGGCGCCAAGCAAAACATCATGGAAGAAACCGGTGAACGCAGCGACATTATCTATCTGAATAATCTCGATGCCAAGAAAGTAAGCGAATCTCTGCAGAATACCGGCCTCAAGATTACCCCTCTGGAAGGTCAGAATGCCCTGATGGTTTATGGAAACCCTGAAAGCTTCAAGGAAATTGAACAACTGGTAAAATCCATCGACAACGAACAAGATCAGGTGGAAATCCGGGTTCGTCTTATCGAGGTGCACCTTAACCAAGCAAAGAAGATCGGTATCGATTGGAGCAGACTCAATCACCTTACCACTATCCTGGCTGAAGATCCCGTTAACGAAAACGGTGCCGGCCTGCCTTATGATTACTCTGACGTTACTGGTTATCTGCCTCATGGCAACCCCAACGACTTCGGCGTGATTCCGGATGAGCAGTATTTCCAAAGAATAGACGGCTTTGACGATATAGCCCATTTCAGCCGTCAGCTTACCGCTTTCGACGTCACCATCGATTGGCTGCTGGAAAACAACGCCGCTCAATTGCTTACCGACACACGTGTTACAGCCCTGAACGGCGAACTGGCCACCATGCACATCGGTGAAGTGGTGCCCTTCGTAGTGATGGACAACGAAAAGCAGGTGCAGGTGGAAAGACAGGAAGTAGGTATCATCCTGAATGTGACCCCCAAGGTAAACAAAGATGGCAACATCACCATGAGCATCAATCCCGAAGTTAGCTCCGTGACAGAACTGGTCGGCGGCTACGTTCCCCGCACCAAGGTTCGCAGGGTTTCTTCTGCTGTCACAGTTCCCAACGAACACAAGATAATCGTGGGTGGACTGCTGAATTCCAGCATCAGCCAAAAGACCAATAAGGTTCCCTTCCTTGGCGATCTGCCCTTCGTTGGTAAAATCTTCCAACACCGCTATGAATTGGTGGAAAACACCGATCTGATCATTGAAATTACCCCCCGTCTGGTTTCCATGCAGGAATCCAGCCCCGAAATAAAGATTGACGAGCGCTTAACCCGCACTCTCATCGAGTTTGAAGAGGAGGAAAAAGAATGAAAAAGTTTAGCACTTTGATGCCTATCCTCACGCTACTGATGATCATTCTGGTCAGTTTCAGCGCAAGCTGTGACAGGCGCAATCCACCTCCAATTATCCCCACCGTACCACCGCCTCCACCGGTTTCTGAGCTTCGGTTCATCACCCGGATCACAGCTTCTCCAACCGTGATATATGCTGATAACAATATCACATATTCCACTATCTCTGTAGAAGTGAAAGATGGAGAAGGCTTTGGCGTGTCAAACCAGATAGTGAACTTCAAGACCGATCTGGGACGCGTGCTGACCAATGTTCCCACCGATAGCACCGGTGTGGCCCAAACCACCTTCTGGGATGATGGTGATATCGGTATGGCTACCATCATGGCCGTTGTAAGAAAGTATCATGCCACGGTGACGGACTCTCTGGTTTCTGCCGACACCACGACCGTTCAGGTGGAGATTAAACCCATCCCTGATATAGCCGACGTGAATCTGCGCTTTCCCGGAGAACAGCAGCCCTACCTGATGACCGTTATGCAGACCGTGAATCTGGTGGCTGTTCCGATCAATTCTGAAGGCAATACCGTGCCGAACAACACACTCGTTACCTTCTCCTGCACCCAGGGACGTTTCCTGGATTCCGGCGATAACGAGCTTGGCAGCAGCGTAGTGGCAGCCACTTTCAATGGTCAGGCATCAGTTCGCTACAGCTCCTGGACCGATGCCAATACTGAGCCTGGGTCTCCCCTTGCCGTAGTAACTGCAACCATTGCCGGAGTGAGCGACAGCCGTGAGGTTGTAATCAAACCGGGTCGGCCAGCTTTCATCGATCTCGATTCCTTCGTGAAGGTAGGAGAACAGATGATAGAAGCCGATACCAGCAGCGTAGGCAGCCCGAATCAGATCTGGATTCATGCCGGGCTTACCGACGTATACAACAATCTGTGCCCTTCTCAGCCCGTGAAATTCACCACCGATCTGGGTACCTTTATGAATGCTTCCCAAGCCGTTAATATCAACACAGAAACTTCGGGTGATTATTTTGGCTGGGCCAGAGTTCGCTTTACCCCTGGTCTTTCGGCCGGCGCAGCAGCGATTAAAGCAACTGCCAATGGCGACACCCTGCAGATGCAAACCATCTTCACCATTACCTCCAATGAACTGCACTCCATCAGCTTCACACAGACTGATCAGATCAATCTGAACGTGGCAAATACCGGCGGTTTGCAGTCTGCCATCCTGCGCGTAAAATTACGCGACATCAACGGTAACTTGATCGACGCTCCACAAAGAGTGTATTTCAAGATAATGAACTCCAATGCTCCCGCTGGCGCAAACCTGAATGGTTATCCCCAGGCAGATTCTGTGGAGGTTATCTCAAATGGAGGTGAAGCCCAGATCTCAGTAAACAGCGGAACCGCTTCCGGATTGCTTACGATAAGAGCTTCATGGATTAGTGACGATGGTGTCCGCTATATCTTTGCACAAAAGAACAACATCGTTATCCATGCCGGTCCACCCGCTCCTGGAGGCATAGTTCCCTTCATCGGCGGATTTAACACCGGAACGAACATTGGGGGTGGCGTATGGCGTATCATAGCTGGTGCCATCGTGAAAGATATTCACAATAACCCAGTGGACAAGGGAACAGCCGTCTGGTTTGAACTGCTGAACAATCCTGCCTGCCAAATCCAAGCCGAAGCCTATGTGGGCAACGTAAGCATCAATGGCGACTCCCTGGCTGGAGTAGCTTACACAGTATTTACCTATAGCGGTGTTTATACCTATGACGTAATCACCATTCGCGCAAACTGTGGTGAAGATGCCGATGGCAATCCCATCTATGGCGAAGCAAATGTGGTTCTTCCGCTTAATGATCCACGTTTTGAAATTCAGGCTCAGCCTGCTGCCCTGTATTTCGATGAAAACCAGGTTCCCCCAGAATACAGCAATATTCACTGTCTGCTTACCGACGGTCAGGGGCTTCCGATCGAAAATGCGTATGTAATGCTACTATGTACTCGAGGAAACTTCGTCCAGAACCTGAATGGCTTGTATGACCCAACTCTACCGCCCAATGAATGGTGGAGGATTATTACCGATGGAGATGGCCTAGCTCAGGGAAGAATAGCCTGCAAAGCGCAGGAAGTGCCCTTGCCCGATCCGATGACCATGACCCCCGGAACTGCGGACGTGCTTATTACCGGCCGTATTTTGGGAACCAACGTTCAGTCAAATACTTCCATCACGCTCTTCCGTTATCCTGGAACAGCTCCCTGGTAAAGAATAGTATAGCATAATAGTGCCTTTTCCGGTTAACGGGAACAAGCCATCAGCTTCGCTCCCGTTAGCCTGAAAGGCGAGAAATACCCAAAGGAAGAATTTAATGAGTTTCAATCCCCAATTTGCCCGCCTGGGTGAAGTCCTGGTGCATGAGGCATACGTAACCGAAGATCAAGTGAAGGAAGCTCTGATTAAACAGAGCAATTTTGGCCTGAAACTTGGTGAAACCCTCATAAAACTTGGCTACCTAACCGAGCGCGAATTGCTGGCTGCTCTCCATATGCAGCTTGGCTACGAAATAGTAAACGAAAAGGAATTGATGGAGCTTGATCTGACGGTAGTCTCCATGATTCCGGAACCATATGCGCTGGAAAACCGGGTAATAGCCCTGCGTAAGGAAGGCGATAGTATCGTAGTGGCCTTGGCCGATCCCGAGAATCTAACGGTTCTGGACAGCCTGAAGAAGCTTCTGGGCAAAAGTATCAAGCCAGAGCTGATCGGCGATACCACTTTGCATGATACGATAGAAAAGTATTATAAAAGCATCCGTACCACATCACAAGTGGAAGACGCCGTTGGCGGTTTCGACTTTGTGGCCGTGGACGAAGATGAAAATGAGATCACCATTGCCGCAGCTTCAGGTGATGCAGATGCGCCCATCGTAAAGCTGGTAAATCTGATCATCAACGAAGCCATCAAAGCAGGCGCTACCGACATCCACATCGAACCCCTGGTAAAAACAACCCGCGTTCGTTATCGTGTGGATGGCGCTCTGCGCGAAGTTATGACTCCCCCCATCGGAATGCATCCTGGGGTGGTTTCGATTATCAAGGTGATGAGTAAGCTGAACATCGCTGAACGCCGCTTGCCTCAAGACGGTCACATCGCTCTTAAAACCTCGCTGAAAAGCGTTGACGTTCGTGTGTCCATTACTCCTACGGTGCTTGGGGAAAAAGTCGTGATGCGTCTGTTGGACAAGGGTGAATTCGGTTTCAAGCTCACTACTCTCGGGTTTGAAGACACGGATATGGCCATTTTCCACAAGATCATTCGCCGTCCCTATGGAATCATCATCGTTTCGGGTCCTACCGGTAGCGGTAAATCAACCTCGTTGCATGCCGCTTTGAAGGAAATCGAGGACATCGAAACAAACATTATCACGGTGGAAGACCCCGTGGAATACCGCCTGGAAGGAATTACCCAGATCGAAACCAAGGAACAGATCGGCTTAACCTTCGGATCTGCCCTGCGCAGCGTGTTGCGTCAGGACCCCGATATCGTGCTGATCGGTGAAATCCGCGACGAAGAAACTGCCGATATCGCCATCAAATTCTCACTGACCGGTCACCTTGTGTTTTCCACTCTGCACGCCAACGACGCTCCTTCCACCATCACACGTCTGATTGACATCGGGATCAAACCATATCTGGTTGGATCATCCTTGTCTCTGGTGATGGCCCAACGCTTGGTGCGTAAGATTTGCAAATACTGTATAAAAGACTATAAACCTACCGAACAAGAGATCAAGGACAGCGGCCTGGCTCCGGAAGAAGCCAGTCAGGTCAATTTCAAGATTGGCGCCGGATGCGTGCACTGCGACAATACCGGTTTTGCTGGCCGGGAAGGTATCTTTGAACTTCTCACAGTTACTCCGGAAATCCGCAAGCTGATCTTTGAAGGCGGAAATCAGGATTTGATTCGCGATGCAGCCCTGAAAGCCGGTATGAGAACCTTGCACGATGCCGCCATATCAAAAATGAAGCGCGGAATCACCACAATCCGCGAAGTAATCAAGATGACCGTGGTTGAATAGAGTGCTCTGCGCATATTCTCCAAAAGCTGAAAATAACGAAAGAAGGTAAAGCGATATGCCAAATTTTGCCTATATAGTAAAGGACGCCAAAGGTGCCAGAGTGGAAGGTATGATCAAAGCCGACACTTTGGATATGGCAGTGGACAAACTTGCCAAGGAAGGCAGCACCATCATCAGCGTTAAAGCCGCTGCAGAAGGAGCTTACAAGGGCAAAATGTCCCTCTTTGACAAGCTGATGCTAACCATCTACAAGATTCGGACCGGCGTCGGCCTCAAAACTCTGGTGTTCTTCACGCGCCAACTATCAACCATGTTTTCCGCTGGTCTTACCATCGAAAAAGCGATAACCGACCTGGAAAAAGAAGAAAAGCACAAACGCTTTGCCAAGGTTTTGCGCACCATTTCCGACGACATCCGCAAGGGTTATTCCCTCTCTGAGGCAATGGAACAGCATCCCGGAGTGTTTAATCCGTTATATGTGGCCCTGGTAAAAGCAGGGGAAGTATCCGGAACGCTGCATACCGTGTTGGACGAGCTTTCGGACTACCTGGAGAAAATCGAGGATACCCGCCGCAAAGTAACCAGCGCCATGGCTTATCCGGTGTTCATCCTGGTCTTTCTTACCGGCGTGGTTTGGGCCATGTTCTATTACATTATCCCGTTGTTTGCGGGTGTGTATGCAGACTTCAACGCCGACCTGCCAGGCCCTACGGTTTTGGCCATCAACATCAGTAATTTCATCACGCAAAACGTGTTCGCAACCGTTGTGATAGTGATTCTGGCCGTGTTTGGCTTGTTTTTGCTGTATCTAACCGATCGCGGACGCTATGTGATGGATACCATGAAGCTGAAAATCCCGGTTATCGGAAAGGTGATCAATAACTCCATCATGAGCAAATTCAGCCGCACTTTCAGCATCCTGATGGCGGCTGGCGTGCCAATCATGGATACCATGGAACTAACCGAACACGTTGTGCAAAATGCCGTGGTGGAAGATGCAGTGCGCAAAGCCAGAATCCTGGTGAAAGAAGGATATGGCGTGGCCAATGCCTTCCGCAGAACCGGAATGTTTCCCCCAACCCTGCTGCAGATGATCGCCACCGGCGAAGAAACCGGAGACATGGACAAATTGCTGTCCAAAGCAGCTCAGTTCTATGAGAAGCTGGTGGATTCGGTTATCGATCGCCTAACTTCCTTGATCGAGCCGCTGTTAATCGTGATCATGGCTGCCATCGTGGGTAGCATCATCGTGGTTATCTATCTGCCAATCTTCGATCTGGGTGAAGCCATCTCTCAGGGATTCAGATAATCAAAACCTAAAAAACATAGTAATAAAAGGCGGATTTCGATCCGCCTTTTTGTTACCACTGAAAATCGAATAGGAACACAGATTCCACGGATTTGACGGATGAACACGGATTCTTTTAGTTTCCAGCATTATCTATGGGGACTTACCCACTCGATTTGAAAGTGAGCCAAAATTACAGGCTGCCGGGCTGAGTGCAGTATGCAAGGTGCTACTGAGTAAGTAA
>CAZGWB010000104.1:0-9329 GCA_964529335.1 uncultured Candidatus Cloacimonas sp.
TTGAATCTCGTTGGTCATTCTGATCTGGCTGATGAGGACAGGATGATTTGGATCGACCACGCTAAGTGCCAAAAGGTTCTTACCGGCTCCCACCCAAATAGTATTGCCATTCTTAGCAAGGCAGGTGGCATCCACGATCTGGTAATTAGTGCCCAGAGAACGCGGATTTTGCTGATCGGTAACATCAATGGCAACAAGGCCAAAGTCATTCAAGGCAAAAATGTAGGGATAGTTTGCCAAAAAGTCTTTGATACCCCATTTCTCAGAGAAGGTGGAGAGGATTTCACGCATTGTGCCCCCTCCGATATTGATGATATCTATCCCCTTGAAACGGTCAGCCACATACATTGTAGCACCTTCCCGGGTAGTTTTGTCGCCAATAATGGTTTGAGGGAAAAAGATTCTGGTGCCCACATTCAGTGAATCCACCTGTAATAGCTGATTTGTAGGCTCTCTCGAAGCCACAAAGAGGTAGTTACCGGCATGAGTTTCCATATCTTCGATGGGGAAGGGAGAAAGGAAGCCTGTTTCCAACCTTGGCTGCCAGGCATTGAAAATGGAATAAACCCAGATGTAGTTTTGATTTCGAACATACACCAGGTCGTTGTCATATTTAATGGCAAAAGCCTGAGCATTTTTCACATGAGCCAGTTGATGCACAAATTTATCGTCGATCCCCAAAGCCAACGAGCTGATAATGAGGATCACCAGGATCAGGAAGAAATGCTTCATTATTCCTCCAATAACTTCTGAATGATGTTTTTGCTGTTTATGCCTTCGGCCTGAGCGGCAAATGAAGGTAAAATGCGATGTTGAAGAACATTGATGGCAGATGCTTTAACATCCTCTTCAGCGGGGGTTAGCCTGCCGTCCAGCGCTGCTCTGGCTTTGGCAGCCAGAATCAGATACTGAGACGCACGGGGTCCGGCTCCCCAGGAAACCCATTGCTTGATCTCCTTAGAAGCATCCTCGCTGTTGGGGCGTGATTTTCGAACCAGATTTACCGCGTATTTCAGAACATGCTCGCTTACCGGCAAAGAACGGATAGCCTGTTGCAAGGCTATGATCTGGCTTCCGCTAAGCTGAGGTCTGATCTGGGGTAAATCTGTTCCTGTGGTGCTTTCCGCTATCTGCAGCTCTTCTTCCAAACTTGGATAATCGATGTTGATGTAAAACATGAAGCGGTCAAGCTGAGCTTCCGGAAGGGGATAAGTTCCCTCTTGTTCGATTGGGTTTTGAGTTGCCATCACTATAAAAGGTTTTTCCAAAGGCCAGGTTCGGTTTCCGCTGGTTACTGCATATTCCTGCATGGCTTGTAATAGGGCAGCCTGAGTTTTTGGAGGTGTTCTGTTTATCTCGTCTGCCAGGATCAGATTGGCAAATACCGGGCCTTTGAGATATTCAAAGCGTTTATGTTCCGATCCCTGGTCGGTAACCAGGATATCAGAACCTGTGATATCGGAAGGCATAAGATCTGGAGTAAACTGAATCCGGCTGAAGGAAAGGGACAAAGCTTTGGCCAAAGATGAGATCAACAGGGTTTTTGCAAGCCCTGGAACACCTTCCAGCAGGATATGTCCGTTTGAAAACAGAGCGATCAGAACATCGTTCAACACTCTGTCCTGACCTATGATGGCATGGTGTATCTCGCTTAGCAGATTCTGTTTCAAACTACGAAGTTCATTGATTTCGCTTATCAGGTTTTCATTAGTCATCTATTTTTTCTCCCTTGAATATCTTGTGGATTAGCTCAGGCCCCAGCCTGAGAAAGGCGATTGCGCCCCAAAAACTCATTAGAAGCGCCGTAAGGACATGAGCAAAGGCCATTATTGCCGAGGCAGCGGACTTTGTCAACCCAAATCCCACACTGAAGATGATGATCATCATCCATTCATTGCTGCCAAGTTGAGCTGGAGGTTGGGGTAATGCGTATGACAGATTTATCAGAGTATATCCCAAAAGCGCCAGCAGGTAAGAATAATCTATCCCAAAGGCCTTGAATAACAAGAAGAAATAGAATCCGTCCAAAATAACCCCAAAAGCCGTGAAGGCCACTGCCAATAGCAATCGTGCCGGATGATGTTCAAAGAGGTTTAGCTCAGTAACAAAGGTGGATATGCCCCCGTCAAGCTTGGAACGAAATCTCTTGGGGAAAAGCTTTGCAGGGTATTGCAAGATGCTGATCACCATTTCCTTGTGCGATGCAGCCAGAACCAGCAAGCAAACTGTGATCAGGAAAACGACCAGCAGCAAACCAAGCAGTATCATCATCGCTATGCTAAGCTCAACAGCAGTAAATGGCAGAACGATTATTATCACCATAATCGCAATGGTGTCGAACGCTTTATCGATAAAAACCGAAGGCAAGGCACGGGCCAAGGGGATCTGATGGTTGCGTTTTATGAACCAAGCCCTGGCCAGATCGCCGATCCTGATGGGAATCAGATAGTTCAGCAGATTCCCGCCCATGGCATATAACCAAGTTCTAAATACACCTGGTTCTGCGGGATGGGGGATAAGTAAACGCCAACGGCAAGACCTGATGAAATAGGCAAAAAGGTAGATAAAGGCCGCCAATGCGACCCAACCAAGCTGCAATTGGCGAAAATGAGTCTGTATTTCTGACAAAGGATTTATCCATAACCAGACCCCGAGCAGAATGATTCCGACTATCAGGCTGATGCCAATGCTAACGATGTTCTTACGATTCAATATCTTATTCCTGAGTAAACAGCATATACCTGTGATGCGCCCAATAGTGTTTAAACCATATTGGGGCATGCCTCTCCAAAAAGCTTAAGGAATGCATCCGGGCTGCAAAACCGGGTTCTTCATCACGGTAATAGGGAAGGATGGAAACGGTTTGCTTCGCTTCAGAAGCTGCTTTTCCTTTTAGCTTGGCCAGCCAGAGTTCTTTGGGCATGCCAATATCGGGCCAGGGCGGACAATCGATATAATCTGATTCGATCATCTTCCAGCCATGTTTGGAAAGCAGATATTGAATACTGCAGGGATCAATGTGCTGGGGATGTAGATAGGGATAGAGAAGTGGGCTGTATTCTTTGATCTGCATCTTGTAACCAAGACCGCTGCGATTTGGAACACAGATCAATATGCATTTGCGGCAAACCCTGGCCAGTTCTGCCAGATAACGCGGTAAATCTTGAACAAACCAGAGGGCGGAAAAACTGAAGGTAAGGTCAAAGCTATTATCTGGGTAATCGAGGCTTTCATAACGTGAATTTAACTTGGAGTTAAGCACCAAACCCAGATCCTGCCACACCTTTTCGATCTGCATCAGCCTCTGTTCGTCATGATCTTCCAGATGTATCTGAATGCCGTGCTTGGCCAGACCTGCCAGATTTATTCCGCTGACGCCGGTGAAGCCAAAGGCAGGGGTTTCCAAGGCATTGTGAATAACGTAGATATCTGATACACGGTATAACAGATCATTCAAGATAATTCTTTCATAGGACGAACCCAAGCCCTCATGCGGGTTGCTGAAGTATTTTTCCCAGTCCTTAATGATCGGTATGGCCATTTAGTTCTTCAGGTAATCTTCGATCGTCAGCTTGAACTCGGGAATCGTGAAATGAGGTTGGAAGCCAGCCGATTCCATTATCTGGTAGTATTCGCTTACATCGTAAAACCAGCTTTTTGAGATCAACTCGAATCTACTGATCCACAGCTCGTTTTTCAAAATTCGTGATATCCTCTCACCCCAACTAAAAAACCTGCGGTCAAATCTGAGATAGGCAGGATAATTACGATTATGAAGCTGCCTGGAAATGAAGTCAACCAAGGCCTGAAGCTGGATTGGCTCACGGTCGGCTACATTCATGGTTAGTCCGCTTCTCCAGCTATTGTCTGCTAACCAGCAAAAAGCCCTTTCCAGAGCTTCAATATTACAAAGGTGGATCCATGTTCTTTTATTGATTAGTGGAAAACGGCGGTGATGGACCAATTTTACGAGTTGATATGGGAAGCCAAAATCTCCAGTTCCATAGGTGATACTGGGACGAATAATTGCGGCTTTCAGACCAATCAGGACGGCTTTATCTATCACCTTCTCAGCTTCAATCTTGGTATAGTGGTAATAGTTATCCGGGTTTTTTTCTGTGGCCTTCCCCGCCGGCAGTTCTTTGGGAATGGCTCCGAAAACTCCCACGGAAGAGCAAAAGATCAAACGTGCATCTTTGGCCAGGCAGTATTCCACCATCTGGGCAGTACTATACAGATTGCTCTTTATGAAATCTTGCTTGGATGCCTTTCTTCCCCCACGCAAAGCTCCAATGTGGATTATCGTGTCAAAATCGTTGGTAAACAGGAAATCTTTTAGGGTATTAGTGTCTGCCAGATCAATTTCCACAAGGCGGACGTTCTCCGGGATGGATTCCAATCTGGATTTGTCGGTTTGGGGACGTATCAAGGCGCAATAGTGCCAATCGGGGTGCTGTTGTTGTAATGAACATAGCACTCTACGGCCTATCAATCCTGTTATGCCGGTTATCAGAACTCTATGCAAAAAGCCTCTTCAGCCAGCTACGGCGCTTATGTCTGTGATGAGGACGGAAGATATGGACATATTGGTATGGGATGCTTTTGTGGTTGGCCAGGGAAGCGGGATATTCGTAGAAAAGTAAGTGTGACGTATGGTTGTCAATTCTGGCTTCAACTTCGTCTCTGGCTTCAAAAAATGAATAATAAGCACCACGGACATGATCATCGGAAGCTATAAAATGGGTCCAGCCATTGTTTACCAATTCCCAGGCTGTATCCTTTACCTTGTCGCCATATAGTCCCAGTAAACTTCCCGAGTTTGTTTGCAGGTAGATGTTTCTCTGAACCAGAAAACCTGCTCTGGCTGGTTTGCGCATGATGCTTACGTAGCGTTCGGCATGAGCCAGGATGGGCTTGTAACCAGCACGTAGCAAAGGAAAGATATTGTTGTAAAAGTCATTGGGAAGACCGTTCAAGTCGCTTTCGACCAAGATGTAAGGGCTGTCACCCATAGTTAGTGAGTGTTGCTTTATATCGATCAGGATGTCTGGCTGTAGAAATATCTCGAAACCGGGAATCAGATTTAGGTTTATTCCCGCTTCCTTCACCCTGTTCTCCAGCACTTTGAATTTGGCATCATATTCAGCTCTGGAATAGTGATAATGTCCTCTAAAGTAATGAGAGGTCAAATACACTGCCTTCATTCCTCCCTCAGCCATTTTCCTAAGGGTCTTCAGGGAATCTTCCAGGTCTTTTGAGCCGTCATCAATGTTTGGCAGGAGATGGGTGTGGATGTCTATCATGGAACCTAAGGCAATCTTTCTTGAATCATTGAGATAAACTCGTTTAGAACAGCATTGTTTGGATAAGGTTTGATCATGCGGGAAGCTTCATCCAGCAAATTCTCAGCCGCTTTACGAGCCTTGTCGAAGCCCAGAAGGCCGGTGTAGCTGGCTTTTGATACTGGAACATACTCGTCATCCAGGCCATCGCTACCCCTGGCATAGTCTGCTTCGATATCTTCGATCATCTGATAGGCCAAACCGAGATTCAAGGCATAAGCGTTCATGATCTGACGAGTGTTGTCATCTGCACCAGCTAGCAGGCAGGCAATATCAGCTGAAGCTTGTAAAAGCGAGCCGACCTTTTTCATGTCTATATAGCGAAGTGTGTTTATCTTCATCACTTTGCGGCGGTTAGCCAGATCAACTGCCTGACCGCCAACCATTCCATAGCTTTTGGCATAGGTGGATAGAATGCGGGTGGCTTCCAGAGCGATGGCTGCTTCGGATATTTCACCTAACACTTCGAAAGCCAGAGTATATAGCGTATCTCCAGCCAAAATCGCCACAGCGTTACCATATTGATTGTGCAGGGCTGGGTGCCCCCTGCGACTGCTTACCTCCATAATGCTGGGCAAATCGTCGTGAACAATTGCGGCATTATGAAGCAATTCCACCGCTACGGCAGCCTTCAGGGCATCTGCCAAGCGTCTGTTTTTCTTGAATCCTGTAAGCATTTCGAAAATAGATAGAAGCAACAGTGGACGCCAGCGTTTTCCACCAGGCATAGCTGCTTCCCAAACGGCTTGTTTCAGTTCCTTGGCATAGCGTTTGTCAAATTCCAGAGCCTTTTTCAGTCCTTCATCGATCATCTCGAAGCGCGATTCAAAATACTTTTGTAGCAGCAAAGCTTTCTCCTATGTTCATCTTGTGAGTATCCATGACTTTTCTTTATACTCTAATATCTCAAATACTGTGGAATTGTCAAGTATTTTCGTCCTGATAAAATGCCGCTTACCTGGAATTCGCTTTTGAAGGCTGCAGAAGAAGGTGAGTTCAGAAGGCTGCTTTTGAATCTTGCTGGATTAGATGCTAAGTTTGATACTTAGGTAGAAGTTTCTGCCCGGTTCGGGAAATCCGTATTCACCTTGATAGTCCGCATCCATAATGTTCTCGATTCCAAGCTCAAAGCCAAAAGAACGATATGGCAGGATAAAGCTGGCATCGTGCTTCCAATACGAGGTAAGGACATGATAGTTACCGCTGTCGTCTTGCGAGAGACGGCTGTCTGTAAAAAGAGTGGTAAATCTAAGCCTGGCATCCAAAGGCAAAGCCAGAGTATGGGATAATTCGATTGATTGAGGAGGAGTCTCCGTTAAGCGGTAGTGGCTACGCTTCAGATAATCCATCCAGGAGTAGCCAATAGAAGCCTGGTAGATTCTGGATGGGGTAAAAACCAATTCAGTTTCTGCACCATAAGAATCAACTTGATAAATGTTTGCATACCTGCCTGCAGAAAGATCGATCAGATTTCTGGTTCGATTGTAGAATAATGAGGCCGAAAGGCTCAGCCGTTTTCCAATAATCGGTTGTAAGTGGCTGATCTCGGCCTTAAAAGCACTTTGCGGTTTGAGCCCCGGATTTCCTTTGCTGGCTGAAAAGAGCTGCCTGAGAGTAGGTTGAGCGCTGGAAATCCCTAAAGCCAGCTTGCTTTTTTCACCTTGCTGTCCTTCATACTCAAGTCCCAAAACCGGTTCAGGCATCAAGTTCACTTTTCCTGTTTCACTATTTGTGCTAATTGCCATACCGATTCCTGTTTGCATCTTGAGTTCCTTAAGAAGCGGGAAAGCATATTGCACAAAGGCGGAATGGAGCTGTGCACGGTTATCTGTCCATTCCTGATAGAATTCATCGTCTTTGCGTTTGCTAAACAGCAGCTCACTCCGGTAGCCAAAATCACAGCTTCTATCCTCGTCCATTCTCAGTTTCAGTTTCCCTGCCAGGCTATAGCTGTCAGTTTTCATTTCCGAATCCAGGCTCAGCACATCGGCAGCCTCATATTCCAGATAGCGGTCCTGAGCACTGTCATTGGCCAGCAAAGCCGTTAGCTGAGCAGTATCGCTCAGATGCCATTCAGTGCTAAGGCCTGCGCCATAGCGCAGCCAGTAATCATATCTACGGCGTTTTCTCTCATATATGGAGGAGGGAATATCCTTGTCTTGCATATTGCTGATATTAAAGCTGAAGCCGAGTTGATTAACTCCGTCGGGAAGCCAGCTCAAACTGCCATTCAGGTTTAGTTTATCTCCGCTGCTGTTGTTTCGGATGCCTCCAGTTTCAAAAACGGTGGGCTGAAAGTCTTTGGACAGGGCGAAGCCATCCGTTCTTTGCCAGGCTGCAGCCAGCTTGTAATCAAAATCTGCAAAACTATGGGATGTGGACACCACAAAATCTTGCGAGTTGTTTCTGCGAAAAACAGTCTCAAGATTTAACCATTTATTTGCAGTGGGAGAATTGGTGATGATATTTACGATTCCGCCCATGCTATTACTGCCAAACATGGGTGAGGCAGGCCCCTTGATGATCTGGATTTCCTTAATGTCCACAGCAGCGAGCTTGCTGAGATCTACATTGCCGAAATAGCCGTTATTAAGGGGTCTGCCATCAATCATGATCTTAACTTCGTTTTTACGAAAACCTCTCAAGCGGAGATTGCTTTCATCCTTGCTGCCTGAAGTGGCGCTGATTCCGGGAATGTTTTGCAAAGCGTCTTTCAAAGTGGCAGAAGCGGCAGTGGGATGAGGAACTCTGCTTAGTTGGCCAATTGCTTCGGAGGGACTATTCACTATTACCCTTACGGTTGGCAGAGTCCAAGTTTTCAGGCTGTCCTCATCAGTTTTTGCAATACACAAAGCCAATAACGACCAGCCAAGAACAATTAACCAGAAAAGCCGGAGAGGTTTCATTTTTGTTTAATAATCGGTTAAAATGGTCGATTCGTAACCGCTAAGGCTGGTCGGGATGCTTACGTTTAGGTTGCTTGCAGTATTTGGAGCCAGAGGGAATTCAAAGCTTTGAGCATTGCTTCCATAAGCGATTACTTGGGCTAATTTCTTGAATTTCTTCATAGCTCCTGGGAGAGTGCTGTTAAAGTTCGGGAAAGTGGTTACTTCCGAAGTTAGAAGGTAATATCCATCGTTCACCTGATCCCAGTTGTAAACTTTTCTATATCCATCCCAGGCAATAAAGGCGATGGAATCGGCAGTTGTAACTCCCTGCAGCAAATCGCTAAGCTTGATTGCCTCTTCCTGAGCGCTATTCCAGTTCTCAACGCTGTGAATCTGCAATCCTCTCAGTTCAACGCTCTTGCTGTCGCGACCGCTTTCCACATCCACTTTGCGATAAAGCCGGGCGGTTCCGGCATTCTTCACTTTGAAGGCTCCAGGAAGACCCAAAGCGGGCGGGAACCAGGTTTTGCGGTTATCGCTGGGAACCAAAAAGCCTTCTTTGAAGAACTCCCAGTTCAAATCATAACCTGCATTTACCGAAAGACGAGGGCTCCAGGCATCTTCATCGGCACTGACGATTTCATAGGCAAAAAGATTTCGGTAATCTGTTGTATCAGCTTGGGTTGGATCAACCAGATCTTTTACCATAGCTTTTGAGATGAATTGATCCAGTTTGTAGCCATAAATGTTTGTGTCGATAATATTGTTGTCGTTAGGCTCGTCCTTTTCGCTGCATGCTGATAACAGCAACAGAAGCAGTATGGCGACCAAGAATAGAAGTCTTTTCATTTTTTATCCTCCATGAAAAGCAGGAGGCATGCAGGTTAGCTTTTTTTTTATTTCCTGCAGCCTTTCCAAACGGGAGGCCTGGCTGTTTCCGGCCAAACCCTATCGGTGCAATTCCTTGCCAATATTTAGTTTAGGATATTACACTCGGCTGAGAGCAAAAAAAGGGGCTTAGGGCTTATTGTCAACCCTCTTCTTAGTTTGCATTCCCCCATTTTTAATCCAGCCGTATTTTGGTCTGCCATCGATCACG
>CAZGWB010000105.1:0-9214 GCA_964529335.1 uncultured Candidatus Cloacimonas sp.
ATATAAATATCCCCACTGAATATTGAAATTAACCACTAGAAATTCATTTTGTGTAAGTCCATGGCTGCTTACAACCATAATTGATTTTCTGAAACACTTGCATTTCACCCTCTATGCAGAGATACTGATTATTGCAATTGAACTATAAAGTTTATTCGAGGCAGTATCCTTCATCATAGAAACTTCTTGACTATCCAGCAGTGCAGATTGAGATTGGTTTTATCAAGAATAAAATGCCTTAACCAAACTTGGGAGTATAAATGAAAGCTATTGCAACTACACTGCTTATCCTGCTGATAAGTTTCTCGCTTAGTGCAGTTATCCAAGAAACCGCCTCGCTGAAGAACTTCTTACTGGGCACCGAGCCCAACTGTGCTTATGACCGTTGGGTGTCACATGTGGCAGAGGGGATTGTAACACCCGGTTACAACACTTATGCTCCATACGACAGACAATTAAGCGGATTTGGAGATTATGTAACGCCATCCAGCGATCAGCTGAGTGCTTGGGGAAACATCGTAGATCTTTTTCTGGCAGGACAGCTCGACCTTGCTCAAACGGCCATCGAAGCAGCTTCCTTTCCATATCAGGTAGTGCAGTTTACAGATACGGCAACAGGACGGCTGTATTATATGCTGCGGGAAATACCCAATAGCCAGTATATAGACGATAACAATACCGCCGATGCCTATGATGATGAGCTTGGGGCGTTTGCCTACGGTTGGGGTCTTTATATATATAATCCCAATGGCAACAGACCGGTTATCGTTACCGCTCCCCATCCCTGCGATGATTTTCCTACTCCCTCCTTTGCTTATCAGACTTTCACCATTCTGAATGCCAAGTTTCTTTTGATTGCAGGTGCCGGACGTGAGGTTCGCTGGACGAACGTAGCACCCTATACCAATTCCAAATCCCTTTCCGATCCCACCCGGGTAACTAACCACCCCTACAATACATGCTACAAGAAATTTGCCGATCTGATCAGAACTGAATTCAGCACACGTGAGTTTTCGGCTCAGATTCACACTTACGACTGGAACTACCACATTGGCTATCCCAATACTCAGATTTCTGCGGGATACAACAAAATGTGCCCAAATCTACCGATTCGCGATCTTTCGAGCCTAAAGCACGACCTGATAAACCAAGGATCGCATCTGATGATCCCGGCTAATACCATTGGCATTCACAGCGATGTATATCTGCACGATTTTTATGCCGTTAACTACAGTGTTCACCCATTTACCTTTGACGATGGAGAGCAGAGCTATCCCGTGAATGACTACATCGACCTGCCTGCTTATTCGCAGAATTATCAGATGCTCTACACGCTTTCCGGCTGGAACGATTATGATACCTATGATCCTTTCTTCCATATGGAAATGGATGAATTGCCAAACTGCTACGATCAGACTGATAATACCTACAAATGGTTTTATGGATGGGATGAATTGACCCAACGCTGGAATTTCAGCGCATTGGATCAGAACTTCAATCGTTATTTTTTACGCTGGGTGTATGATCTGGATGAAGTTTTGGATGAATTGTTTGTAATGAACGATCAATTGGTTCCTCCCGCACCTACTGCATTACGGGTGCAGAACAATTCATTAACCTCCATCACCCTGGCTTGGAATAAAAGCGATTCCTACGATTTCTCCAGCTACGAAGTACTATACGCCACCGAGCCAATCACAGATACAAACTATACTATTTTTGATCGCAGCAATGCCGCTTTTCTGGCTTCTCCAGATTGCGAGTCGATCACAGTGACGGGTTTGAACAACGCCAATACGTATTTCTTCGCCATTCGGGCCAAAGACAAGAATGGCAATTTATCTCCGCTATCCAATGAGATCAATACCATCCCGGCTCCCGCCAATATTTATTCGTTTACTGCACACGGCGTGAACAATTCAGTGCGACTCACCTGGTCGGTATCGGGGCAAACCAATAATCAAGGCTTTAAGCTATACCGGAAAGTGAACGACAACGAATTTAGCCTACTGGATTCCTATGAAACAAATCCCGCGCTTATCAATCCTAATGCCGGAACCTTTGAATATTGGGACAACAATGTAAGCAACGGCACTACCTACAGCTATATGGTTAGTTCCACAAACATAGGCGACATAGAGTTTTATTATAATTATCCTGCCTCAGCACGCCCCCTACCCATCCATTCTCTTTATCTGCGCGACAATAACTCCATTTATGCAGATTCCATCGCCTTTGCCCAGAATCCTTATGCCAGCGACGGACAGGATAGTTACTATGACGTAAGTAAAAACAATCCCAGCGGGTCCAACTATGTGTGGATGTCTTTCTGGCAACCCTATTGGGGAAACCAGGGAACCCAACTGCAGAGGGAAGTGAAAGGCGGCTATGATCCAGCTTTGGACATAAAAACCTGGTCGATGCGAGTCCGCTCATCAGAAGTTGGAACCCCATTGTTTATCAGTGCATCCGATACTTTCGACCGGGCTCAGAAGCTGTATCTGTATGACAGCGGAGCGGGTGTATGGCACAATCTCTATGAAGCACCCTATCAGTTCAGCGTAGCTAATACCAATATCCGCACCATGACTATGTATTTCGGCAATCTTCAGCCACGAGTTGTGCATGGCAGCCAGAACAACCGCTTGTATCAAGGCGGAAACCAGGTTACCTTCTATTGGAGCAACCAGAATTCATTCCTGATCGACCATCTGGACCTGTATATAAAGTCTGAAGCCGACAGCTTACTATTGGCTTCCGGCTTGCCCGGCACCCAAAGCAGTTTCAGCTACATTTTCCCGCCCAATATAGATATTCAGAACGCACGTTTGATGATAGATTGCCACGCTGTGGACGGCCTGATAAGCAGTTCAGCATCTTCCTATGTCTTCGGAATAGTTCCCTCCATGAATATGCATTATAACGAGGAAGGCTGGCAAACCCGCTCGTCCGTTTGGGCAACTGACAGCTTCCCGCTGGTAAACGTATTTGGAGCTGGCAGCAACGGTTTGATTCCCGGCGATGGAGGAGCTTGGATGGAAGTAGACGATTTTCTACCTGCCACGCCTTATTGGGTCAATGCCGCTCAGATCAATTTCTTCAGTTCGTTAGCCACGGTAAATACCACTGAGCAATCCTTCCCTCTGGTCCCGGGATGGAACTTCATCCCAAATCCTCACCTGTGTGAATATCACATCAGGAATATACGCTTCGTAGTGAATAACACCGTTTTCCGCTATAGCGAAATGATAAACCAAAAGCTGATTTCCAGAGCGGTGTTCGTTTACCGAGTTGGTGGTTTTAAGGCTGTGGACAAGGTTTTGCCCTATGAATCGTTCTACATAAAATACTACGGAAGCGAAAGCCTGAGCGCTCAGATCAATTTCTATCCCTATTTTTCAGCTTCCGAAATCACTCCCCCCGCTGCTGACTGGCAATTTAAAGTTATGGTGAGCGGCACCGACACAGATGAATTCATCTTGGGAGCAAATTCTCTGGCGACCGATGGCTATGACTTCAGCTTCGATCTTCCATCCACACCTCCGAAACCCTTCCCTTCGCTGAGATGCTACTTGACCAGAGAAGCTCCCGAAGATGTTGAGTTTTGGGATCACCGGCTTTATAGTGAATTCCGTGAACCCTTTGCCTTCATTGGCGAATACGAAAAAACCTGGCTGTTCCGGCTTTCCACCAGCACGGCCGATTCTGTGGTATTCAACCTTAGTTCACTAAATCTTCCTGCGAATTACAGCGTCCGTATCTATGTGAATGGACAAGGCTGGACCTATGGAGAGACAGACAGCTTTGTTTTCCTGCCTCCAGCCCCGGGTTCGTATGAAGGAATGATAAAAGTTAATAATCATCCTGTGGAAACTGATGATCTGCTAAACAGCCCTATCTCGAAGCTGCAGGTTTATCCCAATCCTTTCAATCCCAGCACCACAATTGCGTTTACCTGC
This sequence comes from uncultured Candidatus Cloacimonas sp., assembly GCA_964529335.1. Lineage (GTDB taxonomy): Bacteria > Cloacimonadota > Cloacimonadia > Cloacimonadales > Cloacimonadaceae > Cloacimonas. Next base: position 3,960 of record CAZGWB010000105.1, read on the forward strand.
GGTAAAGCACAGGAGACCAGCGTGGAGCTGTATAACCTCAAAGGCCAAAGAGTGCGATCCTTATATCATGGATTACTTCCTGTTGGTAATCATAAACTGGTTTGGGACGGAAAAGACAATAATGGACGCAACGTTGGCAGCGGAATATACTTCGCACTGGTTAAAGGCAAAACAACCCGTCAAACCATCAAAATGGTGCTGCTGAAATAGCTAGGAGCTTCGTTGCTCAGGCTGAGCTAGTATTTGTTTCAAGTGTAGTGGCTTGCTTTGTCCACTTCACAGAAAGATAAGATATTATGAATATATACAAGAAAACGGTAGCGATCGGAATAAGTGGGGGAGTTGATTCTGCCATGGCCGCATATCTGCTATTACAGCAGGGATATGAGGTTATTGGATTAACAATGGCCATTTGGGACGATAGCATCCCTATCTCAGAATCAACAAAAAGCGGTTGTTTTGGCCCCGGAGAAAAGGACGATCTTTTGGCAGCGAAGGCACTCTGCGCCAAACTTGGGATTCCTCATGAAGTGATAGATCTGAAGGGTGAATACCGGGAAAAAGTGCTGACCTATTTCTGTTCCACCTATACTGAGGGAAAGACGCCCAACCCATGTTTGATGTGCAATGCCCGGATGAAATTTGGGCTCTTACCTATGAAAGCAAAAGAGAAGGGAATCAAGTTTGATCACTTTGCCACCGGACACTATGTTCGTTTGCGTTATGAAACTGCTGGTGGCCGGTATCAACTTCTTAGAGCTTTGGATAGCAGCAAGGATCAATCTTACTTTCTGTCTTTCCTGCATCAGGAGCAACTGAACAACCTGATCTTTCCATTGGGTGAGAAAAACAAAGCTGAGATCAAGCAATTGGCTGCAGATATTGGTTTTACCGAACTGGCAAACAAGAAAGAAAGCCAGGATTTCCTAGAGACTGATGATATTAAGGTTCTCTTTCCAGAGGGTTCTTATGCTCCTGGCGAGATAGTAGATCATGAAGGGAAAGTCCTTGGCCAGCACCAGGGATTGATTAACTACACATTCGGCCAGCGCAGAAATCTAGGGGTAAGCGGTTTATCAGAACCTTACTTTGTAATAAACTTGGACTCTGCAGCCAACAGAGTTGTTTTGGGACCAAAACGTTTATTGTATAAGAGCCAATGCGAAATATCTGCTGTAAACTGGCTGTCCTGGCCTGTTCAAACAGCCCCCTTTGAAGCCAAAGCCAAAATCCGGTTACAGCACGAAGCTGCCTCTTGTTTGATCACCCCTCTTAATAGCTCGGAACTGAGAATCTCATTCAACGAACCTCAACTGTCCATCACTCCAGGCCAGGGTTTAGTGGTATATCATGATGATCTTGTGGTGGCAGGAGGGATAATAGAAGGGGTTATTGGTTAGGGGTCAGCAAGCAGAATTTTCGCAGATTAAAGAGGAGTGGCGTTTAGAATTTGATTGACAGGATAAGTGCCTTAATATAAGCATGATTTTGCATAAAAGCATTGAGGTTGTGTAATGAAACTGGAAGAACTGAACTACTATTATAACAAATTCAAGTTTGGCGAGGATATTTTCCATCAGCTAATGCAAAAACGAGTGCGGGACATCCTCTTGGTTTCCACTTTTTACGACGCCTTTATCTTTGAACAGGATGGCAGACTATCTGAACAGATATTTGGTGAATACCGCCAGCTAAACTTGACAACTGCTCCCCGCATAACCAGCGTTCCCACCGGCGAAGATGCGCTTCAGAAGTTGAACGAGCAGAATTTTGACCTGGTCATAACGATGATGCGGATCGGAGAAATTGGGCCGTTTCAATTGGCTAAGGCAGTAAAGGAAAAACAACCGGATCTTCCTGTATTACTACTCCTGAATGTCGCTTCAGATTATGTGATCTGGGAAAATCATGCTGCCGAAAAACAATACATAGATGATGTATTCCTCTGGAATGGTGATACTAAGCTCTTCCTGGCCATGGTAAAAAGTGTGGAAGACAAAATGAACGTGGAATACGACACTACTCATGGTTTGGTTAGGGTAATTCTATTGGTTGAAGATTCGGTTCATTATTATTCTCTCTTTCTACCATCACTCTATTCGGCTGTGATGAAACAGACGCAAAAACTCATCGAAGAAGAAGTGAGCGATATAAACAAGCGTTTGAGGATGCGGATTCGTCCCAAAGTATTAATGGCTCACGATTATGATGAAGCAATCGCGCTGTACCAGAAATACCGCGAATACCTTCTATGCGTGATTTCCGACGTTCGCTACAAGATATCCGGAGAAGAGGATGCTGAGGCAGGGATAAAACTGATTAGAGAGATAAAGAATAAGAACACGGATCTTCCAATCATCCTGCAATCTTCGGAAAGCGAAAACGAACTGACTGCAAAAGAACTGGGTGTTCATTTCCTGAACAAGAATTCCAAGCAGCTCTTCGCCGAATTGCGTAGCTATATGGTTTACAATCTGGGTTTTGGCAACTTCATCTTCAGAAATAAGAATGGGGGTATTATTGAAGAGGCGGCCAATATCGCGGAATTCGAGAACAAAATCCTGCAGATTCCAGATGAATCACTCCTTTTTCATAGTAAATTCAACCATTTCTCAAACTGGCTGATTGCCCACGGAGAGGTGCAAATAGCCAAGAAAATCAGACCAATGAAAGTGGAGGATTTTGACAGCCGCGAAGAACTGCGAGACTTCCTTTATCACATTTTCCGAACTGTGCGAATAGATAAAAACCGAGGTAAGATCATAAATTTTGACGCAGTCTCTCTAAGCGAGATGAACCAGATAATCAGGCTTACCGAAGGTTCTTTAGGCGGTAAAGGACGTGGGTTGGCTTTCTTAAATGCCCTTCTCTGTACGATGGATTATGAGAAGAAATTTCAGGATATCTCGATATCCCTGCCCAGTACAGCGATAATTGGAACAGCTGAATTTGACCAATTTGTAGAGCGAAATGATATCTTAGGGCAGATTGGGGGTAAAAGCGACGATCAGATAGACGCAATATTCATTGCCGGGAAGCTTTCTGATCAGCTTGTAACGCGTTTGGAAGTATATCTGGATGTAGTGCAATATCCTATCGCCGTTCGTTCCTCCAGCTTGCTGGAGGACTCCCAAGCTCAACCTTTGGCGGGAGTATATAGAACGTTTATGCTTCCTAATAACCATCCTGACAAACTTCATCGTTTACGCCAGCTGATGGATGCCATAAAGCTGGTGTTCGCATCGGTTTACCTTTCCGAAGCCAGGGCTTTTCTGGAAGCTTTGAATTTCAAAGCCGAAGAAGAAAAAATGGCGGTGATCATACAGGAAACTGTAGGTTGCCTGAAAGGCGATCACTTCTTCTATCCGCATATTTCGGGAGTGGCGCAGAGTTACAATTTTTACCCTACGGCTCATATGACTCATACTGACGGGATTGCCAATATAGCGTTGGGTTTGGGAAAATCGGTGGTGGAAGGAAAGCTGAACTTCAGGTTTTGCCCGAAATATCCACAAACGGATATGCTTCCTCAGGAAGAAATGATGCGCTCTTCCCAAAAAGAATTCTATGCCCTTGATCTCTCAAAGTCCGATTTTGACTTAACAAAAGGAGAAGAGATCACCCTGGAGAAGCTAAATATCCGAACTGCCGACAAGCATGGCAGCCTTCGTTATTTGGCCTCGGTTTGGGACTACGAGAATTATCGGCTAACTGACAATCTGGAAGAGAAGGGCATGAAGGTGCTAACCTTCTCCAATATCCTGAAACACAACTACTTCCCCCTGGCAAAAATAGTTGAAGAACTGCTTGAGATAGGTGAAATTGCCCTGGGCATTCCAGTTGAGATCGAATTCGCTGTTAACTTGGAATACGATCAGCGATACAAGTTTAAACCAAGTTTTTACATTCTTCAGATCCGCCCCCTCAGCGTAAGTGCTGATGCGTATCGGATCGATGCTGCCAAACTGGTAAAAAACGATTTGCTGATGTATACCGAACATGGTATGGGAAATGGAGTGATCAACGACCTAACTGATGTAATCTATCTCGATCCCGCCTGTTTCGATAAAACCAGGACCCATGATATGCAGGAAGAGGTTGAGCGGTTCAACCAAAAAATGGCTGAACTGGGTAAACGATACATCTTGATAGGTCCTGGAAGGTGGGGTTCTAGAGATAGATTTCTGGGCATTCCGGTCCGCTGGCCACAGATAAACCGAGCCAAGGTTATTCTTGAAACCGGACTTAGGGATTTTATCGTGGAGGCTTCGCAGGGAACCCATTTCTTCCACAATCTGGTAGCCATGAACGTTGGGTACTTCACTATTCCCTTTGTGTCCAGGACAGATTTTGTAGATATGGAATGGCTTTTATCCCAGCCAACAAAAGAACGGGGAGAGTTCTTCGTCCATTTGGAGTTCAATCATCCGTTGGTAGTGCGAATGGATGGGAAAACCGGCCTGGCAGTTATCCATAAATAGCAGAGCGTAAGATAATGTTTCCAACTAACTTTTGGGCTCAGGAAACAGCTCTGCTGGAATCCCTTATGCCAAACAAGGTAGATCATATATTACTGATCGCCTCGCTTTATGATTCCTTTGTCTTCGAAGTGGATGGCTTTCTGGCCGAGCAGGTAACTGAGGATTTCCGTTTGTTGAACCTTAGCACCCAGCCCAATATCTTCCATGCCTCATCCCTGGATAGTGCACTAAAACTTCTGGAGTTGGAGCGAATAGAGCTGATTATAATTCATCTAGCTTCGATGAGATTGATCTCGCTGAAACTGCTAGAACTCATCAAGCAGAATCATCCTGAGCTTCCTGTATATTTTCTGTTGGGAGCGCCTCAGGACCTGATGTTTATCGAAAACCATGTGGACGATCTGCGCCAGGTGCAGGATTTCTTTTATTGGAATGGCGATTCAAAACTCTTTCTTACCATAATAAAGCTTTGGGAAGAAACCCAGAACATCCCTCACGACAGTCTGGTTTACGACATCCCGATCATTATGGTGGTAGAGACTTTTATTCCGTATTATTCTCAGTTTTTGCCAGTTCTCTACGAGCAGATCATGCAGCTATGTCAGGGCTTGATCCGCAACGAACATCAAAGCATGTTTAAAAACCTCTATCTAAATGCCCGCCCTCGTATTGTCCTGATGCATGACTACCAAAGTGCGGTAAGTTTTTATGAAAAACATGCTCCCTCCATCATCGGCATTATTAGCAACATCAATTACCATTATAGAGGTGAGT
>CAZGWB010000106.1:0-8791 GCA_964529335.1 uncultured Candidatus Cloacimonas sp.
TGGTTTCAACCACCGTTTAGCGATGCAGATAACCTCCTGATACCCCTTCAGGGGTTTTTCACCATCTCCGGCTGCTTTAGCGGCCGGACAAAACCAGACCGGTGGATAAATCCACCGGAGATGATGAATATCCTATGCGAGGATCGTATCTTTCCACATGCCTCAGAAACGGTGGTTGAAACCACCGCCTATGGTGAGAAACCCTTGCAGGGTTTGAAGTTTATAGCTGAATAGTGGGAGAAGAAATCCAATGAATCCGTCCTTCTGCAACAATCTCATTACTGATTATACTCGTGCACCTTCACTGTCTCTGAAGGGTAATAATTCGGTGTATTTGGTGTTCTAGGTGGTTAAAACTAATGTAGTGATTGACAAAAAGAGCCGCAACGCATTCTTTGCTCATATCCCTTTGAAAATAAGGAACTAACTGATATTCAATCCACTAAAGGATACATAATGAAACAGGAATACATCCGAAATTTCTGCATCGTGGCGCATATTGACCACGGAAAATCCACTCTGGCCGACCGCTTTTTGGAAAGTACGCATGTGATAGGCAAAGGTGCCGAAGTGGCTCAGGTGCTGGACAGCATGGATCTGGAACGCGAAAAAGGCATCACCATCAAAAGCCATGCGGTGCGCATGGTGCACAACTATCAGGGTCAGGATTACGTTCTGAACCTTATCGACACTCCCGGCCATGTGGATTTTTCCTATGAGGTATCCCGCGCCCTGGCCTCCTGCGAAGGAGCTATCCTTCTGGTGGACGCCTCCCAGGGCATTGAAGCCCAAACCATGAGCAATCTTTATCTGGCGCTGGAAAACAATCTGGAGCTTTTACCGGTGATGAATAAGATTGACCTTCCCAAAGCCGATATCGAAGGCACCGAACATGATATGTGCGATATTTTGGGCTGCCTGCCGGAAGATATTTTGCGGGTCAGCGCCAAGGCCGGAACCGGAATTGAAGAGCTTTTGGACGCGGTTGTCACCACCCTTCCAGCCCCTCAGGGAAAAGATGAAGCTCCACCCAAGGCCCTGATTTTCGATTCGTATTTTGATATGTATCGTGGCGTGGTGGTGCTGGTGCGGCTCTTCGATGGCAGCCTGAAAAAAGGCGACAAGATAAAGCTGTTTTCCACCAATCGCGAATATGAAATTGAAGAAATCGGCTATCTTGGCCTGAAGTTCTCCCCTCAGAGCGAATTGACCTGCGGCGAAGCCGGCTATATAATCGCCAATATCAAAGAAGTTGCCGATGCCAGAGTAGGCGATACCATCACTCTGGCCAAGGGTGGTTGCGAGGATCAGCTTCCCGGCTTCATGGAGCCCAAGCCAATGGTCTATAGCGGCATCTTCCCCATCAATGGCGAGGACTATGAAAACCTGGTGGAATCCATCGCCAAGCTGAAGCTGAACGATGCTTCCCTGATCTACGAAAAAGAAAGCTCTGCAGCTCTGGGATACGGCTTCCGTTGTGGTTTTCTGGGTATGCTGCATCTGGAAATCGTAAAAGAGCGAATGCTGCGTGAATATAATATCCCGATTCTGGCAACCACACCCAGCGTCCGCTTTTTGATGAAACTGAAAAACGGCGAAGACCTGGAAGTAAACAATCCCATCGACTTCCCCGATCCAAACCTGATCGACAATATTCTGGAACCCTTTATGGAAACCGAGATTATCGTTCCCACGGATTACATAGGTAACATCATGAAACTGGCTCAGGAACGACGTGGAATCCAAAAAAACATCCAGTATATAGACGAAAAACGCGTTGCTCTGCACTATGAAATGCCCCTCATCGAGATCATCTTTGATTTTTATGACAAGCTGAAAACCGTCAGCCGTGGCTATGCTTCGCTGGACTACGCCTTTCTGGATTACCGGCCCTCGCAGGTGGTAAAGGTGGATATCCTGATCAACGGTGAAAAAGTGGATGCCATGAGCTTCATCTGTCACCAGGATAAAGCCTATAAATGGGGCAAGAGCGTTACCGAAACCCTGTCGGAAGTTATACCCCGACACCTCTTCAAGATTGCTTTGCAGGCTTGCATAGGAGCCAAGATTATCGCCCGCAGCACGATTAACCCCATGCGGAAGGACGTTTTGGCCAAATGCTACGGCGGCGACGTGACCCGCAAACGCAAGCTGCTGGAAAAACAGAAAGAAGGCAAAAAGAAGATGAAGGAAATCGGCTCGGTAACCGTTCCCCAGGAAGCATTCCTGGCTGTTCTGAAGGCGGATAGAGAGTAGAGATAGGTGTCAGGTTTCAGGTATCAGGTTTCAGGAGGCAAATTTTGGTGAGGAGCGGGAAAGAAGCCAGTAAGCACTTATCGATGAAGCTGCTGATCTGTCTTGTTTTCTTTCTGCTGATTCATCTCTCTCTGCCTGCCATAAACCTGGGCTCGATCAGCTTTTCCGGAATTGACTCCATTGACGAACCCGCTCTGCAAAAAGCCAGTGGACTTACCATAAACGAAGCCTTTGATCCCTCTGAATTACCTGCAGCGATAGCCCGTTTATCGGACTATTTTCAGGCTCAGCAGCGCTACTTCGTGCTTGTAAAAACACCTGAGATCATCCCAGTGAATGAAAACTCTCTACACTTGGCCTTTCACTTGGAAGAAAAGCTATCCTCTGATAAGGTAAAGATTAACCTGCAAGGCATGCAATACTTTAGCGCAGCAAAACTAAGGCAATTGCTGCTGATCCCCGAAGATGCCCGTCCTCCCCTGGGCAGTTTGCCAAAGATAATGCAGCAGATTGCCAGCCTGTATCATAGCCGCGCCTATCTATTTGCCAGGGTAAAGCTCGACTCGCTGGTGCTGAACGAAGAACTGACTGCCTGGATCGGAATAGAGGAAGCCAAACCTTTAAGGGTGAAAGAATATATCTTTCGCGGCAATAGAATTACACGCGACAAAACCCTGCTTAGCCTGTCTGGCCTGCAAAATCAAAAACTGATCAGTCCCGATATTTTAGCCCAGGCCGAAGATAACATCCTGCAAAAAAGCTATATCCAAAGCTGTCTGGTGGAGCCAATCAACGAAAACAGCATTTTGATAAAGGTGGAAGAAGGTCGCATGACCTTCCTGGAAGGTCTGCTGGGAATGAACCGGCTGGCCGGAAAACTTCAACTTTCCGGTATGCTGCGCTTGCAATTCCTGAATCTTTGGGGTAGCGACCGGGCAATCAAGCTATACTGGAAAAGGCTTCCCACCAGCAGTAGTGAGCTTAGCCTCAGCTATCACGATCCTGGTTTTTATAGCCTTCCAGTAGCAGCCGACCTCGAACTTAAGCGCAGCCAGCAGGATTCCACCTGGATTTCCAGCCAAGCCAGCCTTTCCGTTTACTATCGGATGTTAAGACAGAATATTGGCCTGGAACTGGCTACCCAAAGTATCCGTCCCGGCAGCCGGATCCCTGCCAGTGTAGAAGCGGAAAACCTGAACAGCTTGGGAGCTTTTTGGAATTTCAGCCGTAGCGAAGGTGGAGCAAATCCTTATCGAGGTTATTCTTGCGACCTGCGTTACCGTTTGAACAGCACTGGTGAAACCAGCGAGATTTTCGGAGCCACAGAAGCCAAAGCTAATCTGCTGCTGCCTTTCAGCCAGCGCTGGATTGGCTTCCTGCAGCTAAATCTGCGCAATTTGGAAAACTCTGCTGCACCTGCCTGGCAGCTTTATAAAATGGGGGGTTATGCCAGCCTGCGGGGATATAACGAAGATGAGTTTAGCAGCTTTCGCTTGGCATGGTTAAACACTGAGATCCGTTATCGGATTAGCCCCGAGTCCCGTATTTACCTGCTCTTCGATCAGGGTTTTTTAGGACGGTCGAACAACACGCTAAAAACAGATATCTTTGGGGTTGGACTGGGTATGAAAGTGAAAACCCGTCTGGGAATTCTGGGTCTTGAATACGCTTTGGGCTATCGTGATAAAGCATTAGCCAGTTTTAACTTAGGAATGATTCATGCAGGTCTTGACCTCGGCTTCTAAAAAAATAACTTGCCAAGAAAGAACCCTCTTTAAACAATGCACCAACTTTACTAAGTATATAGTTGTGACTAAGGACTGTGTGAAGGATTGAAAAGGCTTTCGGGCTTTTCAACAGCCTTCGATAGAACAACAGGCAATATTTTGTTTTTGTTACTTGCCAAAACACACCAAAAAAAATAACATACCTAAGTGACCCGTACAGGGATTTTACTTATGGAGGAATCAATGAAAAAAGCTCTCTTAATCGCATTACTCGCTATGATGCTGATCAGCATGCTGATCACTGCTTGCAAGCCGAAAGTCGAAGAGCCCGTAGAAGAAGTCGCTCCAGTCGAAGAAGTTGCTCCCGTAGTTGATACTACTGCTGCTCCTGCTCCTGCCGAAGCTCCTGCTCCTGCAGCTCCTGCTGGCAAATAAGCATACGCTGAAAACTCATTAGCGCAGTCCTTAAAAAACGGGTATCTTCGGATACCCGTTTTTTTTTATCCTGTCATTCCGGGCTTGACAGAATTCCACCTTATGCCGCAATAGCGATATTAAAACACTCAGGATGGATAATGAAAGAGCTAAACCCGAACCTTGACAACCTCTCCGAAGTTTTTTCCGCTCTTTTCGCTCCTCAGGACACTGCCGCAGCGCAGACCTATTTTTTGAAAGAACTTTCCCTTACCATGCATGCCCACTATCAGGGCAAGATGCAAGCCCTGCCCAAAGCCGGAATCTGGGGATTCAACTGGTTTAACGTTTGGTATACTCCTGGCGTATCAAGGGTTTCCACCACGATCAGAGATGCTTATGAAAGCTCTTTCAATCTTTCCAACCGCAATAACCTGGTGGCTGTGGTTAGTGATTCCACCAGAGTTTTGGGTGATGGCGATTGTGGTGTGGCCGGGGGTTTGGGGGTAATGGAAGGCAAGGCCATGCTGATGAAATACTTGGGAGCTTGTGATGCCATGGCTCTCTGCATCGATAGCCGCGATAGCAAGGGCAGGCCCCAGGCTCAGAAGATCATTGATTTTGTAAAAATGCTCCAGCCTTCCGTTGGTGCGGTAAATTTGGAAGACATTTCCCAGCCAAATTGCTATCGGGTTTTGGACGAGCTTCGCGAAAGCTGTGAGATTCCCGTTTGGCATGACGACGCTCAAGGCACGGCTTGCGTAACTCTGGCAGGTTTGATAAATGCCCTGAAGCTGGCCGACAAAGAAATCGAAAAAATCCGCTGTGTGTTGTATGGTGCTGGAGCCTCAAACACCACCATCGCACGTTTCCTTTTGCAAAGCGGCCTTGATCCCTCCAGGCTGATTGTGTTTGACAGCAAAGGTGCTTTGCATCCCCAGCGGGAAGATATTAAACGCAATCCGGACAAATACCGCCAATGGGAGCTTGCCGAAATCTCCAATCCCACTTGTCTCGAGGGTATGGAAAACGCCATGAAAGGTGCGGATGTGCTGATTGCCCTTTCCACTCCCGGGCCAGACACCATAAAGCCAGAATGGATAAAACTGATGGCGAAAAAGGCGATTGTCTTCACCTGCGCCAATCCGGTGCCAGAGATTTATCCATACGACGCCAAGGCGGCCGGAGCTTTCATAGTAGCAACCGGCAGAGGTGATTTTGCCAACCAGATAAATAACTCCTGCGGTTTTCCAGGCATCCTGAAAGGTGCGCTGTCCGTGCGCGCCAGCAAGATTACAGACAACATGGCCATTGCCGCAGCTCATTCTCTGGCAGCTTATGCAGAAAAGCGTGGAATAAACCCCGAGGACATTGTTCCCAAGATGGACGAACCAGATGTTTTCGCCTTTGAAGCGGCTGAAGTGGCAGCTCAGGCCATGGCCGACGGAGTTGCCAGGCTTAGCGTGAACAAGGACGAGCTTTTCCACAGCGTAAAAGCCGAGATAGATAATAGCCGGGCTCTATGCCATCATTTGATGGATCAGGGCTTTATCGCTCCACCTCCCAAAGATATGATCAACCGCGCTTTACAAGACACCCTGGCAAGGTTTCCCCATGCATAGGCTGAATGCTCTGCGCCAAAAACCTTTTTTCAAGCTTGCTCTTTTCCTGCTGAAGATATTTGTTAGCGTCTATATCTTATGGCGTATTGCGGCCAAAGTGGATTTCAGTCTGGCTTTTTCAGGTATTTCATCGCTTACGTTTTTTACTATTCTGCTGGTGCTGCTGATCACGATTTTTCGCCATATCTGCCAGTATTTTAACTGGATGCTGGCCCTGAAGATTAACCCGGGTTTCAAGGCCAATGCAAGTGAGATATTCAATTCCTACATGATAGGACTGCCTCTGCGATTTGCCATTCCGGGTGGGCATGCCAGCGTAGCCAAGATTTTTTACGTAAGTAACAGCAGCAGAATAGCTTCCCTCTGGAGCACAGCCCTGGAGCGTGGTTTTATGACTTGGAGCAGTTGGTGTTTTGCCGCAGCGGCAGGGCTGTATTATTACACTCAGTGGACTCCCTGGTTGTTCATAGGCCTATTTACGGTGTGTTTACTTATCCCGGAAGCAATTAAAATGGGCCTGAACTGGAAGCCGGAATGGAAGGCACTGCGCGATAACTATAATCTCTATGCTCCGCGCATGCTGATTTTACAGGTGGGTAATTCGCTGCTAACCTATCTGCAATACTGGCTGATACTGAATTGCTTTCATCCGATCTCAAGCTGGGACACCTGGATGCGCATGGCTTTAACCCAGTTTTCAAATACCATTCCCATCACGGTGGGCGGGCTGGGGCTGCGGGAAGGATTTGCGATGCATTTCCTGAAAGGGGCTGGCTTTACGGCTGAACAGGCTGTATCGGCAACCCTTAGCCTCTTTATTATTCAAGATATATTTCCGGCTTTGGTGGGCGGATTCTTTTTGCTAAAAACCCGCCGTAACTGATCTTCATAGTCCAGTCCGCTTTTTCTTGCCACACCTTTCTCTATCCAACCTAGGTCCTTGCTCCTCAGCTATCTGACCTGGATCATACCAATATCATACCCTATGGTTATTTGGTATGATAAGGGTATGACTCCAAGCTAACCATAGCCAGGACTCTTGAAAAGTCCAAAGTCCGGAACATAGAAAATATCTTAGTTTATTTTCCCTTGCGGGTGTATACTGCTAGCCTGAGTTTTGCTATCTTTCGCGTTAGAGTGCTCTCGGAGATGCCCAACAACCGCGCTGCATCCTTTTGCTTTCCGTCAGAGTTCATCAAAGCGTTGATGATCTCCTCCCGCTCGTTTTCAGCAAGACCGGCTTGTTTATCCTGTCTGATCTTCTCACTTTCGGGTGCGGAAATCTCCCTCTCGAGAACGTTCAGCCCCCAATGATCTTCCGCATTGAAGATGAAGAGCCTTTCGATCAGGTTTCGCAGTTCGCGCACGTTTCCGGGGAAGGGCATGCACTTGATGGCTTCCACGAGGGAAGGATCGAGCTTGGGAACCCTGCGGTTCGTTTCACGCGCAATAAGCACCAGGTAGTGCTGCAATAGCACTTCGATATCCTCAGGCCTTTCCCGCAGCGGAGGAATATATATCTCGATGGTATTTAGGCGGTGTAGCAGGTCTAGCCGGAAAATATTGCGCTTCATCAGATCATTTATCTCCCGGTTTGTGGAAGAGATAATCCGGCAATCAAAACTAAGCTCTTTTTGAGCACCAACCGGAATAATCCGGCGGGTTTCCAGAGCTCTCAGCAGCTTGGCTTGAAGTTCAATGGGCATATCGCCAATCTCATCCAGAAAAAGAGTTCCGCGATTGGCTTGGATGAAGTAGCCGTTGTGATCAGAGATCGCAGAAGTAAACGCACCTTTTTTGTGTCCAAAGAATTCGCTCTCCATCAGGCCAGAATTTACGGCAGAAACATTAACAGCTACAAATGGAAACCCACGACGGACGCTGTGCTGATGGATGATATTTGCCAAAACGTCTTTACCAGTGCCCGATTCCCCCGTTATAAACACACTGGCGTTGGGATGCTGCGCGGCCAGAAGACCTGCTTCCAGAGCGCGTTTGAAACCCTTGCTAACCCCTACGAAATCCGGAATTCGCTCTGCGATCCGGCGGTCTTTTCCGGTGGGGGATTGAGCAGGTTCCAACCCCGGAACGATCTCCTCGACCGATTTTTCCAGGCCTGGGCTGCGTTCACTAAGCAACTGGCCGATATAGTCCTTGTATGTATTATTCAATTCGCGGTAATATTTCAGAGCCAGATCATATTTGCCTTCCAAGGCATAGCTTTCAGCCAGATTAACCTGAACCATGGATAGCTGTGCCAACCCTTTATGGGCAAGATAGTATTTACGAATACTGCGCAGCAGTTCTCTGCCCTCTTTCAGCTTTCCCATGTCAAGCAACAAGTTTGCCTTGTTGATCTCAAGTTCTTTTGCCTTATCTGGTCCCAAGAAGTTTCTGGCAATCACTTCAGCTTCATCCATAAGTTCGATAGCCTTCGCTACCTCACCCAGATGGCGGTAACATCCCGCCAGATTGTTGTTCAGCTCAGACACAAACTGAGGTTCGGAAAAACCGATGGAAGCAGCCAGAGATGAACATTCCAAAAGCTGCTCCTTAGCCTCTTCCCATCTGTTTTGCCGCATAAAAAGAGTTCCCAGATTGAAAGTGAGTCTGATAACGTGCATCATCAGCTGGTTTTTCTGGGCGGTTTCCAATCCTCTGCGCAACACAGCCTCCGCATCTTGGAACCGCTGCATAAGAGAATGCAGTGTAGAAAGACAGGCATTCCCCCAGAATATTGAATATACGATTCTATAAAGCCTATATAAACAG
>CAZGWB010000107.1:0-8748 GCA_964529335.1 uncultured Candidatus Cloacimonas sp.
GTATTACTGCTTAATACAGTTATCAATATCCGATTTTTTGGGGGAATGCCTGAAAGGTTTGGAGTCTTGGAGTCTTGGAGTCTTGGAGTGCTGGAGTGTTGGAGTGTTGGAGTTGTCCATTTTGTCCATCAAGTCCAGATAGTCCCTTCAGTCATCCGCACAAAATCCCCTCCGGCTTTTTTAAAGCCGTTTTCCAGATTAGCGGTTTATACTTGATATTTCGGCTATTTTTCTTTGCTAACCAGGATCACCCGCCATTCTCTGCCATGCAGTGCTATGGTATCCCAGGTTGCTTTCTTTTCCACGACGGTTTCGGTGCCGGTTGCTTTGAAGGTATAGGAGCCTTCCCCGTTGGGAGTTTCGCCAATCTGTTTGGCCAAGGTGCGTAGCGATTCAAATGGTTCATATAAAGGGTCGGTTAGCACGTTCAGTCCAATTTCTTCCTTATCCTGATCGCAAACCGTCATCCCGTTGGGTTCCATCGCCCACAGCTCGTAGTTATCCGGAACCGCGTTTTTTTCCAGTACCAGTTTGGGCAGCACAGAGGTGTCCAGAGTAAGAACCAGGGCTCCCATAAACTTCTGTTTGGCATCGAACAGCGGTTGGCCTAAAACGACAGTGGCAAATCCTTCCACGGCTTTAAAGGCGGTGCTGAAGATCGGCTTTTTGTCTTTTAGCATGGCAATGATATGTTCCTGCTTGCTGATGTCCGCACCTTCAGAGTCCTTATACTGAGCTGGTTCAAGATACTTCAAAACCCCTTTCGTGTCTATGTAGCAAGAGGTTAATATCGCCGGATGTGCCTTTTGAGCTTCGCCCAGAAGCTGTCTGATTTCGGCCTCGGTTCCGAATTTTCCTGCTTGTTTGGCGATTGCAGTAGTTATGGCGGTATCGATCTGCGTTAGATTGGCCAACACATCCTGAGCCAGAGTTTTCACTTCCGGAACAGGCTCTTCAGCTTCTGGTTTGGGTTTCGAACAGGCAGTGGCAACTAAAAAGATCAGCATCACCAGTATGCCAAGAATTCTGCTAGTTGTCTTCATGAGGTTCTCCTCTCTTTGATGTATTTGTTGACATGCCAGCCCACGCATTATATGAACCGGCTATCTGTATATAGAAACATATATTACTGGAGCTCTTTGCATGGCAAGCATTATTTCTCAATTCCGGTGAGGGCTATTGGATGGGGTTTTTACCCATAACACAAAGAATAGCAACCCGATAATCCCAAATCCGCTTGCCACCATAAAGTTCAGTTTCGGGCTGCTTTGCCAGAGAAAAGCACCGCCAAAGGCGGCTGCCGAAACGATCACATCCCTGATCAGGTAGTAAGTTCCGAAGGTACTGGCCTTGGCGTTTTCTGGGGCAAGCTCCAGAATCATGGATTTGCGGGTGGGTTCTCCGAATTCTTTTAATCCGCGCAGAATGAAGGCAAATACAAAGCTGGCGAAACTGTGGCAAAAATAGAGAACGAAGGGGAAAGCGGCAAAATTGAAAAACGTGATCGCCACATAGGGTTTACGGCTGCCGCGATCGGCCAAATAGGCAACTGGTATATAGATCAGCATGGCGGTAACCATTTCGATGGAAGTCAGCACCCCGAACTGCAGTGCGGTTAGCTTATGGGTATTTATCACCCAAAGAACTACGAAGGCATAGGGTATCTGCTCGCAAAAGCGGATCAGGATGTCCGAGATCAGCAGGTTGCGCAGGTTGGGACTGAAGCGTTTCTGCTTGATTCCACTACTCTCTTCATTGTTTTTGCGCGGCTTCTCCTCAATGTAGCGTTGTTGGACGATAAGGGCCACAAAAGCAAAGAATATGGCAGCCATAAATGCATACTGAACCCCTCGCAGATTTCCAAAGCGCACTATGAAAAAACCTCCGATCACAGGCCCCAAAGCCATCGGAATCCTACGCACCATGGAATGCAGGGAAATCCCCATGGTGTGTTTGCTTTTTGGCAGGACGGCAGAGATCAGTTCCATCGTTGCAGGCAGTGAAATGGCAGTCCAGGAAAGGAAAAACAGCGAACCAATCAGAACCGCGTAAGTACTTGGGAAAAATATCACCACCAGATAACCGAGGATCGCCAGAAGGTTGAAAACCAAGAGAGCTTTCTTGTAGCCAAGCTTTTCCGCCAACCAGCCTCCTGGATATGAATACAAGGCCGAAAGCAAGTTGTCCATGCCATTCAGCAGACCCACGAGTATGGGTGTTCCTCCCAAAGCTATCAAATACAGGGGCAGGAAGCGCTCCGCCATCTTCTCTCCCAAACCAACAAAAATCCCCATCAGCAGCATGGCGGCAATGCTCTTCTTCAGTCCGAGAAAGTCCAGGGCTTGGCTTTTGATCCTATTCATTTGTAGATTCCCATTGAGTCTCAATCTTTTGAAGCTTTTAATCTGTGTCAAGCAACAAGTTAAACAGGCCACCATTTCCAAGGATTTTTACGGGGTCATACCGGAGTCATACCGGATGATCATGCGGTATGACTCCGGTATGACCTAGGCATGTGTGCATTCTGGGCAAGTAAAAATATAAACAATAAATATGTCATAAACGTATTCAACAGCTTGCGGCTACTTTCTCCGGGATATATTGGCAATCCGGCAATCTGCTAAGGAAAAAACAAGTATCAGGCAGATCAGGTGATCCTAAAAGTCTCTATTCTGCTCCGGCTTACACACCACATTTTTGAACCTCAATCTTTTGATTGACATATTGACAGCCCTGCGGACAATGGAGTAAAAATGGAAAAATAGGTGCCAATGGAGATTATCAGAACCCAAAACCTGAGAAAAGACTATAATCTGGGCAAGATAAAGGTTCGCGCTCTGGATGGAGTGGATGTGTCCATTCAAAGGGGGGAGTTTGTGGCGATCATGGGTCCTTCCGGTTCCGGTAAAAGCACTTTGATGCATATCATCGGCTGTTTGGATCGTCCCAGCGAAGGGCAATACTATCTGGATGATATCCTGGTGTCCAAAATGCCACGCTCTGCCCTGGCCGCGGTGCGCAATCGAAAGATTGGCTTTGTATTTCAATCCTTTAATCTGCTGCCTCACCTCAATATATTAAAAAATGTGGAACTGCCTTTGATGTATGGTGGCATGAGCGCAGGTAAAAGAAAACTGAGAGCCAGGGAAATTCTGGAACAGGTTGGTCTGGGTGACCGTTTGAGGCATAAGCCAACCGAGCTTTCCGGAGGTCAGAGACAGCGGGTTGCCATTGCCCGGGCAATCGTGAATGATCCTGCCATCCTCCTGGCCGATGAACCTACTGGTAACTTGGATTCACAGGCTGGTGGCGACATCCTGGAAATGTTTAACAACCTGCATAAATCTGGCAATACGGTTATAATGGTTACACACGATCAGGCTATTGCCAATCGCGCCGACCGGATCATCAGGATTATGGATGGGAAAATAGTGGATGGCAATACACCTTAGCGAATCCCTGAAGCTCGGCTTGGCCGATATCATGTTGCGCAAAGTTCGTAGCGCAGTTACCGTAATCGGCATCGTGCTTGGTGTGATGTGCATCATGGTGGTGCTGGCCATAGTAAGCGGCATGAATAAAAGCACTATGACCTGGATGCAGGAACGGGGTGGGCTTAGCAAGATTGAAGTGCATCCCAATTGGAGCTATAACTATGCTGAGGGTGGTCAGGCTTCGTTCAATTTACGTGAATTGCGCTTTATCCGTTCACAGATACCGGAAGCCATGGCATTCAATCCCAGTGCGCTGAATTGGGAAACCGTACTGCGCTTTGGAGAAATGCGGTTTCGTAGCACCGTGATGGGTGTGATGCCGGATTTTACCATTGTGGAAGAATGGACTGCCGATAAGGGACGCTTTATAAAGGACATGGATATCGACGAAAACTCCAATGTGATCGTGCTGGGTTCCAATGTGGCCAAAGAGATGTTTCTGGGAAAGGATCCGCTGGGCGAATATATAAACCTGGAAGGGCAAAAAATGCAGGTGGTGGGTGTGATGAAACACCGCTATATGCAATCTCAAGGGGGTGAAGCCAGTTTTGGCGACAATGCCTTGGACTATCTGAATGAACGCAGCTTTATTCCGATTTCCACGATGCTCAGCAAGATCGATCCCGCTAGCCGGATTCAATCGCTGGATATCCGTGCCAGCAGCCCGGAAGCAGCATCAGCTCTGCGCAGAAAAGTGGAGCACGTTATCTTGAACCTGAAGGCGGGAAAGAAGCTCTTTGAAGTGAGCTCCGCCAAAGAAGAGATGGATACAATGAAGGCAAATTCCCGCATCTTTGGAGCGATCTTCGTGCTGATCGCAGTTATTTCGTTGTTGGTGGGTGGAATTGTGATCATGAATATCATGCTGGCAGCCATCAAAGAGCGCACCCGCGAAATAGGGGTTCGTTTGGCCATTGGAGCTCGAGGAAGGGATATCTTTCTGCAGTTTTTAGTGCAAACCATCCTGATAACCACTTTGGGTGGAGCTTTGGGAATTCTGCTGGGATTTGGCATCATCGGACAGGTAGGCAAATACCTGCAGTTAACTGTGGTAGCAAGTTTTCAGATGATTTGGGCTGCATTGCTCGTATCGGCCGGAGTGGGTATGATTTTTGGAGTTTTTCCGGCCATCAGGGCTGCCCGGCTCGACCCTGTGATTGCCCTGCGGGAGGAATAAATTGGGAAAGCAAAAGAGTCAGAGCAGCTTGTTGCATCGTTTTGTAATGTGGATTAGTTCTTACTTAAAAATTGCTGTGGAAGACCTATATAAAGTTTATCTCTCGATTGCGGTTCCCCAGCGGAGAGCCAAGCTACTGAAGAACTTATGGTTGTTTCTACGCTATTTTTACCGCAGGATTATCGCTGAAGGAATTCTGAAGGAATCCGCCAGTTTAACCTATATCACGCTGCTGGGTTTTGTGCCCTTTGTCACTTTTCTGGTGCTGATTGCTCCCGATCTGCCGTTTCTGAATCTGGGCGAAAAGTTTCGTGAAATAGTGGCGCACAATTTCATTCCCGGCTCGGCAAACGCCATTCTGAACTTCATGGATGAGCTGTTTATGCGCCGGGTTGGCTTCAATATCTTTAATTTCATCATTTTGATAGTCACTTCCTATTCGCTGTTCACAGTGATCAGGGATACCTTCGACCGCATTCTAAGCATGCAGCTGAAAAGCAGGCAGGACATTCTTACCCAGTTCGTAAAGTTCTTTGGCACCATCGTTTTTGGTTTGATGATTATAGTGCTGCTGTTTTCCAGTTCTTCCCTTCCGCTTATCTCCAGTTTGTTGAAATACCCCATTCTGCAATGGCTGATGGTTGTGGTGCCCTTTATTCTGCAGTTTTTGGCCATGATGTTTCTTTACATGCTTTTGCCTTCAGTCAGGATCAGGCGGTCATCGCTGATCAGAGGCGCTTTTTGGACTACCGTTTGCTGGGTTTTGGCAAAGTCTCTCTTTGATTTTTACATCTATAATCTAACCAATGTGCAGGCAGTTTATGGAGTTCTGGCAGCTTTACCGATCTTTTTGATGTGGATTTATCTGAACTGGGTGATTATTTTGGGCGGGATTGTGCTGGTAAGCGTGATCGAAAACGGAATTGGCAGCCAGGATACAGTCCGTGAACCCCAGAGAGCGGTTCGCATTACTGTGGAGATGTTTTCCGATCAAAAGCTGGATCAGCGTCTGGAAGGCCTGCTAACGCGCAAAGGATTAAAAAAACTTATCGAGACCATCGATGAGGAAGGTGATATATGACCAAATACGCTTTGATCAGTGTATCCGATAAAAGCGGCATCGAAACCTTGGCCATGGAATTGGAAAGCCTTGGCTACACTATCCTGTCCACTTCCCGCACGGCCAAACACCTGAAGCAGTTTTGTCACAGTCTGGTGCAGGTATCCGATCTCACCGGATTTCCGGAAATTCTGGATGGGCGGGTAAAAACCTTGCATCCCAAAATTCATGGTGGAATTCTGGCCGACCGCACCAATAACGCTCATCTTTCCACTTTGCAGCAGCACCAGATTGGCTTGATCGACATCGTGGTGGTAAACCTGTATCCCTTTCACGCGGTGCGGCATCAGGAAAACAGCACTCATAGGGAGATTATCGAAAACATCGATATTGGTGGCCCCACACTGATCAGGGCAGCGGCCAAAAACTACTCGCAGGTTACTGTGCTAACCGATCCCAAGGACTATACTCCCACCTTGGAACACCTTAAGCAGAGCAGCGAATTGCCCGAATGCTGGAGCGCTTACCTGGCTCACAAAGCTTTTGCCATGCTAAGCCGTTATGATGCAGAAATTGCAGATTATTTCGAGCAATTGGGCGCAGAAACAGCAGACAAGGAATTTCCACCCCACATAGACCTTAGCTGCTCTTTACTCAGCAGCTTACGGTATGGCGAAAACCCGCATCAAAAAGCCGGATTCTATTCAGACAAGCGTCAGGGTTGGGAGGTTGTTCACGGCAAAGAACTGTCCTTCAATAACATCCTGGATATCGATGCTTCGCTGCGGGCGATCAGGTTGTTCTCCGAGCCCACGGTTGTAATCATCAAACACTGCAATCCCTGCGGGATAGGCAGCGGCGTCAACCTTGCCGAAGCCTACAAAAAAGCTTTTGCTACCGATACTGTGGCTCCCTTTGGTGGAATCGTGGTGGTAAACCGCTCTTTGGACTTGGAGACGGCAGTAATGATTAACCGCATTTTTACTGAAATCATCATTGCACCAGGTTATGAGCCAGGAGTTTTGGAGGTCTTGCAAAAGAAAAAGAGCCGCAGATTGATCCGTTACAGCCTGACCTTGCTTGAAAAGCCTGCCAATCCATTGGAGATTAAAACCCTTACTTGGGGCTATCTGGCCCAGGATTGGGATTTGGTGAACGAAGGGATCGAAAATTGGCAGGTAGTTACCCAAAAGCAGCCTACCCAAGAAGAATTCAAAGCGCTGATTTATGGCTGGAAAGCTGTTTCTCTGCTAAAATCTAACGCCATTGTGCTGGCCAGGGCCGATAGAGTATTGGGATTTGGTATAGGACAAACTTCACGCATAGATTCCACAGCCTTGGCCATCTGGAAAGCAAAGAAGTATGGCCATGACCTGAACGGTGCTGTTTGTGCCTCAGACGGCTTTTTCCCCTATCGTGATTCGATCGACGAGGTTTATCAGCACGGCATTAGAGCCATAATTCAGCCTGGTGGCTCCAAGGGTGACGAGGAGTGCATCCAAGCCTGCAATGAGCTCGATTTGTCTATGGTTTTTACAGGAGTCCGGCACTTCCGGCACTAATTATGTTTGACAGATTAGGGCTAACGAAAAATATGACGCCGAACCTCGCGGAGATGTGTCCGAGTTGGCTGAAGGAGCACGATTGGAAATCGTGTAAACGTGCGAGCGTTTCTAGGGTTCGAATCCCTACATCTCCGCCATCATCTTTTTCTTTCAACCCTTCTTCAAAATCTCAAGGAGATTTTTTATGACTAGCAAAAAAGCGCTTCTTTTGGGCTGCATCATTTTTCCACTGGCTTTGATCCTGGCCTTCGCTATTGGTTTTGTATCCACTTTTGGCTCTGGATCGCTGCCCAAGACCAAGGTGCCTTCCGAGGCTTGGCTTAGGCTGAATCCCTCAGCTTTGGTAAACGACTATAACGAACTGGAGCAGATGAAATGGTTTGGTTCGGCTTCCCTTAGCGCTCAGGATATGGCACAAAAAATCCGCGCTGCAGCTAAGGATGACCGCATCAAAGGCATGCTGATCGAACCGAATTTCATCCAGATCAACTATCCTGCCCTTTCCGAGATTGGCCTGGCCATTGCGGACTTCAAGAAAGCCGGCAAGCCGGTCGTGGCCTTTGGAGACTATCTTACCCAGGGCGATTATCTGCTGGCTTCCTATGCCGATAATATCTACATGGAGCCGTCGGCTTCAGCTGGCCTGCTGCTGGAAGGCGTATCGGCCAATGTTATGTTTTACAAGGAGCTTTTCGACAAACTGGGCATCAAGATGCACATTCTGCAGTCAGGTGCCTACAAAGGTGCCGGTGAGCCTTACTCGCAAACTCAGCTGAGTCCTGGCACCAAAGAAAACATCGATGCAGCCTTGCGGGAACGGTATCGCATCTTACGCACCGCCATCTCACAGCGGCGCAAACTAAGCCTGGAAGAGGTTACCGCTATCTTTGAAACCCGCGACGACTATTTTGTAAGCGCTGAGAAAGCTAAAGCAGTGAAGCTGATAGATTTCCCAATGGGACGCGATGCCATGCTGGAAAAGCTGAAACTGGATGACGAGCGTCTGCTTGCCATTGCCGATTACCAAGCCACCAAGGAAAAACAATCTGGCGACAAAGTAGCGGTGGTGTATCTGAACGGTCAGATCAGTCCCGGTTCAGGCTCTGAGTTTGGCGGCCAGGGCGTGCTTAGCGAAGCCAAGCTGAAAAAGATCATCAAAGACTTGCGCAAGCATAAAGACATAAAGGCCATAGTGTTGCGCATCAACAGCCCGGGTGGTTCGGCTCTGGAATCCGAGCTTATCTATCAGCAGCTCCTGAAGCTGAAAAAGGACTATCCTCTGGTAATCTCGATGGGCGGAGTGGCTGCATCTGGAGGCTATTACATCTCTTGTGCAGGCGATTACATCATGGCCGACGAAGCTACGATAACCGGCTCGATCGGAGTGATCGGCATGATTCCCGAAACCGTCGGTTTGGGAAACAAACTGGGACTGCGAACCCAAACCCTCAG
>CAZGWB010000108.1:0-8715 GCA_964529335.1 uncultured Candidatus Cloacimonas sp.
TCCATAATGCTCAATTCAGGGTCTGGAACCACCAAATCCGGATCGAACTCCAGTTTGTATCCCAGCCCATTACAGGTAGGACAAGCTCCGATCGGACTATTGAAGGAAAAACTTTGCGGCGAAAGCTCTTCAAAGCCGATATTACAATGCGCACAGGCATTTTGAGCCGAGAGAACCTGTATTTCATTACTCTCGGTAAAGTCCAGCTTGACGACTCCTTCCGTGAGCTTCAAGGCGAGCTCGAGGGAATCGGCTAAACGGCTTTCGATACCTTCTTTGATCACAATGCGGTCAACCACCACATCGATGTTGTGTTTGGATTTCTTGTCCAGAACTATCTCTTCGTCCAAGCTGCGAACCACTCCATTTATCATCACCCTTACAAAGCCTTCCTGCCTAAGCTGTTCCAGCTCGTCTCTGTGTTCGCCTTTGCGGTTTTGAACCAGAGGCGCAAGAATCTGCAGCTTGGTTCCTGATGGGCTCTGCATAAGGTGTTCGATCATCTGATCAACTGTCTGAGAGCCAACCGGCTCTCCACAATTGTGACAATACTGTTTGCCGATCCTGGCAAAAAGAACTCTTAGATAGTCATAAATCTCGGTAACTGTGCCCACTGTGGAACGAGGATTTTTGCTGGCTGATTTTTGCTCGATGGAAATAGCAGGGGAAAGCCCTTCAATATAATCCACCTTGGGTTTCTCCATCTGCCCCAAAAATTGCCGGGCATATGCAGATAATGACTCCACATAGCGTCTCTGCCCTTCGGCATAAAGCGTATCAAAAGCCAGTGAGGATTTACCCGAACCCGATACTCCGGTAAAAACAACCAGTTGATTGCGGGGAATCCTGAGTTCTATGTTCTTTAAGTTATGTTCCTGTGCGCCTTTAATGAGTATTTCTGTCTTCACTATCCACCTCGTGAAAGCAGTTTTCTACACTCAACAAGAATGTCAAATGAAAACTGAATCTCAGATCAGCCCCGCTTCTGATGCAGTTCTATTCCCGAGAGTCCTGCTACCTCATCTTGCTCCCGACCTTGTATAGGACTCGTTTTCACCCTCCTGATAATCTTCAATCTTCCTGATACGAGGATATTAAGCCTATAAAGGTACAATAGCAAAAGGGTTGAGAGGAACTCCCGAGTTTGATTATACAATAGTCTTAAAGTCCGTTACAAATAGTCCGTATCACTTTGTCGAATCTAGATCATACCGGAGTCATACCGCATGCTCATCCGGTATGACTCCGATATGACCATGTTATTATAGGATTATTAAAGCTCAATAAGAATCGCAGATTAGCGAAGCCTCCTGATGTAGTGACAGGAGGCTTCATCATCTTTTCTTTCAAGTATATCACTAATCCAGGGGAGGTGTATCCGGCAATGGTTCATCAGTGCAAGCCACCACCACAAAAAACTTCCTTGCTACGGAAGCGATGGTGCTGCAATTGGTAGAAGTAGTCCAGCCCAAATAGTTAAAGGGACCATGCGGATTGTGCGAAGCATATACCTTGTAGAAATCCGCGCCAGGTTCAGCAGCCCAGGAAATAAGAACGATGTTTCCATCATGGTCTACCACTATATCGTCAGGAGGATATACTCTTCCCAAAGGATTGGAAAACACCGGATTGGATTGCAAACCACCTGAGTAATTGGCTTTCACCGCCCATTTATAGATGTCGCCCGGCAGCTCGTCGAAATTTTCATCGGTATATGTGGTGAGTTCATGATCATCGATCAGAGTTGTCCATGTGGTGGGATTATTCACATCTGCAGCCCTCATCCGATAGATGCTGTAGTTTTGCAGGACTCTGTCAATACCGCTAATACTAAACTGACCGAAGTGCTTGTCCAGAGCTGGGCCGATGTAAACATCGTCTATATACCAGCCGGCGTAGTTAACTACATTTGTGGCATAAAACTCGAAGCGAATCTCTACTGAAGGCAGGTTATCATAGTTAGTGAGAGGAATAACTCTTTCCCGCCACTGAGTTGACTGATAATCCCAAGAAGGCCCCCAAACCAGGTCTCCATTTACTCTCACACAGCCTGGATCATAGTTGCCATTGATGTTTTCCCAACTCCAGAATCTTAACTGGGCATTGAAAACCCCTTCCAGACTAATAGTTTTGCTAAGGTAGCTGTAACCCTCTGCGTTAGTGTAGTTAGTGAACATCTTAGTTCCCCACATTCCTGTTCCTGAATGTGCAGTAGGCGGTGGAGTTACATTGGAGCCAGTATAGATATAATCGAATTCATCCACATCGTATGTATTGCTCCACTCCCAATCTCCCAGGGGATTACTCCAGTTTGAGCTGGGAATCCAGCCATAATCGCTGCTCTCGAAATCATAAAAGATGTAGTTGGGCGGTCCGGCCTGTGTCCAATTCAAAAGTACATCAGATTGATCCACTCCAGAATGGGTAGCAACCAGATCGTATGGTGGGTAGAGGTATTCTAACAGGGTAATAATACCGACATCAAGATCGCTTTCCAATACGGCTCTGATGCTTTGATGAGGCTGGTACCCTTCCTTTTCTACGATCAGGGTATAGCTTTGGCCATCCACATGACCAAGCACGTCTGGTATGGAAAATAATCCTCCCGCTCCGGAAGTAGTATGATAGTTTTCTATTCCATTCAGACTAATCTCAGCTCCCTCCAAGCCGTCTGGAGCATCATTGGCAAGAATTGTGCCACTCACAGTAACCCGGGGCTGATTTACCAGAACGAAATCCCGGCTTACCGTGCTGCCCAAAACGGTGGTAATATCGGAGTACGTAACATTGTAATAACCAAACTTGGAAGCTGTGGCATTGTAGTCATCAGCTACCCAGAAACTGAATCGATAGAAGCCAGTTAGGTCAGTAAACGTAGAAGTCCGCTCCGTCAATGTTACTGTGGCTTCCACGATCGGATTGTTGTTCGTATCGCGGACATAACCTTCCAGGATGGCCGGTTGCCCTATAACCGCATTGTCCACCAGTAACAACGTATTGGGAACGTTGGCCGATGTGTCTCCGGCTTCTGATGGAGCCAAGGGATCGACAACTGCTGAATCGCTGATGATGTATCGTGAGCGGGTTGGATGTGAAAGTGTGGATGTGTAGTAGAATTGATTTGATTCGTTATAATACACAGTATCCATTGGCCTGTGATAGCGGATCAGCAAGTTCGTAGCATCTGATACGGTATATGCAACAGGCAAAGGAATCACCACTTCGTTTGTCCCAATTGGAAAATCCACAAAACCATCGAAAACTGGGGTTAAGCCATCAGAAAGAACCCAGCCGCCGCAAAGATCGGAAAGCATGTTTTGTCCCATCCATACTTTTACCTGTTCTTGTTTCAAGTCCTGAGTGAATTGATTCTTCAGCACGATGCCAATTATGTTTCCAGATATCAGATGAGTCTCATCATAAAAGTAGAGTGTTTCAGTTACACCACACTTGTAATGGAAATTTATGGGCAGTGTAGCAGATTTTAAATCTGAATCTGGGTCTCCTACTCCAATTATCTCTGTGGTGGTGCCCACAACATATACTGGCTGGCTGGGACTTTGATTGTTTCCCGGGATTACATCATCTGCCAGAATCACTTCTGCGTATAGTCTGTTTGGCCCCACAAAAGCCGCAGAAGGATTCCAGCTTATGGTATGCTGGATTGTAGAACCAGAGGCCAGGCTTTGATTGATCTGTATCGGTCCTACCAGAAGTTGATTGTCATCACTGCGCTTCAGGCATATTGTATAGGAAGCCTGTTCCATTTGTCCTTCGTTTTTTACCGTCACAACATAATCTGCCTGACTGCCTTCATAAGCCAAGCCATTGCAGTGAAGAGAAACAGCACTCAGGTCTTTATCCACCAGTTCCAGAAACTCCACATTATCGATATATATGGAACGGGTTGTAGCTCCCAGACCATGTTTAAATCCAATATAGGGATAATCCCCCGTATAACCGTTCAGATCCAATGAGTACTGGGTGTTAGTAGTAGTGAGGTTAACCGAACCAATCTGCTCAAAGGTGGCTCGATTGCTGTCCATCGCGCCAATCAGGAGAGTTTGTCCTGTCACTGAGCTTCTGGCATAAAATCTGGTTCTCACAGTTGATATTGACATGTCAAAGGGAGGAGATACCAGGATCACTGTGGCAGAAGCATCAGTTGAATTGGTCATGTTTACGATATTGGGAACAGAAACCGGATTTGAGGTAGTGGTGGTTATATTGGGAGTTCCAGTTGAATATTGCAGATATTTCTTCCAGCCCCAGGGAATATCTGGCGTAGAGACCAGATCGAAATTCTGGAAATGGGGCAGCACATAGATGGTTGGATCAGGAGCGGTAACGAACTGCCAAACCATGAAGTCCGGACTAACCGGATCGGGATGCTGGGGATTGCCTCCACCATTGTAGGGCAACACTGCCCAATACCAAAGGCTGCTATATCCCAGATCAAAATTCTCCTGGACAAAGGGATTAAAGGAGTTTTCTTCTGTAATCCAGCGATGCTCGCCATAATAGTTAATTGCCGGATTAATGGGATTTTCTCCCAAACAAACCTCAAAGTATTCTGGAGTTCCCCCCGTTAGAGCTGGGTTCCAGGTAAACTCCACAGCTTCAGGATCCAGATCAAGGGATTGATCAGGAGGGCTGATCAACTGAACATGGTCGGGCAAACCTTCAGGAACTACGCGGACAGTTACGTTATCCACGAATAAGTCATTATCTGCATTACTTACAGAAGATTCAGCATAGAAAGCTATATAGATTCTGTCAGTGTATCCTTGCAAGGGTATGGTAATATGCTGGCCAGTATGAGGAATTTCATTGTAAACAGAGGCAGAGCTAGCATTGTCCCATTGCGCTAATATGTTTGCTGGTGTCCAGCTTGTGCCATTACCAACCAATATCACAAACCTGTCATCTACTCCCGAGAATCCTACTGGAGTATCGGGAGGAGCGAAATTTGCATAATCGGTTAGAGCAAGGTCGAATTCCAATTGGCAATTCTCTGCAGGCAACATGATGGGAGGAGTGATCAGCCAGGCATACCTGTTTGAGCTATACACATTCATTCTGGCAGCAAAATCCTTGGGATTAGCCGTTGTATCGTTGCGCCAGTCATCCTGAACCCAATAGCTATTGCTTTGCACCAAGTCAGATGGATCGGCGATCACACCTATATAGCGAACCCAGTTATCAGGAGGAAAGCCTGCTCCGGTAGTTCCAAAATCCTCGGTCCACGGCACAGAAACTGTAGGATCCGTACGCGTAGTGAAAGTACTGACTGGATTGCCTTCCGAGGAACCATGACCATTGGTAGCCACTACCGACCATTGGTATGGCTGCCCAAACTGCAAGGCTTCCGTGGCAGTATAGCTTAGTCCGTTAGCGGTTCCGATAGGCGTTTCAGGTATGGGATTCTGATCGCAGAGGACGGTATAGCTGGTCGGAATTCCGCCTGTAATGGGTGGATTCCAGCTAAAAATCGGAAATTCGTTTATTCCTGTTGCATCAGGAGCAGGATTTACAAGCGTCACCGGACCTGGAGCAATATCCGCAAACTGAGGTCCAAATACATAATCTATGTATATGCCTGAAGTTGAGCTAGTAGTGTAAACCTCAAAACCCAGAAAGTAGTTTCCCGGGATGGTAGCCAAACTGACTACTGCACGGTTCCAGGTTGTGGTAGTTGGCATTACTATCTCATCCCCCAAGGGAAGCCAATCAGCTCACCTGCATGATATTCTGTTTGCATCCTTATACACAGCATTGATTCTGTCAAGCTATTTATGTAACATACAAGATTATAGTGTGCATTATTATTAGTATTATGTATATATTACCGATATTGACATAATGGCTCACATGTCGTCCTTACCAAGAATTACACCGATTATTCAGCTATTACTTAACTGAGTAGTATATAGTCCTTTTGAAAAAGTCCCGGCTGATGATATGAGCTAACATAAGCCTTTTAAACTCTGATTTCAAAGATCCTGTAGAAAACAATCAAGTTAATTCTGCTTTGTGTGATCCAAAGATTCTGGCAGTTCTTAACAGGAGTGCCGAGACAAACAATTCATTGATACACTGATACTTTATCACCATGCTATTCAATCAGATACAAATACTTGAAAAAATGAGCTTGACAGAAAACTGCATTACTGTTTTGGTTGACCACATCACTACATCAGCAAAACAGGAGGTGAAGATGAAAGTGTTCAATACGGACACTCCGATCTATCTGCAATTGCGCAGACACATCGAAGAGCGTATCCTGTCCGGTCACTTGAAAGAGGACGAAGCCATTCCCTCGATCCGTAACATGGCCAGGGACTACAGCATCAATCCCCTAACAGTGGGAAACGCTCTGGGAGCCTTGATGGAGGAAGGAATCCTCTGTAAAAAGCGGGGTGTGGGCATTTTCGTTTGCCCAGAAGCACGGCAAAAGATAATCCAGATGCGCCGCATAAGTTTTATAGAAGAAGAACTTAAGCCAGCCATTCAGATGGCCAGGCAACTGGAACTAAGCAAGGAAGCCATGCAAAATCTGATAATGGAAGTATATGGAGGTGAAGATGTCCGCTAATATATATCAGATCAATAACCTTAGCAAGAACTACGGTAAAACCAAAGCCCTGGAAAACGTAACCCTGAACCTGGAAAAGGGACGGATTATTGGGCTTTTAGGCAAAAATGGAGCTGGGAAATCAACCCTCATGCGTTGTATGCTTGGGTTTTTGGCTCATCAGGGAGAAGTATATTTAAACGACAAGCTGCTCCTTCACCGCGACCCGGAAGTGTTTTCCCAAGTTGCCTTCATTCCGGATGTCAGCGGTCTGGACGACCGGCTAACGGTGCAACAAACCATAGATTACATAAAAGGAGTAAATCCCTGCTGGAACGAAGTGACGGCTTCCAAACTGCTTTCGCTGAGCAATCTGCCGTTGAAGCGAAAAGTGGGTAAGCTCTCCAAAGGGATGAAAACCAAGCTTTATCTGCTGATAACCCTATCTCTGGATGTGGATATTCTGTTGCTGGACGAGCCGACCCTGGGCCTGGATATCGCTTTCCGCAAAGAATTTTTCAATACTATTTTGGGTGAGTTCTTCGATGAGCAGAAGACCATCTTCATTTCCACCCACCAGGTGGAAGAGGTGGAAGATCTCTTGCAGGAAATCATCATCATCGACAATGGTAAAGTTCTCCTTCATGAAGAAGTGGAATCACTAAAAAACAGGTTTCGGGTAGTGAATCTGCCTATTGAGCTTTCACCTCAATTGATGGTGCATGAACCCAAAGTGATCTCAAAAACCTTGGGCTTCGTAAGCGCCATTCTGCCTTCAAATATCGAAATCGAAGGCGCAACTTATAACCGGGCAAACCTGGCTGACATCTTTCTGGCCGTGGTAGGAGGAAGCAATGAAACAGTGTAAAGCGCTATTGAAAAAAGAAATCCAAACGCATTGGTCAACCCTAGTCACCCCAGTCTGGTTTACAGGCGGAGTATATGTAACCAGCCTGATTGGCCTGCTGATAGGCTGGATTAAAGGCAGTTCCCTCGATTGGGCAGTTTCGGTTAAGCACATACCCAAGGGAATGGAAGGTTTGATAATGTATTCAAGCGTTTACAGCCTAACTTTGCTGCTGGGAGTGGTTGCCACGATCACGGCGATAATTTTGGCCGACAGCCTGATTAACGGCGGTTTCAAACGCAAATGCGAAATTCTGCATCTTTCGCAGCCGGTTAGCTTGTCCAGAATATTGGGAATCAAATATTTACTGATGGTTCCGGGGACCTTCCTGATCTTTGCTGTTATCGCCCTGCTCAATGCCATGGTAGTATCTTTCCTGCAGATCTGGTTTCTCGATGGGTATTTCTATTTCGGCTTTATAGCCTGGCTGCAAAGCACGTTGGAAACCGGCTTCAGTATGATGTTCTTAAGTTCACTCTTCTGGTTCTTTGCCGCTCTCTACAAGCAGAAGTCCTTTTTCAAGGGAGTTTTGACCTTGCTGGGAATCCAGGCAGTAATCTCCATTTTGAACTACACTGCTGGCTTGGATATCCCTTCCCTTTTGGGATACATCGGCCGCTTGGCCTCGATCCGCTTCGAATTGAACGGCAGCGCCAATCCCCAAGCCATGGAATCGGTTTTCTATCTGATCTCGATGAAGTGGAAGTTGCTGGTCAGTTGGGATAACCTGCTAAAACTTATCTACAGCTTGATCTTCTTTGGAGGAGGATTTTATCTCTACCGCAGAAGACAGGTGAGCTAATCTGGTTTACTCCTGAATCAAAGAGCGGGGTTTCCTGACGGAGATCTCCGCTCTTTTTTTGCTCTGCTATGGCAGCAAATTGACAAGAGCCAAAATTGAACTGCGTATGCAATGCGCATGAAATCCGGATGGGATTCGTGTTTGATGCGTATTACATACCTAATTCAAGCAGACACCCCATGCTACAGAAGCAAAAAAAAGGACAGGCGGCAAGAGCATTAGCTATTAACCGCCTGTCAAGGAATGACAATTATGGGGCTTATTTTTTAACAGCCTCTTTCAGTTTTTTACCAGCTTTGAAAACGGGGACCTTACGGGCCGGGATCTTCAAGGCTTTCTTGGTTTTGGGATTGATGCCGTTGCGGGCTTTACGATGTGCAACGCTGAAAGAACCAAAACCTACCAATGAAACCTTTCCTCCCTTTTTAAGGG
>CAZGWB010000109.1:0-8585 GCA_964529335.1 uncultured Candidatus Cloacimonas sp.
CAAGGTAATAGGGAATTTCGTGAAAAGCGAAAGCGGTCTCCGCCACTGTTAGCAGCATAAAGGTAAAGGTCGTCACTGGGAACCCGGGAAGCCGTCCTTTTGGTTTTTCAAAACCAGCCGTTGCAAGCCAGGAAACCTGCCACAAGTTTGGTCACCAGGCCCACGGAGCAAGGGCCAGGCCAAGAAAACGTTCATCTCAAGTCACAATAATCAAAAGAGGTGAACAACATGACCAGGAACACACTTTACGCTATTCTGACGACGGCGTTTCTGCTGCTGACCTTTTCCTTTTCCTTTGCAGACGAGATTTTTGTGGTGAATTCACAATCACGCACTCTAAGCAAGATCGACACCCAAACCGAAGCGGTAAACAATAGCTTTGCCCTGCTTGGAAATGTTCCCAACAAAGTGGTGGTGGACGAAGACAATCTGTGGGTGGTGCTTTCGGGCGATAATGCTGTAGCCAGACTGTCCCGGACAGATGGAAGCAGCTTGGCCAACGTGTTCATCGGCTTGGGCAGCAATCCCTGGGATGCAGTTAAGCACAATGGATTTCTATACGTAAGCGGTCTGTTCAGCGGAAAGGTTTACAAAGTGGATGTCACCACAAACAGCGTGGTCGCTTCAGTAACGGTTGGCACTGCTCCAGAAGGAATGGTGGTGTTTGACGGCAAGCTCTATGTGGCCAATGCAGGCAACTACATGCAAAACTATGCAGGCAGTTCGGTTTCCGTGATCGATTTGGCCAGTTTTGAAGTGCTTACAACCATTCCGGTTCCAGCCAATCCCCAATACCTGGCTATTCACGCTGGTCTACTGCATGTTTCGTGCACGGGAAACTGGACTGATCTTCCGGGTTCGGTTTGCATTATAGACCCCAGCAACAACGAACTGCTGCACACCATTTCCATAGGCGGAACACCTGGCCGTTTATGGATGTTTAGCGACGCTCTGGCTTTGGTTGCCGATAACAGCGGAGCCATGCTATATAGATATAATCCCACTACATACGAAATTCTGAATGGAGCCGAGGATCCCCTGCCAAATGGGGGAACCGAGATCATGGGAACGGAAAGCTACATCGCCATTCTTCAACCAAACTGGGGCGGAAACGGCATCGTCCAGTTGCGGCATCCTGACTTAAGCCCCTGGAAACAATATTCTGTGGCCATGATGCCCACCGATCTGAAGCTCTATACACAGCCTTCGGAGAATGAAGACCTTGTGGCAGAAGTAAGCCGCCTGAACGTATATCCCAATCCCCTGCCTCATGGAGCAGAACTAAGCTTCACAAGCCAGAAATCGCTACATGGTGAGCTTTGCATCTATAACCTGAAAGGACAGAAGGTGCTTGGCCAGCCTTTTAGCGGAAAAGAGCTGCGCCTAAGGAAAACTAATCTCTCAAGTGGTGTGTATTTCTATCGCTTGCAGAGTAGCGGCAAGGGAACAAGAGAATATTGCGGCAAACTGCTAATATTGAATTAAGAAAGTATTAGCATTACAGTCCCTCCACCTAATAAGAGCTAAGGAGTATACAATGAATAGCAACAACGCATTAAGCAAAGAAAAGCGTGATTTCTCTACCCGCAACCACCAATCCCTAAAGCTAGTATCGCTGCTGATCAGGCTTTCGGCAATAGTGCCGGTATTCTTCGCGATTCTAACGGTTATCACTACCGAATCCCAAAACGACAGCCCGGGAGCCCTGATGCTGGTGTTGTGCGTGGGTGGCATAGCAGCTTTGTTGCTCTTTGCTGCTGGCTCGATGATCAGATTGGTAATGGAAATCGCCGCAAACCTGGCCAGGATTCTAAACATCCTGGAAGACAGAAGCTAAGCCCTAATCGCACAGCAAATCCATAAAACAGGCTTCGCAGCCCCATTAAGAGCAACTGCCTGAGCCGCACAATCACGGATTTTTTTACAAGTGCAACCTCTGCAGCTTGTTTCCGATTTCCGCCTGCTTCATCTGCCTTTCGATATCGGCAAATTCGTCGCGATCTGCCTGTTGGGCTATTTTTCCATCCTTCAGGATGATGAAGTGGTCACAGATTTCGCTAAGCGAAGAGAGAATATGCGAAGAGATGATCAGGGTTCTGCCCTTGGCTTTGAGGGCCAGGATCAGCTCGGAGATCAGTAGATTGCTTTGAATGTCCACGCCGTTGAATGGCTCATCTAGGATAAAGATCTGATTCTTCTGGATCAGGATTCCCGTTAAGGCCAGCTTCTTTTTCATGCCTGTGGAATAAGCCGTGGCAAAACGATCCAGAGGCAGATCGAAGATATTTGCCCTGTCCAGATCCACATCTTTTATCTTTCTGGCGTTGCAGATCAGTTGCAGATGCTCCCTGGCGGTTATCCAGGACAAAAAATACGGCTCTGTGGGCAGAAAGCCCATGTGGTTACGGATGTCTTTCTGAGCGTAAATTATACTGCCGGTATAGCCGGTCAAACCAGCCAGGCAATTAAACAGAGTGGTTTTCCCGGCTCCATTGGGACCAACAACCCCATACACTTTGCCGGGTTCGATCTCCAGATTCACCCCAATCAGGGCATCGGTGAAACCATAGCTTTTATTCAGATCTTTTATGCTGATCAAGTCAGTATCTCCTGTAAGTGTTTACTCGCATTCAGATAAAAATAGGGCACCATTAACAGCAAAAGGGGGGGAAACATAATGGCAAACATCAGGGGCAAGCCCTCACGCAGGCTTAGCTCATGCGGGAATGCCGCATACTTGCTGAAAACTCCCGTGGCCACAACTGCAAGGCTTAGGCCATAGGCTGCAAAAAGCAGACCCAGCTTGTCCGGATATGCCAAACCCAGAGCCAGCAACACCGGTAAACAGAGCAGCGAAGTATAAGCCCAGGCAACTAGCAGTTTATAACGCAGAAATTCACTCGCTTTACAATTGAAAATCCACACATAATGCATATCCTCTGGGTAGCTGTGAAACAGCGCCGTTAATACCCCCAGGGCATAGATCACAAAAATCCCTATTCCAAAGTTTGCATGATGAATCGAGATATAGGTAAGATAATATCCCCCCAGAACCAACCACCAGCTAAGGCGAAAACCGGCTATGAACTCAAAAGGATGCCGGAAAAAAGGAGTTGGAATTACTATCTGCCAGGAGACCCTTTTGGACCTCAGCGCAAAAAACACAGAAGCGAACAAAACACCCAAGGCAAGGTAGTAATTTGCGCTGAAAAACAGCATCAGCACAAAGGGAAGGGCGGTGATCAAATTTTCCAGCAAGCGAATCCCGTAATAATCCCGCCGGGAGTATTGCTGCTTCAAAAACTCATTGTAAGCCGGCTTGCTCTGCATGCTAAGCAATTGAAGGACAATGAGGACATAAGCGGCAAGATATCTGGTCTGATGCAGAAAAAGAGTGTGGGAAACACCCGCAAAACCAGCTATAATAATGGAATAGTTTATCAGCGGGTGCAGCCCCAGGCTGCAAACCATTCTGTGAAGCCTTTTTATCTGCATTCTAAAGTGTTTGGCGATCATCTGTTTACCATATCTCTTTCATCATTATCCTCAGGCTGCAATGCTTCCGTCCTGCTTTTCTGTGTTTTCTTAATCGTGGGTATAAACTTTAGACAAAGAAACCATGTCAAGGTAAATCACATATCCCTTATTTCGTTAAGTATGGCCATAAACTAAGCAACGTATGTTGCACATAGTATGCCTCATCGGGTCTAAACCACAACGAAATCATCAACCCAAAACCTTATCATACCGGAGTCATACCGCATGCTCATCCGGTATGACTCCGGTATGATATAGGAAAAATCGTAATCGCGGATTCCAATCCGCCTCTCTGTTTCAGCTTGACACCAAAACGTTATAGAGTGATATTTATTAGTTTATCACTTTGACTCTCCACCTTCATCTATCTTGACTCTCCCCATTATACCAAGGAGTACATCTTCGAAAGTTAAAACACAAATTACCTTCAACCAGCATGAAGAGCTGGCAGAGAGCCTTGATACATATCAAGGGCAAGTTCCGTTTATTCTACAACAATGATCCTTACATCAGACAACTTTACGATGGCTGCGTCTTTGAAGAAGTCGAAACGCAGTAATCTGTATTTGGAGCTATCCAGACTGAGACAGAACTTCTTGTTCGGAACTACTAGATACTGTCTTTACCGTAAAGGAGATTACTTTTCTGTAGTCAAAGTGGTTAACATCATTATATACGATTCCCTCTGTTGTTTGTCTGGAACGCAGTTATCAAAGATGTAGCCTATGTAGTTTGTTGCCTATCTACGTTTCTTTCATTTGTCTTTCGATTTAGGTTAATTTATCACGATTGGTCTGTTGACTAAATTTCACTACTCTTCAGAATTATAAAGTGATCACAAATATCAGCAAGCGTATTTGGTAAAAATCAAACCGACCACGAGTGTTGCTGTTTTAGAAAGTCATTGATTGTATTAAGAGTCACTTGAATCTGCAAATCAAGATCACTTGGACAAGCATGCTAAAACGAAGTGAGTATAGGATATCCTGAAGATCACCAAAACCTGCAAGTTATGCTCTTTGACGACCTACCGAAGAGCCTGCTTGTATGCAAACAGATATACGGTTCCTGAGAGCTACAGGCAAAATAGAAAGCACATCGCTGCTTTTTCGCTCGAAATTGCTTAGAAGTTATTCGCATGATACCGGTGTTTAACGCGCTCCTAGAGTGCTCTGCGATGTGACATGATCCACGTTGCGCTTGGCTCGGTCTGTCACAAACTGGGTATTGAAGCTGTAGAATCTGATCTAGGAGATATAGCCTTTTCCCAAGAGTAAACGGTTGTCTTTCAGATTCTGCTGAACCAGATTAGAAGTACTGGTTGCTTGTTGCATATTTTCCCGCGCCACCGCCCAACTACATTCCGGATTTACCGCAGACAAGATCCTTTTCTAAATTATTGCCTTTGACGTAAAACCGTCATCTGATCAGTCCTGATGATCAATTTGGGCAGTTCTCCGCTGCTGAAAGCTTCGACCCCATTATCCTTCTCTGGGTTTTGCCAGTGTTTTCGACGATGACTCTTGTTTATATTGATCTCCAAAACTCATATATCAAATCTTGCCCATGCATTTTATCTTTATGGAATGCCAACCCTAATTCTTTAGCTTTTTGTTTCGCTTGTGAAGGAGTAAAACCAAATCTCTTGCACCGTGCAATAATCGCTTCTGCGTTTATTTCTCTCATTTGATCTCCATTTATACTTAACAAATCAAATGATACAGAATACTTCCGCGGAGCAGCAAATGACTCCGTAGATATAATTCTATCAGTACAGGCTTTACAAAGGAGCATATTACCCATCATTGGCACATCTGAGTAAAAAGCATAACCACCGGAGTCATTAAACTCTTTAGAGCAGTCGTCGCATACATATGTAAAGGTAATGCTTTCTTGCTGTGCTTCTTTTGCATTTTCTATGTCCTTTTTTATATAATCTAGTTTGGGATTCATCTCCAACGCCTTTGTATAATCTTCAATTGCTCCCAGATAATCTTTTAACCTATATTTATCATAACCTCGATTGTAATATGCATTAGCATCATTTGAGTTTATTTCAATTGCTTTAGTATAATCTTCAATTGCTCCTGAATAATTCCTTAGCCTATCCTTTGCAACGCCACGATTGTTATAAACACCACTATATTTATCATTAAGTTCAATAACTTTATCGAAATCTTGAAGTGCTCCTTCGTAATCTTTGAGTCCATTTCTTGCATAGCCACGATAATAAAATGCTTCTTCATTCTTAGGGTCAATTTCTATTGCTTCAGTATAATAACTAATTGCTCCCTTAAAGTCGTTTTGAGAATATCGTTGATAACCTCTCTTTAAATGGTCATCAGCATTATTTGTA
Source organism: uncultured Candidatus Cloacimonas sp. (assembly GCA_964529335.1). Classification (GTDB taxonomy): domain Bacteria; phylum Cloacimonadota; class Cloacimonadia; order Cloacimonadales; family Cloacimonadaceae; genus Cloacimonas. Next base: position 5,894 of record CAZGWB010000109.1, read on the forward strand.
GCATTAACATCGGTATTATTATCTTGAATGCCTTGAGTTTTCTTATTATGTATGTTCAGAGCTCTTTTAGCATGACCTTTAATTTCTTTTCCGTATATTTTCGAAACTAAAATCTCATTAAGAAATCGCAAAGCATCAGGACTACCAATCTCCCCAAGCTCCTCTATAATATAACGGCCTGAAGTTGAAATATAAGTCTGACTTAACATGCTGTCAGCTGAAAGACCAAGTAGTCGCTGAGCCAATGAATTTGGATAAGCGTGGACAATTTTGTCAGGTGTAGAACTTAATTCATTAGTTACAGAGTATCGGTTACTAAGTTCATTTATGGCTGATGATAAATCTGGGTACTTGTTAACCTGATTGCATAGATTACATTTCCATTTCCGTTGTTGGCCATGCGCTAAGCTATCTTGAATCGTTTTCCATCCAGGCATTGCTCTTTCAAATGCTCCTTTATCTGCAGGATCGATTGGCGCAACTAAATCAACCCGTTCAGTGTCATTGTCAAGTACTACAAGAATATTTGTACCTGGTGCTTGAGATTCCAAGCAAACTGCAACAGCGTTTATTCCGATTACATATTCTTGTTTGCAGCAACTACATTTGAGCAAGGAAACATCGGGTTTTGGTTCTTGCTTAATCTGCATTTCAACTTCCTTTTGACTCGGGAGAGTCTGTTTTGTCCCCTCCAGTTTCATCTCTGTTGCAGGTTTCTTGCCAAAGATTTTTCTAAAGAAATTCCTTTATTCTCCAATTTAATTAAATTATCAAGATAAATAAAGTTATGGCTGCTGAGTCCCAAAATTTAGCGAAAATTCCAATTCATCGTTTATGAGGTTATTTGAGGACATCCTTACCATCCTCAATTATTACACTCTAAATAACGTCTTGCGATTGTATACAGTGTTTAAATCCTTTCAATTTGAGTCAAGGTATTTTTATCAATAGCTACCTTGATGCGACGGAGACTGTTATGTGTTTTCACTTAATAAATCAAATCGTATCACCATACTTTCAAATCAGCAGTTTTGTGGATTTGCGACATCACGATTGTTTCAAATGTGTACCACGTTTTTGGAAGCATCTATGCAATTCTGCAACTGATTCCATACCCATCCGGTTACGCCTTGTTGCCTGACGTAAGAATAGGGGGTTTGAATCAAATGAAACACCTATCAACAAGGAGATTCTTAGCTAGAACTCCTTGCTGTTAAGATTGTTGCTTCTTCATTTTCGCAAGTTCTCACGGGGAGAATTGCCCCAGCTTTTTAATAATCGATACTTCCGATTTAACAAGCATAGAATTGTTTAAGCTAGGACTGATCAATTCAGTAAACCCCAGAGTAACACTGAGCAGTGAACTGTTTATAAGCATTACTACTGCAGAACTCAAAAACAGCTATCACTTAACCTTAAAAACATTACCAGCAATGCAAATCTCATCCACTCCGTTGTATTGCTTTTGAAAAAGAAGCAACATCCGGCTAAGCGATGGAGATTTACTTGAATCCACTTCTAGCATACCAAGCTGAGAGTTCTGAAACAGAGCCTTGTTAGTATACGCCATGTTCCATTCAAGATAACATCGGCCAGTAAAACCCAAGACAGATCCATATCCCATTCCAATAGAAGAGCTTCTTCTGCCCCAAGCACAACCTATTTCTATCCCAGGCATCGATATCTCAGCGGATATTGCGGCTCCATCTGTAGCTGAAAGTGATTGGTTTGATTCCCAATCTGGAAACCATACTACCCAAGTTGAGTCAATTACACCGTTATCGTATTTTATGTAGGTATTGGTGTTCAATGTGTAAGGTAGTCCTAGCGTGCTAACTGAAGCAACTATTCCAAGGTAATCACCATTAAAGAACCGGTGTTTTGCCAGAGATGCCCATGCTAGAGTATCTATCTGAACACAACCAGATTTCATTCCTACTAGGGTACCATCGAAAAGAGAAGCCGTCTTCGCCATGAGTTCTCGTTCTTGTGTTGAAAGCAAATCTGCGATTTGTTTTGATACAGCCTCGTCTTCATATTTTTCCACCAGGAGTTTCAGATCCGCTCTGGTCGCAAGGGGTAATACCTGATTAAAGGTTGTCCAATCTTCTTTAGCAATAGCGTAAATCAACTTTTTATAACTGGTATCAGGAGAGTACTTCATTCTCGAAAGCAAACTTGCAGAACCAAATCTTACGCCTTTATCTTTACTCATCAAAGAAGTAAAGAGGGAATCCTGGACAGGTTTACCGAGCTTATCCATCATTAGATATATTTCTTCAGGTGCATTCGGATGTAATAAACAATAGTTGATCAGCGGCATTGTTGAAATTGAAGCCTTCTTCGTTAACAAAACTTCTACTTGACTACGCATCGGACTCCTATCTGCGGCCCAAAAAGCAATTAATGGTTCAATAGCTGGGCATCCAATTTGCTCCAACGAGTTGAGAGTAGCGTTCCTGACGGTTGAGTCTTCATCCTTCAGACAGACAATTAACTCCATCAACAAGCTGTTATCTTTCCTGACTCCTAATTCTGTTGCGGCAATTTTACGTACCTCAGGGCTAGAGTCAGTCAAGCAATTTTGAATTGCAGCCTTCCAATCGTTACCTCTCTGCTTAATAATTCCTTTCAAGGCATTTGCTCTGACCTCAGACTCACTATCTTTTAAGCATTCCACAAAGGACTGGGT